>NZ_CP196990.1:0-133013 GCF_056716065.1 Clostridioides sp. LIBA-7678 | reverse complement strand
CGTCACCCCTCCTATCAAAGTTTGTATATTTATTATACCATACAGATAAGGCAAAAAATAGTGATTTTAGCTGACTTTTAACTGACTTTTTTAAATATTTTATTTATATAATTATTGAAATAACTTAATTTAACGATAATAAGGCATAGAATCAACTCTTCTATGCCTTACACTATCACTTTATTGTTTTTTTATATTTTCCATTTTAAGCAATCATATTTCTGAACAGGATTAATTATAAGCATCATTTTTTTTAGAGCCTTAAAATGGAAAATAGAATGCCTATTTTTATTTTATACTTAATCTTCAGTTTTCTCTGGCATTTTAATCATGTATCCACAATCATCGTTAGTGCATAGAACAAATGCTTCATCGTAATCGCAACTAAGTTCCCATTCTGAACCACACTCAGGACAATTATAAGGGATTTTATCTCCATCATCTTCATCGCTATCTGTCAAATTAACATAATCATCATATTTAAACATATTAGCACCTCCAAAATTAGTATTGAGGATATTATATCTCTTTATCTGATTTTCTTCAACAACAAATTTCTCTCCAGTCTCAGTATCTTCTAAACAATATAATTTTTCACAAGTATAACCCTGATAATAATTAATCTTTTCTATTAACCTACATATCTTTTTATTCAATTCATCACATATCTTTTCTAATATCTCACAAGAATTATATAGATTACTTATCTCTTCGCCAAATATACATCTATGGCAAGTTTTGTCTTTACATTTAAATATAATGTCATTAACTTCTTTTAGTATTTCAATTTGTTTATCAAATTCAATATTTGAATAAGATAGATTGAGAGATTTTCTTGTTTCTTCTAACCACCAACACAATGTTTTTTCTATTTTATTTGTAATTATACTTTTGTTTAATATACAATTATTACATTTTAGATTGCAATTTCTATTAGATTTTAATACATCTATAACATCTTTAATAGTATACATATAACCTCCTATCTTATACCAGTACTTCCAAATCCATCATTTCCTCTCTCAGAGCCAGTCAATTCCTCTACAACTTTTAATATAGCTCTTGGAACTTGTTGAAATACTCCTTGTGCAAGTTTAGTATGCTTAGGAATAACAATGTCGAAATCCTCTTCATTATATGTAATTATTTTAATTTCACCTCTATACCCTGAATCCACTGTGCCTAATCTTACAGTTGGATGTGCTATGAAACTTTTTCTAATTTGCTTTTTAGGTTGCACTTTATCATACACAGTCACATCTCTTGTAAATAACAATCCTTTTAAACTTATACCACTTCTAGGTCTGACTTGCATTTCATAACCATATGGAATTTCTAGAGCTATACCTGTAGGTATCGCTACTGCTGACCTAGCTGGAATTATAGTGTCTTCTAATGTATATAAATCAATTCCACTATCCCCTTCTTTCGCATAAGATGGAACTATTGCATTAGGATTTAATTTCTTTATTTTAACATTTATACTCATTAATTTAATATCTCCCTTTATTTAAATCGTCATTAGATTTATCTAATGCGTAATATTAGTTTTGTTATTTCTTATTGTTAATTCTTATTGTTATAGTATCAGTTCTGCTACTAGGCTAGTATTGAAATTGATACTACCCTAGTATTAAATTTGATACTCACTTTTAATTTTGAATTGAAGTATCTAGCTTTAAATCACCTAAACAATTATCCATATCTATTATTTCTTCTATCTCTAAATTTTCGTTTATTTTACTTTTCTCAACTACTGATTTTATATAGTTTATTAGATAATAATTATTAAATCCTGTACCTACTTTTCTTTTATTAATCTTTATAAGTTTTAATTTCTGTAGTATTTTTAACTTATTAGATACTGTATTTCTATTTAAGCCTGTTGCTCTTTGTATTGTATCATAAGAAGGAAATACTTTTTCTGTTGCTCTATTATAACAATTACATAAGTATAGATATAAATGTATTGCTTTACTATCTTTAAGTACAAATATACCTCTACATACTAAGAAAAAGTTGGAATCCATTTCCCTATATGGTGCTACTTCTAATTTATACTTTTTAGTCAATTCTTCAAATTTTACCGCTTTAAGATTATACATGCTATTTTCTATATAATATCACCAACCTTATTCAAATATGCTATTCCAAGAGCTATAGCATCATATATATCACTTGTTTTAGCCTTACAAGCCCTATCAATGTATTCTCCAATATCAATAATATTTTCTCTTACATATGCAGCCACTTCTTCCTTTTTAGCTTTACCATTATTCATAAGATATTTTCTAATAGAAACTGGATACATATATCCAATCTCTATATTATTTAATTTAACAGTTCTCATTATTGCTCCTAAGAGTTTTCTTAAACTAAGAATTGTTTTAGAATTTCTGGAAGTGAATTGGTCTTCAACTAAGACTATTTGAATATTATAAGTTACAATTAACTCTTGAATAGTATTACAGATATAGCACATTCGCTCATCTTCAGACTTGAATTTATCCTTTTTGGTTGTTATTTTTCCATATTCTAATACTTTTTTATTTCTATTTATAACTGCCCATCCAGTTGAGGACATGGATACATCTAAGGCTAAAACCATTCGATTCCCTCTTTCATATGTATTTTAACTTGCTCTACTGCATTAATTAGGTTAGTATTGTTTGGTATTGCAATATACTTTTCATTATTTAGAAAGTCTTTAAATTTAAACTTATCATCTTTTAATCTTCTCTCAATTTCCTTAAAATTATCACCTCTACTAATAAGCCTTTTTCTTAATACAATTTCATCTGTATTTATAAAAAATGGTACTAACTTAGTTTTTGTCCCCATAAAATATTTTTCTAGTGCCTTATATCCACTTGCATCCACTATAGCTAAAGCATATTTTTTATTTTCTAATTCAGATTTATGTATTCCGTATAGCCAAATGCTTCCATCATGAACTATATATTTTCTCATTTCAATAAAGTTACTTTTTTCTCCCTTAAAGAAATTATTGTCTACAAAATGATATGCTTTATTGATGATTTCTAAGTAATTACGAGGAGGTCTTGTTGTATGTGATATTAGAATTGGAATATTGAATTGCTTTGAGATTTCACTCACTATGCTATCTTTGCCTGAACCTGAATATCCTAAAAATACAAATATATTTTTTAAGTTTTTCATATTTATAGTTCTACCTTACATTTAAATACATTAGGATTATCAATAATCACTTGATGAAGCCCTTTACTTAATATATCTACTAAATATTCCTCATCTTCACTCTCTATACATCTATCTCTAAATATACAATGAAATAATTCATGTAGAAATGTTGCTTCTTTTACTCTTTCTGATTGCAAATTGGTAGATAACTTAATTGTTTCACTTCCATAGTCAGCCAATCCATAACATAATTGATTATTTACTAGGATTGGCTCTTCTGTTTCTTCTATTTTATAGAATAATCCCCCTACTTTCACTTCTTTTGGTATATTCATTTAAACACTCTCCATTCTTATTAAAATTCACATTTTATTGTGATTTAGATTTTCTAAACCCATTACTTTCCTTATGTTTACAACCTTTTTCATAATGAGAGCATAAAGTTCTACAAAAGAATTGATTACTTTTGTCATCATTTTTGCACCAAACACTCTCATCGTTGAAATCTAGCTGATTTATTTGATTTACTGTGTTAGTAAGAAAGTCAATTAATTGTTGCTCTAGCTTTTTAGTATATTTAATTGTTACTATAGCTCTTTCATATTCATTTATATTATCAATCTTATTTCTTTCAATTAATGTTCCATTAACATTTTTCATATATTTACACATATCAAAAGCTACATATTTAATTGTTTTATTTGGATATTTTTCTTTAAGATACATTGCATATAAGATGAGCTGCATTGATTTCTTTGGTAGGTCTTTTTTAGAAAATTTACTACTGGATTTGTAATCTATAACATAGATTTTATTACCTATCATGTAATACAAATCTATGTATCCTCTCATTGTAATTCCATTAATATCAAATTCGAAGTATTCTTCTATATAGTATTTATCACATTCAATTGGTGTAAAATTTTCTAAATAATGTAAAATACATTCTAAATAATTAATTCTTGAATTTGGTGTAGGAAAGTTGTAATCCATTAGATTTGCATATTCTATAACTTGATTATATTTTTGAATGGCTTCTTGATTTGTTATTTTTCTTTGTTGTAATTGTTCTAGTAAGCTATGTAATTCATTACCATAATAACCATAACAATTTTGTTCTCGATTTAAATTTTTAATATATGTAAGATAATACTGGAATTGGCATATGTGAAATGTACTTAACTTACTGAAACTATATAGCTCTTTTTCCATTAACTCTCCCCTTTCAAAAAAATAGAGAGCCATTAATTAATAGCTCTCAACCCTCAGTTCCTTAAAAAAATATATATTAGATAATATTCTCTAGGATGCTATTAATTCCTCTAAAACGTTTATTAAATTCTATTTCAGTATAATAAGATGTCTTTCCTGATGTGTCTTTTACTGCAAATATTTTACCATATTCAGATATACTTATTTCATTTAACATGTACTTATTATCCAATGTTAGTGGCATGTCATTTAATTCTACTTTACTTATATAATCTCTTATTTCCAATTAATTCACCTCACTTTACATCTTCTTCACAATAATTCCTTAAACTGTTTATAAAGTTTTCTGTAACGTCAAACCCAGCTAACATCATTGAGAAAAATATTCCTATAGAGGTTATGATATCCAATAGATACTCTTCTATGCAACTTGGGCTAGAATAAAATCCGATTTCTGTGTTCTTTCCAAAATATAGACTATATGCAAAGTTAAAAATCAGGAAAAGTATTACTAAATATAAGGCTCTATATTTACAATTAATTATTTTTTTTATTTTTCATCACACACCTTTTTTATATCTTTAATCTCCCAAGAGTAAATTAATTTCTCTGATGCTCTGTATTTTTTACTTGTATCCAGTCTAACAAGTAGCTCTTTTGCTTCTTTAATTCTTCCTGTACAAATTTTTTCATCTATATCTTTATCTGATTTATATTTTATTTCTATCAAATCTCCTGTATATAAGACTAAACCATTTTTTAATAATATTTCTTCTCTAACTTCTTGTATCATACAATCATCCTTTCTTCTTTTTCTAATAATATTGATATTAAAGATTTAGATATAACATCAGCTAAATCTAAGATGAGATTATTATCTGAAAAACTATATATATCACATCCATTTTTACCTACAATCCCGATTATTGAATAATCACCAACTGATTGTAACTTCTTATGTACCCCTGAACCTGGTTTAACAGGCTCATCCCTAATTATAATTGTACCTTTGTCTGAATGTTTACTTAAAGCAGCATCAATAGCTAATATATTTGAATTTGGATATTTATTTTTTATTGACTGTATTTTATATTCTAAATTTACAGCATGTATTGCATCTCCAAGCACTCCAAATATTTGGTTTTTAATAGCAGACCTTTTTAATATACTTCCAACCATAGGTGCTAATGAGTCAGCTAAATTTCTATCACTTCCTATACATACTATTAAAGTATCATTATTTACAATGTTTCTTAAGTTCTCTGATGTTTTTGATATAACATTTATATTGTTATAACTTATTTTTAATATGTCCATATAACACCTCCTATTAAAACTAACTTTTTAATCTAAATAGCTAACATCTAAAATCCAGTCACCAACTATTTCAAAAGCACATAATATTTGTTTACCATAATCAGATAGCCATGACCCCCAAATACTACTACCATGTTCTAATAACCCATATGAATTAAAAGCATTTAATATAAATTCTTGTATCAAATTATTTTTACTACCAATTATTCCACAAACATTATTAAACTCTATTTCAAATATGTAACATCTTTCTGCGTATTCTAAATTACGATTTTTTTCTTTATTTTGTATTGCAGTCAATACTCCTTTTATCATAAAAGATACATCTTCAGGAGAACCACAACCACAAAAGTTCATTATTTCATATCTTAGATGTAATATCATTTTACTTGCTATTTTTTCTAATTGATAATTATCATATATATTCATTTCTTTTAACTTAATCAAATCTATTTTATTTATTTTGTCCATATTATCTACCTTCTTTCTATATATTGCTTTCTTATATCTTTCATAAGTAAATATACTGACATATCTTTAGATAAATTTTCTTTTGAATATGCTATTGCTTTATTTAAAATTTCTAATATTTCATAATAATTAAGACATTTATCAAACAGCATCTGAGAAAATGTGTCTGAAAATCTAATCTTTTTCATTTGATTCATAAACATTCTATGATAATATTCTTGTGCTCCTAATTTACGTAGGGCATACCATTCAAATTTAGTATTTATTCCAGGAAAAATACTTCGTATACGTACTTTTAATTCATCAAAAGCTACTTCTTTTAAAAATATTATTTCTTTAGCAACTATTTTATTTAGTCTACAAATACCTGAAAATCCAGATGGAGGTCTACCCAGTTCTCCATATTTATTTTTGTCAGCTTTTTTAACCAGAGCTTTTACTTTAAAAAATCTATTACTTAAATCCAAATCATAATAACCAAATACATCCTCTAAATTTAAGCATAAATGAAAACCACAATTACATACATTAATATCATCTCCATTCATGCTATAAGTTTTATTTAGTTTATACTGAAAATCTCTACATTTCATATTTTCATCTGTACCTTTATATCCTTCAACCCAAACCCATTCATCTTCTTCTGACTTCTTTTTCTCTTTTTCTAATTCTATACTTAATCTCTCAATATCTAGTAATTTTTTCTCCATTGCTTTATCATATTGTATACTGTTATTTGGTTGTTTAGGTGGAGGTGGTGGAACTTTTTCTTCAGTTATTTTTACATTTCTACCATATTTTTTGTTGAAGATATCAAACACAATATCACCTCACTTTATTGTTTAGAGACTATTTTAATTTTATATCCTAATTCACTTTCTATTTCTTCTTTAGTCATTAATTTAGGATTGCTTTCTAACTCTTCTTTTTTTGGTAAGCGTATAAAATAATAATCAATTGGTAAGCAATTTTCTCCTTTAATCTTATGAAAGAGTTGAAAAAAACTAGTATCTACCACTGTATGTACTTTACCTTTTGTATAATTTCCTATGCTATTCCTACAATATAACCTATTTCCTATATGTATATCTTTTATTGATAAACTTATCATACATTCTACCTCCAATTCATATTAAAATATATTACTCACTTTCTATTAATGGGTTACTATAGTAATTTGCCAACATAATACATTCGATAATTCCTCTTTCTGTTTCATCATATTTAGACATGTCTGGATATATTCTATCTCCATTCTTTTTTATACAAATCTCTAGCCCTAAATTATAAAATGACTCATTATTAAATAAACTCATTGCTATTTTATTAGAAGTATTTTTATCTACTAAATAAACACCAATTAATTTATTTTTATCTATATATTTCTCTAGACTTTGATAATAAACAATTCCTATTCCCGATGTATCTAACACTAATTTATCACAGTTATGATTTTTAAATATTTTGTATATTTCAAAGATAAATTTATCAGATGTTGTATCTCTGTTAGATAATTCTCTAATGTACCCTCCATCAAGAATGCAAATACACATATTTTTTAATAATAAATCTACACTTATGCTCATTATCTTCATTATATATCTCTCCCTTATTTATAAAATTCTAGTTCATATTAAAACACATATTTTATTTCATAAATTCCTCCCATAAATAAGAATTATTAGAATCAACATTATATTCTGGGTCTATTTTATCTGCTTTAATATTTTCAATTAACCATTTAATACCTTCTTCTTCTGAAGAAAATACTATTTTTCTCCCATCTTCATCATATTTAAATCTTTCTGAAGAATACTCATAATAATCATCTGGATATACTATAAGTAATGTCACTTTATTTTCATAACTTATAAAAGGATAATATGCAGGCATAATATCTCTCCTTTATTTTTTTTATATTTTTGCTATGCTTTAAATCTAATTTCAGATTTAAAATTTATAATATCATATTCTAATATCTTTCTTCTCCTCTGTTGCTCTTTAAGAAATTTAGTAGTAAATTCTTCTTTGGTCATAACAGTCACACTCTAAATATATTTTTTTATTTCTAGTAAATAATTAAGTATAATTTTTTCTGGAAATGTCTTTGCAGTTATTATATTTATTGATTGTATAATTATAAAAACAGCAGAAAAGATTATAATAAGCAAACCAGTAGTTGCATATAAAGGGAAATCACCTTCATCATATTTCAAATCTATATAAATTAATAAAGCACCAACAATTATTCCAATTACACATATAATTATCCAAAATATACTTATATCTACCTCATAATTAATATATTTAGTAGTTAATGCTTCCAAATATGGAATTACATTCTTGTTAGACCAGTCAATAGTCATTCCAAGTCTATCACTTAGATTATCTAAAATTTTTATAATTTGTTCACTAAATTCCATTTAATTCACCTCCAAAGAGGGAATATTCCCTCTCAATTAATTACATTTACTCCACCCACAGTTTGGACAAGTCATGCATCCTTCCATCATTTGAATTTCTAACCCACATTCAGGGCATTTTGGCTTAAATTCTTTAGATTCTTCCACTTTTTCCCCTTGTTTTTCTTTAAGAAAATCTTTTATAGCATTTAAAATAGTTATGCCGCAATGGTTACCTCTATCTAAAATATTACCTTTTGCTCTACTTGCAGCAAAACTAGGACAAGTGTTTACCCCTTCTAAAGCCTTTTCTATATTATCTAAAGTTCCTCCTAACCTAAGTATTCCAGACATTGCGATTGTAGTAGATTCAAGAAGTTTTTCACATCCACCTGAACCAGCTTTTTTTACATATAGTTCTTGTATACTTTTTTCTTTTTCAGAATAAGATATAAACAAAACTAATTTCCCACAACCAATATGTAGTTTTATTTTAGATAAAGATGAATCACTTGCTATAGGTTTCCAATCTCCTCTTTTTAATTCTTTCATATTATTGATATTATTGGTTGTAAGAACTCCTTCACGCTTACATCCAGCTCTATATATCGTTAATCCTTTTAATCCATTAACCCATGCCAATGAATATAATTCTTTAATTTGTTCAATTGTTGCTTCATATGGTAAATTTACAGTAGATGAAATACTTGCATCTATATGTTTTTGAAATGCTGACTGCATTAAAATACGTTCTCTTGGTGTTAACATTGTTGCTGATACAAAATAATTAGGAAGTGCTTTTTCATCTTCAATGTTATTTTCTTTCATATATTTTTGAACTATAGGTGTGTAAACTTTATAATATTTTTCTTTATCATGCAGACTTTCTGTTTTCCTAGTATAAGAAAATGCAAAGATTGGTTCTATTCCTCCAGATATTCCTAACATAGTTGATATGCTTCCAGTAGGAGCTATTGTTAAAAGTTGTGAATTTCTAAGACCATATTTTTCGATTAATTCTAATGTTTCATGAGATGCATTTTCTTGAATAAATTCTGATTTTAAAATACATTGTTTATATTTTGGATATGTGCCATATTTTTTTGATAATAATGCTGATTGTTTTAATGTTTCATCTGCTAGGCATTTTCCTATCACATTACATAATTCAATAGCCATTTCTGAACCATATCTTACGTTCATTTTTATAAGCATATCGGCTATTCCCATTACTCCAATGCCAATTTGTCTATAATCTCTAACTGTATCTCTTTGGATTTTTAATGGATGTAAAGGTAAGCCTTCATCTAAAACATCATTCATTGCCTTTACTACTGCTTTTATATCTTTTCTAAAATCATTATAATTAAAAGTTTTATCTTCTTTGACATATTCACTTAAATTAAATGAACCTAAAAGACAACTGCCTCCTGCTGGAAGTGGCTCTTCGGCACAGGGATTTACACCTGCATATTCAAACTCATCATCTTCACTCAATAAATTATAATTATTTATTTTGTCCCAAAATAAAATTCCTGGCTCTGCATAATTCCAATTATTTTCACATAGTTTATTAAATAGTTCTTTAGCATTTATTTCTTTAACTATAATTTCACCAGTTTCTTCTCTTGTAAAAGAACAATTATACATTGGATTTGAATCTATTCCTGTAGCTTTTTGCATAAATTCATCTGTTATTTTTACAGATATATTTGCTTTAGTAATTTTGTTTAAATCCGTTTTAATATCTATGAATTCTTCAATATCTGGATGTTTTACATCAAGAGATATCATAAGAGCTGCTCTACGACCACTCTGTCCTATTGTCTCAGCGACTAAAGAATATGTATCCATAAAGGAAACTGCCCCAGTTGTAGACTTGGCTGAATTATTTACTTTTGCTCCTCTAGGTCTTAATTTAGATATATCAATTCCTACTCCTCCACCATAGCTAAATGTCCTAGCTAAATCACTACATGTTTGATATATATCTTCAATAGAATCATTTGTGGGTAGAACATAACAATTTGAGTAAGTTATCTTTCTACCATCTTTATATAATCCTCGATTAGCTAATATTCTCCCTCCAAATAAGAATTTCTTATCTATAATTAATCTTTTTATGTCCTCATTTCCATTTGAGATTCTGTCAATCCAATTATCAAAAGTTTCTTTTTGGTTTCTGTATTTATTGTTCCAAATGTTTTCTTGCATCTCATTCATCTTCCATTTTTGCATATATACACCTCTCATTATATTTTATTTAGTTGTTGATATTTTTCTAATTAAATCAACTTTAATATAAGTATAACATTCAACTAAATAAAATGCAATATATTTTTAATAAAAGATTAGAATAAATCTAATCTTTTATTAATTGTCTATTTTTTGTTGTTGAATAACAAATTGTTCTAAGTAAATATCTTTTATTGTTTTTCTTGTCCCATTATTATTAATAATACTTAAACCATTGTTTGTTTGTCTCATAACTCTACTCCATATAGGACTACCCTTGTCTAAATCGATATATTTTATGCATTGCATTTTTTCTTTCCAGTTCGAGTGTCTCCATAAATATAGATTATGGGCAAGAGCCAAATAAGCATAAAACATAAAATTTTCGCAAGTTAATGATACTTCTTTTGACATTTTTCTTCCTTCATAAGTTAGCATTTCAGGATATATTTTTATTAACTCTTCAAAGAACTCTCTTAAAAATCTAAAATATTCATCTTCCATTTCTTTATTTTCAATGTCACTAAAGGAATTTTTAAATGCAGTTACAAGAGTATTTAAAGTTACAATATTCATTTCATCATTTCTTGAAATAGATGTTTTAACCATATCTATTTTATTTTTCAATGCACCTTTTTCATTTAATTTTATCATAATTCTATTAACAGCATCTTGCTTATTAAAAGATTCGATTCTTGATTTAGATATTGCTTCATGTAAATTTAATTGCCAAAAATGTTCCATTGCTGTATTCATATTGTGACAAGTTATAAGAACAGGAAACTTAAGATTTTTAAGAATATCTATCATTTTATTTCCTTCTTCTCCTCCTATTACTAGCGCATCCTGATATATGTTATGCATAGCCTTAGTTCTATGTTGTCCGTCTTGCATACACATTAATCCAGACATTATAATCAGCTCATATGTATCTTTATCATAAATTATATTTCCCTTTTCTCCTTTTTCATCTAATATATTTATTGCCAGTTGGTCAGGGAAATACTTTTCTTGCAATATCTTTTTCTGTATAGCCTTAACTCTTGTTTTATTAAAAACTGCTTTATATTTAAATGTCCCGTTTGATTGTTTTTGAGGAACTACTCCTCTTTGAGTGATAGGATAGTAAATTATTTTTTGTTCATTCCACAATTCCGCTATTTCATATGCAGACATATTTATTGTCCACATATCTTTATACAGATGTTCAACGTTCTTAAATATATAGTTTTTAGTAAGTTTATGCTCGTTAGGATTATATATATTATCAAATGTTATAGCCATTAATATCACCTCTTATTTATATTCTTCTAACTATTATTATATACTATAACCTTGAAAATATAAATATTGAAATATATATATTTTTTATTTAGTTTATAATTTATGTTAATAATCTTATAAACACATATATTAATTCTATTAAAATGATAATTTTATTTATTTTTTTTCTTATTTTGTTCTTTATTTTTTATTTCTTTTGCCTCTTCTTCAATCAATTCAATCATAGTGCTTATAAAAATATCTGTAAATATTTTTTTGTATTTTTTAAACTTTTCATCTGTAAGATTTAATTCCTGTTCATCTACAATGTTTTGGAATCTATCATTTGCAAACTTATTTAAATATTTTTTTGAATAAGTAATGGTAAAACATGGTTTAAATGATTTAGTATATTCTTTAGTCCATTCTGCTATATTATTTAAATCTATTCTAATGCCCATAGTGCCTCCTTTAATATATAGCACATATTTTAATTTTATTTATTTAGTTCTTTTTACTCTATATCAACAATATAATTAACTCTTCATTAGACTATCTATATCAATTCTATTCTTTAATAATTTTTCAAATACATGTTTTCCCGAATCACTAGGACTGTCTTTATACTCTAGTAAATTATCTTTATCCCAAATTACACTTATAGTTATCTTATCTTTGATGTCTTGTACAGATTTATATATCTTATTTCTCCATGTAATATATTCTTCATCTCCTTCTGTTTTAAATTGCCTATCAAAAGCTATAATTAATTCTTTAATGCCTAAATCTATTAATATTTTTTTTTGTTCTCTACTGAAATTACTGCCACATATAGCTATAGAAGGATTATTTTTATACATAGTAGCCATCTGCAACACTGATTTTTCACCTTCAAATACTATTACTTTTTTAGAGTTTTTAATAGATTTTCTATTTATATTTAGTCCATATAAGTTAAGACTTAACCTATGATTATAGCACTTATTGTCATACCATAATGGAATATATTTACCAAAATTTTTAGCTTTATCTTCATCTAAGTTTCTAACTCTAATACCAACAGGTCTTTCTTTATCATGCCAACAGAAGTGAGGAATTATTATTTGATTTTCATATGGATTGTAATATATTTGATATGCTTTAAGAACTTCAAAAGATATGTTTTCAAGTTCCCATTCTTTAATTGGAGTTTGTTGAAAAGTTTTATATACATATGGCTTTTTAGGGGTAGGAAGTAATTCTATTTGTATGTCTTTAATATCATCTATTTTATTTACTTTTTTCTTTATTCTAAATCCTTTCCTTAGCATTGGTTGACTTGAAATATCAAAGAAATCTTTTATTTCATTAATGGCATCTTTAAATTCATATTTATTTATATGTATTAATAAATCTATTAAGCTACCTATATGGCCACAAGAACTATAACAATGAAATGTTTTACTTTCCGTATAATAAAATAATTTATATGAATCACCATTATGACATAAATGAGTATTAAATATTAATTGTCTATCATTGCTTTTAGGAGATAAGTCCGAACCTAAATATTCCATAAAATTTATCACCTGTTCATTAGTTAAATCCTTTATTTCCATAGTCATCACCTAGTATGACAATTGCCCTCTATAGACCTTTTCACACCTTCCTATTTCTTCAAATCTACCAGTCTTACCATAAAATCTTAGTAGAATCACATCTCCATCTTGACCTCTTCTTGACTTATTTAAAAATAATAATCTGTATTCTTTTTGTAAATCTTTTATATCAAACTGAATATACTCTCTTTCAGTAGTCTTTTTTAGCTTATTATATTTTAGTCTATATGGTTTTAAAAAGAATTTTTTATTATTTGAATCTAATTCTAAATCATTAACTACTTTTCTCATAAGCATTAATAATCCACACACATTCTTTACCGCTTTAGCTTCTGCTAAATCTGAAGCTGATAGGTAAGAACTTTTATTCTCTTGAGCCGTTACTAATTGCATAGATAGAAGTGTTATTACATTGTATTTATTTCCAAAATTATCTAGTAATTTAGAGTTTTCTATTAACCTTCCTGTATAATTTGCATCTGATGAATTTTCTGACTTGAATGTATCAACTGCTATTACAGTAAATCCCTCATGTGCTACAAGTTCTTTACTTTTTCTTAATATCTCAGATATCTCAAACTCTTCCATATATATAAATTTTAGACTTTCTTCAAATCCTCTGTCTTTCAAGAACATTTCTATCTTTTCCATAAGCTCTTCTTCAAACTCTGTGAAGTCTCCATTGTCAATTTTATTTCTATCTAAATCATGATAATTAAATATGTTGTATGCTATAAATGACACTAACATACTTTTAAAATATTGAGATTTTTGTTCATTCGCAAATATAACTACTTTTTCACCTTGATATATCATAGATAATATATAATTAAAGAACAATAATGTAGTTTTTCCTATTCCTGAGAATCCAGATATTATATTTATTCCACCACCTTTACCAAGTCCATTAGTTCTATTTGATAATACTGGTAAACTATATATATACTTAAGTTCTTCATTGTCACTTAATCCTATTTCTTTTTCATTGTACTCAAACATAATATTATAAGGTGTTCCTGCTTCAGTTTTTTCTTTTAGTTTTTCTCTATCTTCTTTAGTAAGTAAAAGATTTTCTACCTTCATATTATTCTTTATGGAATTTACACTACAGGAAGATATTAATCCCTCATAAAATTCTTCAACTTCTCTACAACTCATAGATTGGAATAATTCAAAAGGAATAAATTTTAATTCATTATGTTCCATCTCTTTTGTTATATTAAAACCTCTTTTATCTAAAGCGATTAATAGATTGTTCTTAGCCAAATCATCAATATATGCCGATATATTAGTTTCTTTTCCATACTCCATAGCAGATGATAAACTATTCCAACCACCATATTTTTCATATTCAGATTTAAGTTTATTTGAAGATACAAATTTAGCCACACTTGCTTCATCGAGTTCACTATGGGTTTTAGACATTGTTCTTCCTAATGAGAAAAAGAATTTTACTTTATCTATTATGAAGTCATTTTCACTAATTTTATATTCACTAAAAAGAGTTAATGATTTTAGCATTGTTCCTAAAACTAAAGTTTCTATAATACCTCTATCCTTTGTTATTTTTTCATATGCACTCATTAATTCACCTCTTTAATTTTTTCAAATAAACTTTTTCTTTTATTAGTAAGTACCTTTTTAGGAGCAATTACTTCATAACATTTTTCACTTTCTTTGTATATCTTTTCATTTTCCTTTTCATATTTTATTTGCTTATTTCTAATTGTTATATCTCTAATACAACCTTTTAATATAGTAAATACATAGCATAATTTAGGATATTCTTCTTCTATATCTTTTCTGTAGTTAAGCAATTCTATGATTTCATCTTTTTTTTCAAGCATACAGTCATATAATTCTTCTCTTGTATAACCACTTTTTATTATCTCTTGTAACATCTTATTTTTTTGATTACTTATAACTGTATAGCCCATAATATAATCTATACCAAGTTGACATTGTTTCCAGAAATATATGTCCTGCTGCTCTTTTCTATATTCCCATTCATTACAGTAATACCTATTCTGCTTATTCCCTCCAGATGTAATATGTTCTACTTTATAAGCATCTTTTGTATCTAATTTTGTCTTACAAACCTTACACTTACAATTCAAGTTTTCCCCTCCTTATGCTATGTATTTATTGCTACCTCATTTAAGAGGTAGCATTTTTTTACTTACACTCTGCTTTTCTTAACTGTTGTATTTTCTTCTTCAGATTTGCCTTTTGATTTGTTTGTTAGAGAATTACCATCATCGTCTTCCTCGAATGATAATGCTAATACTGATTGAACTGCGTATCTTCTTAAGTAAGTTTCTAATGCCCCTCTGGCTTGTATATCATTAGTCTTAGCTGGTTTAAATGGTGCGGAATTTGACTCTATGTATTCTCCTGATGAATGTTTAAGTTTAGTTTTTATATATACTTTATCATTGCCTGCATCTTCTGCTGACTGCATTAGGATTAAATCATGTTTTGCTAATAATGGATTTACTGCTTTAAGAATTGTATCTAGATTTGCATATTTAGACCTAAAAAATGGATTTGTATTGTCTTTTGGAATTGACTCTATATCTAAATGGAATGCTATTAATGCTTTTGTTATTTCAATTTGGCTATCACTTTCTTTTAATCCTTCTATCCTATTTGAATATAAATTTGATATATTCTTTTTTATCTCCTCATTTATTACTTTCTTAAAATCATCGCTCATTATTTCTTCTTTAACTTCCATTCACATCTCTCCTTTTTAATAGTTTATTTAATTTATAATTTAGAATGGTACATCATCGTCACTTATTTCAACTGTCTTACCATTTTTGTCAATATCTCTTTGTTTTTCTTTTTCATCCTTTTCTTTTATTTTTTCCTTCATTGCTTCTATATTTTTATCTGTAAAAGGATAATTTTTATCACTTAATATTTCATCTCCTTCTTTCAAAGGCTCATCTCCACCTTCTATTTCTAAAAATACAAAAGCACTTTTTTTAATTCTTGAACCAAATCCAGCTGATTTACTGGTAATTATAGACTTGACTGTTCCTTCAAGAAGACCGACATCTCCCACCTTATATAGACTTTTAAATCCTTCTATCATATCTTTGTTATGTATTCTAAACGTTAGATTGCAACCTTGCTTACCATACTTATTAATTAGACCTTTAATCTCTAAGTACTCACCTAAGTCATCTTTTTTTTCTTCTATATTTTCAATTAATGCATATGCCCTCCAAACTTGACTTGCCTTTATTGGTTTCACTATTTCTCCCTTGTCATCAATTGGATTACCTTTGTCATTATATTTTTCTCTGTTGCAAAAAGTCCCTGATATTTGGAATCTCTCTTTCTTTTCACCATCTTTATAGTATAAATTGTTGTCTAAGGAACAAACACATCTAACAATATCTCCTTTTCCATTTTCTGCTCTAGTTTTTATTTCATTAGCTATTGTCTCTATCCCTAAAAACATTTGATTTGGTGAACCATCTGACTTAAACATTGATGTAAAATAGTCTACATTCACTGATTCATTTGGTGACGTTTCAACTTTTAAGGTAAATCTTATTGCTTCTTGACCAGTTCCCTCATTCATTCTAGCTATATTCAATATGTCTAAAACTTCTCCTGATACAAATACTTGATTATAGTTTATTCTTTTTTCTGCCATTCACATTACTCCTTTTTAATTTGTATTTTATTCAGTTGTTGCTATACTTAATTTTTCCATATACTTATAATAACATGTTCTATTTATTATTTCAATACTTATTTTTAATTTTATTTAGTTTAATTAAAGAATCCTCCAGAATATAACAAACTGAATATTATTATTGTTGAAATTACAGATATTTCAAAACTAGTTTTCCTTCTTCTACTTTCCCATGAATTATTCTATGATAAGCTGCTTTGAATATGGAAGTGTTTCTATCCACTTACAGAATGTATCTTGCCATTCTTCCTTTAAGCGATGTGATTTTCTTTGCTGGTACATGTTTCTTAATTCTGCATAATTTGTATTTAATGTCCTTTCTTGTAGATATCCTTCTGGTAACAATCTTTTAGCTCTTACAAGCTCTGTTCCATCTCCACTATTTTCAAAGTGTATCCTTGCTAAATTATTTATTTCATTTATTAATAATTTTATTAATTCTTCTTCTCTTTCATCAAAGATAAAGTCATCTAATATTAACTTTTTATTTTTATCAAAAAGTTTATGCATTGTTGAACAACTATTTTTTGTTCCAAATTTGTATGTATCTGCTTCACTCCACCAATATCGAGGCATTGTTACATCTACCCAGACTTGTATTTGTCTTAAAAACTTAGCATGTTCTGAACCTGCTATTATTAATTGCCTTGCCAAGTTCATGTCTTTTTTTCCAATATGAAAATTTTCATATCTCATATTGTCACGACATCTATAATTTAGATAATAAATACTATCACTCATATGCCAACTATTCATAGGATTTCTCATCCCTTTTATTGAAGAATAAAACCCGCTTACACACGTATTTTCAAATTTCATTTTTTTATTCAATTTACCAACTCCTAACCTTCAACTATAATATATCCTTCTTTATAATGCCTTCCCATATTATTTACTCTCTTATAATATTTGTAATCACTCTCCCCATCTAATCTTGATACAAATACATCTATTGCATTAGAATTACCAAAATATTTATTAGAACCTCTATCTTTAACTACTTTTAAATTTCCATCAACCAATATTTTAGTTCCAAACTTAAGATGATTATTAGCTACAAAACCATATCTTAATATTTCTCCGGTTGCTGTCACAGCTCCATGTTTACTATTTTCACAGTTTAAAGAAGTATAATAGCTTACTTCCCATGTCATAGGAATTAGTTTTTGTATTTTAACTCCTAATTCTTTCTCTAAATTAATTCTTTTCATTTCTAACTTATATTCTTTACTATCTTTATATTGCTCCCATTCGTATTTGTACATTAAGTCAATATTCTTAGTTGTATTTAGCATTATGTTTTTATTTATATTACTAGTGTCAACTTCTTCTGTATTAGCAAATATAGTTACAGTACTACAAATTATTAAAGCTCCTGTTACAATTATGTTTCTCCACCTCATATATACCTCCCAATCATATTAAAATAATAATTTTAATCACTTTTATTTAATAGCATCATCTAATTCTTCTTCAGTCGGCTCTTTTCCTTCTCCATTCCATTCAAAAGAATCTTCTAAATATGCACTTGGATTATAACAACAACCATCACAATCTGTATATCTGTTTTTACACATTTGTTTAAATTTACAGTCCATAATAATACCTCCTAAAATTATTTATCATTTATTTCATCTAATAATAAATTTAGTTTATGTTTTGCTTTTTTTACTTCAATTCTAGCTAGACATAATTTAATACCTTTGTCTAAATTAAATTCATCTATATCATGACAAGTAGCCGAAGCTTTAAATCCATCTTTATCAACTATCACTTTTTTATGATTCGTTCTATACCTACATGTATCTCCCATACTAAGAGAAGCTCTTATTTTCCAATCATCCCAATTATATTTCTTTTTCTCTTTATTATTTACTATTTCAAAATGCTCCTTAAATTCACTATAACTCATAAATCCCATTCCATAATCTGTTTTAAAATGTATATTTCCATTAATTTCTATATATGTAACTATAAATATATCCCCTATTTCCAATATTCCAAGACCTTGTATTTCCTTTATTAATTTTATTTTATTTCCTTCTATTAGCATACTTTCTTCATCCTTTTCATTCTATCGTTATATTTATCAATTGCTTCTTGTTCTTTTTCATTAACATCTCTATTATATTTACCTTTAGCCTGTACTATTTCTCCATTTCTAACTTCAATTGTTACTAGACTTTTGCTTAAATTATCTTTTCTTCTCATAAATAATATATGACATTTCCCATCTATGACATTTTGAATATAACTACTCACACAATTATTTTGTTGAACTGCTTCATCTTTAATTTCAATTGTATTTTCAGGATATATAAATTTATAATCTTGATAGGCATATTCTAATGTTTTATCTATTCTTTTATTGAATATTTCTTCTTCAAATTCAGTCTTAAGTCGATTATAATTTCGGGATGCTATTTTATGAGTTGTCAAGAAATGCCTTGGATATTTTTCGTATTTATCACTTATTGCACTCATCATAATGACATAATCATATAATTCATTTAGAGTACTTTCAAGTCCATTTAATGCTTCATATGTCATTAGGTTATCTATATAATTTATAAGAGATTGAGGCTTATATTTATATGTATCTATTAATCTATCAAATATTGTTCTATAATAACCATAATTAAGAAGTGATATTAAATCAGTTTTTCTTATTGAATTTAATTCTAAGCTTAACAAATTATTATATAAATTGGGATTTTCATTATAATTATGTATTAAGCTTTCATTCAAGGTTATATTATAATTTCTACAAATAGAAATAAGACCTTTTGGTATATCTTTTATTTCACAGTATATAGGATAAGTCACCTTCTTCAGTCCTGCTGAAAATAATTGTTCATATTTAGAATAATTCTGTATTTCATTTAAAAAACTACCTATATTTCTTATTCTGTTTATTTTTCTTCCCCATGTTCTACTATTTATACTTCTATTTACTCTCTCATCAACAAATTTTAGAAAGCCTCTGTAATGTTCTTCTTCAAAAGAGCTTATTACTTCTTCCAGATTGTATCCTCTAAGTTGGGTACATATGTCTTTTACAATTTTACCTGATTTACCTACACACTCTCCTGTTGCTAAATTATATTTTACATTTTTACCATCCTTGAATTCAAACACTAAAAATTGTTTGTTTTTATATGCTTTCAAATAGTACTCTCCTCCTTTATTTAATGATGACAAATGTATGACATAAATTATTCTTTATTAAAATAATTTATTTAACAATTTTTTGGCAGTTTACATACTTTTCTTTCGACCCTTTATTATTTCTTACTTCTATGAGCTTATCTATATTTTCCATATATTCTAAGTTATCAGATATTCTTATAAGACTTTCAAGAAAATAGATTGAGTAACTTTTAGGAATCTTATTTCTTATAGCTAAATCTATAGCTGTTTTAGCAGCATTATAACTTTTTAAATGTGTATGTCCTTGTTCAAATTTTTTATTAGTATTATATACAATATATCCAGTACCAGATTTGATAATAATGTACTCTTTTCTTTCATATATTTTATTTGATTTCATTATAAATCCTCTATTTTGTGCCATATCATTTCTAACTTTCCATATTTCCTATTTAATTTTCTTCTAATATCGTACGCAGATTTAATTTCTTCTTTTACATTTTGCCACTCCTCCAAAACTTCCTCATGCTCCTTATTTTCTTTTTGCAAAAAGAGTATTTCTTCATTTAATTCATCAATTTTCATACTTAATTCTCTATTTTTTTCTAATAAATCATAGTGTCTTTGTTCATCTATAAGTATTGAAATCACTACCTTTCACCTTCCTCTTATATGCCATTTTGAGATTGTAAGGTACAAATATAAACAGTATTTTATACAAAGCCTTAGAAAGCCATATACGAGGTCATATTTTTAATTTTCTATTTTCCAATATTCTTGAATCCACCATTCCGTTTCTGTATTACTTTTAATCCATTTTTCATCTACTTTTTTATATTTAGCTCTTTCTTCAATTGATTTTAAATAAATCAAATCATAAACATCAATTTTATTGTCCTCAAAAACAGCTTTACTTACTTTTAGAATTTTTTTATTGCCTGATTTTAGATTATACAGTGTGAGTTTAGGAGAATATTTAGTATCCATATCTATTACTAAACAATGCCTTGGATTTGAACTATTGTCTTTTATATCACATGAGCCTACAAACTCAAAATGAGTTTGTATTTTTTTACTAATTGGTATGTCAGTACTTTCGATTTGATTTACAAGATAGGAGCATAATTCTTTCGTATCTACCTCTTTAAACTTTTTTCCTGTTTCTTTATTAGAGTATTTTCTCATAACCTTTATATCACATGGTAAACTATCTTTTTTAAATTGTTTTTTATTATAGATTGAGTTGTAAATATCATAAACTTTTAAAAGTTTGCTAGACTTTCCAAATTCCTCAAAGAAATCTAATTTAATTAGTATAGACAATTGTTTAGAGTTTATTTGTCCTTGCAAGTCATTCAATAGTTCTAAAAATGAATCATATTTATTATCTTTAAGAGAATATAGATACTCTCCTATATCAGAATTTAAAAATTTAATAGATTCAATCCCTTTATAAATACTATTTGTTTTTTTATCAAAGAAATATTCAGACTTGGAGAATCTAAATTTAGGGTTAAAAATATTCACACCTCTTTTTAGTGCGTATTCTGTTATTTTAGATGTTTTTTCTATGTTTCCATTATTTATATTTAATAAAACTGAAATAAATTCTAGCGGATAATAATATCTAAGATAACCACAAGCATATCCTAAATAAGAATATGGTGTTGAATGATTTAATGAAAATAAATAATCACTTGCATCTATTATTACATTTAAGAAATTTTCTATTAATTTTTCTGATTCATATTTACTAATACTATATCTTTTATTCATAGTATTAATAAATCCTAATTTAATTTTTGGTATGAACTCTTCTGTCCCATCTTTTTTCGCAAATCCTCTTCTTACAACATCTGCCTCACCCATTGAATAACCACAGAACTTATTTAAGAATTCTAATATTTGTTCTTGGTATACTAAAAATCCAAGTGTTGGAGCTAAAAATTCATTTAAAGCTTTGTGTCCATTATCCCTAAATTGTCCATTAGCCAATTCATCTCTATAGGAAGCTCCTGCTGGTCTTATAGCTCCATTACCAACAGAAAATATATCTATATAACTAAAATTTGGATTTGCTTTTCTTATTCTTTCTATCGTGCTTTTAGAAAACAATTGCTTTAAGTATGCTTGTGCTGAATCAGACTCCCACTGAAATATTCCTAATGTATTATCTCTTATGCTTTCCCAAACTTTAATATCATTAACCATATTATCAGGAGTTAATCTAGGAATGTTAGCAAGTTCACAGGTTTTATTTACAATTTCCACTGTATCTAATGCAAGTAAATCAAGTTTTACATAATTCTGGCGGTCGATTTCCTTCATATTTAACATAGTAACTGGATAGTCACATGTAGCGAGTGTTAATGTTCCCATGTTTTCGTCTAATGGTACTGGGCTTACAACTAAACCGCAAGGGTGTGTACCAATTGAAACAATTGTACCATTTATTATGTCAACATATTCAAACAATTCCTTATAAATACTTCTATAATAATTCTCTTTTGTTTCAATATTCTTGCACATATCATCTATTTCTGATAATGGAACATCTAATGCTCTTCCAACATCTCTTATACTTCCTTTTAAAGCTACAGTGTTAAATGTTATTATATCTGCACAATATAGTTCATCTTTGCTATATATATACTGTTTAACTTTTTCCCTTCCTATGGAATCCCAATCTGTATCCACATCTGCCAAACTTATTCTTTCTTTGTTCATAAATCTTTGGAAATTTAAGTCATGTTTTATACTATCAATATCAGTCATTCCAATAATATAACATATCTCACTACCTGCAACTGACCCCCTAGAATATCCATGATATATATTATTATTTCTTGCCCATTCCTTTATATCATTATCTAATAATAGAAAATCAATAGCTTTATTATGCTCAAAAGTTTCTAATTCTTCTCTAATCCTTGGTAGATATTCAGATTCATAATTTGGATATTTATGAATTCCTCTTTTTTTAATTCCTTTAATAATTTTTTCTTTTAAAACATCCTTTGGATTTTTATATAATTTAGGGTACTTATAGCTTTTATCTACCTCAAAAGTTTCTATCATGTCTGAAAGTATGTTAGTATTATGAAGTGCTTTTTTTACATTCTCTATTGGAATTGCTTTTTGCTTTAAATATAGCTCTATTAATTCATTGTAAGTTTTTAAAGTTATATCCCATTTGTCCTCATCACTAAAATGAATGTTTTTAGCTTTTTGCAATATCTTTCTTCCTTTTGCATGTGTTTCATCAAGAGCATGAGTGTCCGTGCCAATAATTAAATTAAGACTATATTTCTTACTTAACTCATATAACTCTTTGTTTAATTTAATCTGTTTTTCATCTAAATGATGTTGTATCTCTAAAAAACATCTATTTTTATTTTTTATAATGAAGTCTAAGAATCTTTTTTTAATTTCATCATTTCCTTTTCCAAATATTCCTCCTAAACATGCCGTAGTTACTATTATATTTTCACTTGTTTTTATTAATTCTTCAAAGGAAATTCTAGGAACATAATAAAAATGATTGTCTTTTCTGTTGTATGAACTTGAAATCAATTTATTTAACTCTTTGACACCTTCTAAATTTCTACTATACAAACAACAATGATAATTGTCTCTTACTTTTTCATCTAGTGTTTCTGTTATATAACATTCAACTGCATGGATATATTTTATACCATGTTTTTCACACAAGCTTTTTTTCTTTGACCAATCTAATATATTACCATGCTCTGTAAAAGCTATAGACTTCATACCTAGATTTGCTATTTTAGAAATGTATTGCTCTGGCTTTGTTACACTATCTATATTAGTTGTACCAGAAGACCTATCTGTATGTATATGGGTTATTGTATAATTGTTCATCTATACCTCTTTATATTTTTCAATTAGAATTTTTTCATTTCTAAATCCACTATCATATAGTTGTTTGATTTTCTCGTTATTCACAGATATGTTGTTTTTTCTACAAAAATTAGATATACCTACTTTCTCTCCATTTTCTAAATTTACATATCTATAGTTTGCAGCTTTACTCTTTTTATTAAGAATTTTATATTTTATAATATCAAGGTTGTTTGGAATATTATTTAAAATTATTTTATCTATTTTCCTACTATCGACCGCTGTAAACCCTAGATATCTATTATCACAATTCTTTATATATCCATTAATTTTAAGATTGCATTTCAAAATTTTAATTAAATGTTCTTTTTCTTCTAATGAATATGCAGCCACACATAAATCCCAATTACTTTCGCCTCTATAACCATCATCTAACATACATATTGAGAATGACAATTCATTTAAATTGTTCATTAATTCTACAACTTTCATTTCTCTATATTTTATAAAACAATTATGTATTCGGCTAGATATCCTATAAAATGGTTGACATACATAACTATTCTGTTTAAAATATTTTTCTTTTTGAGGATAATATTTGGGAGGAGAATTAAAGAAATCTTTCATAATATTGTATTTCCAAAACAGGTAATCTTTTTGATTTTCTGCATGAGATATGATAAATATTGGTTGGTCAAGTCTTTTGTCTATATGTCCATCCCCTAAAAGAGAACCTATTACAATGTCTTTTTGAATGCAATTGAGTTGTTTATTTTCTTGTCTATATTTTTGAGTTAGTTTGTGCTTTTCTGTACACCACTTTTCAATCACTCTTTTACTTACATTTGCTTCTTTTGCCATTTCATCATGATTCAACCCTTCTACAATATATTTCTGATAGCACCAATCATAACTTTGATAAACAGACTTGAAATTAGAATTGTTTTTTAATATAGGTGCTTTAATATTGTTTTCTTTTACTATTTTCTCTAATGCTTTATAGCTAATTTTTAAATTTTTAGAAATTGAATTTATACTATACCCACTTTCAAATTTTTTTATAAGATACTTTATGAAGTCATCATTATATATCCATTTATTTTTTTCTTTCCATAACATTTTTGTATTTTCTATAATCATCACTCCTTTTAAAACTGACATTTTATAGTCAACTTGAAATAGATACTCTTCCAAGTTTCTCTAAGTTTCTAATTATATATGTTCTTGTAATAGTTTTTTGAATATTGATTCTAAGACTGGAACACAAATTGAATTACCTGCTTGTTTATAAAGTTGTGTATTAGATATTTTGATTTTTATACATTTATCTACATCTTCATCGTCAAAGCCCATTAATCTCCAACATTCTTTTGGTGTAAGTCTTCTTATTCTAAAACTATCTATAACTTCAAATTTCTCATTTTTATTTGTATTATCAACTATACAAGGTTGTCTATATCCTCCTTGCATAGTATCTAAAGTAGGACATAATTGTTCTTTATCCCACACACTTCCTGCTTGATGCTTTGATTTTTTTGTATCGAATAATCCTCCTAATCTTTGAGATTTTAATTCTGTAATAACATTATCTTTTTGAATTGTGGTTATGGTATTTGAGCATCCATCATTCCTCATTTCTAATCTTTGTTCAATTTCACCTTGTTCATTGTATCTACCTCTTATAGCTCCATTTGATATATTATTCTCTTTTATGTATCCCATAGAATATCCATGTGTTCCACTACACAAAGTCATAGATACCCCTTCATCTGATATAACTTGACCTGCTTGAGATTTTGGATACTGAGATACATTTCCTTCTTTAATTATCTTATCTATAATTTGTTTAGGTTGCTTATAGTCTCTTGCTGATAGTGTTGATATACATTTATTTGGATTATAACACCATGCAGATGTGCATTTATCGAATATTAAGTCTCCGTTTTCATTATATGGATTCGGTGCAGTAGTTCCAATAACTTCTAAATCATCATTGTTTAATCTATTCTTGGGGAATTTAGTAAATCTATCCTGTATTTCTTTTGGTAAATAATATTTCTCATCAATATTTTTTTCAAGAAAATCTTTTAATCTGTATTGTAATGGGAAACCTATAGGAAATTCATAAGGAGTGTGAACTCCTAATATTGATATGCAGAAAATTCTTTCTCGATTTTGAGGTATTCCAAAATCTTTTGCATTTAAGATTTGATAATATGATGTGTATCCTAATTCTTTTAAATCATTTATATATTGTTCAAAATTATGTTTATGTTTTTTACTTAATACATTTTTTACATTTTCCCAAACTATATATTTGGGTCTAACATGTTTAACTATTTCAACAGTATTCCACATTAAAGAGGATGCAGTACCACTATTTTTATCACCACCATCGCCTTTCCCTGCTACAGAATAGTTTGTGCATGGACTTCCATGTGTAATTATATCTATATTTTGAGAAAGCTTCGATATATCAATCTTTGATATATCTCCTAGATTTAAACCTTCATTTACATTATGTATAATGGAATATGATTTACTTGCATACTTGTCAATTTCACAATAATTTATTAATTTATACTTTACATTAATATTTTTTAGTGCTTTTTCGAATGCTCCTATACCTGAAAATAAACTTAGTAATTTTAACTCTTTTATAATACCATCTCCTCTGAATTGAATATTGATTGGCTTTTCTGAATCATTTTTTGACATGTTATATTGAATTGAATATTTAGATTTGTTTAATCATTTGGAATTGACATTTTATAATTTCTCTTGTTTTTCTGATTCATCACATATTTGTAAACATATTTCTTCCAAATTACATCTATCACATTTTATATCTACGTACTTATCCTCATATTTGTCTTTATCCCAAAGACACTTATTTGCTATTTCATATCTAAAAATCTCACTAAATTTCATATTATCACCTCTTATTAAAACCATGATTTTATTAATTTTTATATTTTTGATTTGCAAATTTCTGAATTGTAATTAAATATTAGCTTAATAGTATCTCACTCTCAATCTTATTAAAATATTTATTTTATTTA
The DNA here is from genome assembly GCF_056716065.1 of Clostridioides sp. LIBA-7678. Taxonomy (NCBI): domain Bacteria; kingdom Bacillati; phylum Bacillota; class Clostridia; order Peptostreptococcales; family Peptostreptococcaceae; genus Clostridioides; species Clostridioides sp. LIBA-7678. The sequence goes on along the minus strand of NZ_CP196990.1, from coordinate 105,568 downwards.
GTCTGTACATTCCATTACAAAATAGTCATCTCCATTATAACCCATACATGTAACTTCTATTTCTTCTTTCAATTCGTCATTATCTATACTTATTTTTAAATCTCCGAATATATCTTTCATTTTGTTCAATTCATTTATAAGTTCGCTAATCTTCATTTTATAAATACCCTCACTTATTATTTTTATTTTACAGTTATCATATTTTTAATCATCTTAGTAGTATTTACCAAAGCTTTATTTAAAATATCATCATCTATTTCAATTGGTCTTATATCACCACTTCTAGCCATACCAGCACATACACAATCTGTTATCATTTCTAAAATATCTATCAGATTAACATCTTCTGGACATCTTGACAATAAATGATGTCTTTCATTTTTTATATGTAATTGATACCATTCATCACCAACAAAATCTGTATTATTATTTATAGTTGATAGAAAGTTTTTGTAAAATAGTTTTTCATCAGATTTTTTAGTATAATCATGTGTAACTCCAGCGACCATTAATTTTAAAGCTAATTCATTCATAACATTTCTAACATCTTGTATATGCATATCATTCGCCTCTTGAAATTCTTTAAAACTAACATCTTTTTTTGCTGTTCTTGTATCTCCATTTGAATTTTTATAAATTATAGTCATTTTCTTACCTCCTTAATAATTTTCTAGTAAAAATTTTTCTATCATAGAAACAATATCATGTACTTCTTTATAGTCTGCATTTATTAATTTGTAATCAAATAACTTTTTAACGACTATTTTTTTACATTCATATCTATAAGGTCTATCATATATTTCTAACTCTATTTGTTTATTTTCTTCTATATACTCTATAGAAAAACAAACACTTCCCCATATATTAAATACTATTCCACTTACTGCTCTCATTACTGGTTCTTCAATTTTAGACCAAAGATTCATATTTACCTCACATTAAAAGTATCATTTTATTTAGTTTTCAACTTTTTCATATGTTATTTCAAATATATCTTTTTTACAAGGATATTTCTCTCCTTTAACTCCTGTTATTATGAAATCAGTCCCCAAAATGTAATGGTCGCCTTCTAAAGTTTTTATATATGGCTTATATAATTTACATTCCTCGCATTTATTATGTTGTTGATTTTCATATATACAATTATTTCTTATACATTTAAATCCATCTTCTAATCCTATTCTATATGGCTCTGCGTCAATAATAATTGGTTTCTTTCTATATCTCATAATTTTCCTCCTATTTAAATTATTTAAATATAATCATAGCACTATATTCATTAATACCATAAGGTGCTGAACTTCCAATTCTAGAGCATTTAATCTCCACAATTACGATTTATTACTTTATTTAAGTCTTGATTTTCCTTTTCATATCTTAAGCATAATGTCATTAAAAATTCATGTTCCTTTAATAACCTATCTATTCTTTTCCTTTCATTCATTTCATAATATCTGTATTCTTTGGATAAGCTATGATATAAGTTATAAAATCTGTCTCTATCATTTTTCATCTCATCAAAAAATGCCTTGGAAACAACCATATCACAATTTTCTTTCGTATTTCCTTCTGTTAAGAGTTCTATTTTCTTAATTGTATTATTTATCATTCTGTTTGTTGCTAACTCATACTTATATAGTTCCTCTTGTTGTTTTGTCATTGTTGTAGATATTTTATCTACATTTGTGAATTTTTCTCCTTTTAGCCACTCTAAAAGTTCATACATTATATTGTTCATAACACCCTCCATTTAAAATTAAGCTTTTATATTAAATATATTTTTTATATAATTGTCTATACAACACTCATCAATCTGACTTCCTGATGCTTTAGGATGACCTCCTCCTCCAAATACTTTAGCAATTTCACTTAGATTGATATTATCTTTTATGGTTCTATATGAAATAATTTCTCGATTAATTATAATTATAAAATCAAGCTCTGGATGTAATTCATTTAATCTATTTCCTAATTCACTTATGTGATTTTCTGCAAATACAATTCCTGCATTATACCCTAAAATTTCTTTAACCATTATAGTTTTATCTTTTTCATCTACATATCTATCTATTTCTTTTTGTTTTATTTCTAATAATTTTAAACTTAATTTATCAAATAAATATATATCCTCATCAATTTTAGTTAACATATCTATTATAAAATCCTCTATTCCTATAATGTACATTAAATCATTTAAATGTTTAGCATCTAAATCATTATATTTATCTTTCCATTCCCATGTATCATATCTCCTAACAAGTTCTATGAAATATTTTAATGTAGGCTCTGAAAGATTATTATAATCTTTTTCTAAATACTCAAATAACATTTGTGTACCACATGTTTTACCCTTACTACACTCTATTTCTATATTAGCCCAATCATAATTATTTAAAAATAGTGCAGTCGGATGATGGTCGAGTAATTGAATTTTATCTTTAATTTTATCTAACTTCTTTGCAACTTCTTCATTCACTGATATGTCTGTTATAAATATCTTTTCATATTTATCATGTTTTTCTAATGTTTCTAACACTACATCATTTACGTTTTTATAATTACAATAATTCACCTCTATTTGTTCATGCAAAATATAATTTGCTATAATATAACAACCTACCCCATCTAAATCATTATGCGTTATTAATTTTATCATAATTTTTTCTCCTTTTGATTTTATTTAAATAATAAGATTCTAATTGCTTTTAAAATTATAAACTGGCTTTAGTACCTCTATTACCTCAATAGTATCTCCTATATTGTTTAAGATGTCCCCTATAGGTTTGTATGCTTGTGGTGCTTCATCTAATGTTGATTGACCTACACAAGTTGTGAATATTTTTTTCATAGATTCTTCAAATTCATCTAAAGATATTTGTTCTTTAGCTTTCCCTCTTGACAAAATTCTTCCTGCCCCATGTGGTGCTGAATAATTCCATTCTGGATTCCCTTTACCTTTTCCTAATATAATCCCATCTCTCATATTTATAGGAATTATTACTGTTTCATCTTTATTTGCAGAAATCGCACCTTTTCTAAGTATCTTACTTTCTATGTCTATATGGTTATGAATACATTCTATAACATCATATTTAATATCTCTTATAAAATGTTCATAGTTTATATTTAAGTTGTTATACTTAAATAATATATCTGCAATTATAACCATTCTATTTGCAGCAGCGTATTTTTGAGCTATACCCATATCATGCAAATAATCCTCCATTAAATTATCTTCTAAATAACACAAGTCATCATTTGGTTTACTCACTTTTTTATCACTAAGAACTTTCAAATATTTGTTTATCAAATGTTCTTTATTGTCTTTTTTTAGAGTAGCTATTAAAAACGCTTTTGCATCATGGTATGACTTTTCATATTTTGTAACGCAATATTTTATAGCTTTATCTTGGTAATATTCAGCTATTTGTTTGCCTAAATTTCTTGAACCTGTATGAACCGTGAGATATATATGACCTTTTTCACTTTTATCAATCTCCAAAAAATGATTCCCTCCACCTAAAGTTCCTAATGACATATAAGCTCTAGTCTTGTTTACATCACATCTAAGATTGTTTATATCTATATTAAATGAATTCTTTAATAATTTTTCTCTTGACTTATTATGTACTTTAAATCCATGAGGAACATAATCTCTTATAATCTTATCTAATTTTGTATAATTTATATCACTAATATATTTTTCTAGTGGAATAGTAGCCATTCCGCAACCTATATCCACCCCTACCAGATTTGGTACTATTTTATCACTTATAGTCATTGTTGTTCCTATTGTACATCCCTTACCCGCATGACAATCAGGCATAATTCTTATACTGGCTTCTTTAAATTCCTTTTGATTACATAAATTTATTATTTGTCCTATTGTTATTGAATCTACATTATCTGTAAATATTTTAGCTTTGTTATATTTTCCTTGAACTTCCATTTATTATTCTCCTTTTAAAACCTGTATTTTATTTAAAGATGCTCTATTAAACAAGAGCATCTTTAAATAATTACTACTCTAAATCATTAATTATTGAATTTAATTCTTCTATTATAAGTTTTAATTCTACTATGTATTTAACTATTTTTATTTTTAATTCTACGTCTTTTTGGTCTTTAGTTTTTATTTTTAATAAACTTTCTTCATTAGCTTTTTTCATTTCTGTCTTTAAAGTTTTATATACTTCATCTAGTTGCTCGAATCTTAAATCCCATAAATCCTCAACTGAAATTAATCCTCTAAATTCAAATCTAAGTTTATTTCGTGTTGCTGTCTCAAATATATTTTCCATACTATTATTTACCTCTCTCTTTAGAATTTTATTTACTTTTTCTTCCATAATCAACTCTCCTTATATTTTATAAAATCTGATTTTTAGTCACATTCTAATGTCTTTCCTCTATTTGACCTTATACTCTCCAGATATTTCAATGTTTTCATTCCTCAGAATAATTTTCCCACTTTCAAACATTGTTAGTGTAACATTTTTTAATTCTATTTCTCCAATATTTAAACTCATACATTCAATAGAAACATCATATTGCCCCTCTTTAACTACTTCTAAAACTTTTTCTAACATCCATCTTGTAATTTTATCTTCTGGAACTAGAGTCCAATTAATATTATATTCTTTAGATTGATGAATTATAAGATTATCTCCAGCTTTTATTTTGTATTTCGTCATTTAAAACCTCCTTTTATTGATTTTTGATAATATTATCCTTATTAAATCTACTCATCTACATTTAATTTAGATAATTTGATTTCATATTCATCAACTATATCAATTTCCTCGTACCAAGAAGACTTAATATCACTTTCAGCCACTTTTAATTGTTCAACAGTGCTTTTTTTCATTCTATCCATCCAATCTTTAGCTTCTTTTTCAGTACAAACTCTATGCATATATAAATGTACAAATTTCCCTTCACGAATTAATTCTTCTGCAATGTAATATAACTTTAAATTCTTATTATCTAAATCTTGTTTATCTTCTGATTCTTCTAAAGCTGATATTAGCTTTTCTGCTAAATCTTCATCTTTTATATCTATGTTTTTTAATATACTTTTTGTGGACATGTCATCACTCCTTGTTATATTTATTTTTTAATCCATCCTTCTGGATAATCATTTCTTAGAACTCTTAATCCTAGTATTTGTTGGGCTTGATGTATAGCATTTTGAAAATCTCCTAATTCAGAAGGATGTTGTCTTTTCAATTTGCAAAATTCATTCCATGCATTTGTCAGATTATCCATAACCAATCCTTCTTCATAACTTAATCCATCATGCCTTTTGCCTTCTCTATTGCCATTCATTGTTATTGTAATTCCATTTAAATCTAAACTATTTTTATTTAAACTTTTTATATAATGTCTTATAGGTTTTACTATGTCTTCAATATCTAAATTTACCTCTCTAAGTAAACTATAATCGCTAGAATCATATTCAACATAAGCTAATTGATTTATATCACTATTAAAACTTAATGATAATTCTGTTTTTCTGGCTATAGGTATTAAATCCTTTTTGCAACTAGGGCATACAATTATCTTTTCATCTAAAAAATAATTATATTCTTGTGATGTTTCTTCTCTATTGAAATATTTATTACAGTTTTCACACCAAAATCTCACAATATCACTCCTTATATTAAATCTAATTTTTCTAATATACTCATTCTTGCACTTTCAAGTTTGCATCTATCACAATTTTTCTTTGAATTCTGCATTCCATCATAGACACATCCACTACGACAAGGATTTGATGACATATAAGCGTCTATAGCTCTTATTTCATTCTGAGTCAATTTTATTATTTTCATAAAATTCTCCTAATCATTTTTAATTAATACATTCTAGCATTTCTTTTCTATATACATTACTATAGACTATTTTTCTTGCTGTTATATCCATTTCTGATTTAGCTTGTTTTTCTTTATATGAAAATTTATCAATGTATTTATCAAGAGCCATTAAACTTTCATTCATAGTATCTAAAGTCTCTTTCAATGTTTTTATTTCAGATGCTAAATTTTCCCTCTTAGCTTCTAATTTTTCTTTCTCGGATGATACTTCTTCCATTATACTAAGATATTCTTTTTCAGATTCATCTAATTTTCTAATCAAGCTTCCAATTATATTTAAATCAATTTCTCTATCAAAACCATATTCAATTTTATACAATGTTATTATTTTGGTGTTTCTTAAATCCGTTATTAATATAATATTATCAGCCAGTCTAAAATTTGTTTCAGTATATTTATCATTAAATCTTCCTGTATAAATTAATTTACTTTGTTCAAACATTTTATTTAAATCTGTTTGATGCTGCTCTTTATTAAGATTAAGATTTTGTTCCACACATTTTTTTTCACATCCTTTAATCCTCTCTATATATCTTCTTAATGCATGATTAGTTACATTTATCATTTTTTCCACCCTTTATTTTGTATTTTATTTAGTTGTTATTATTTTTAAAAAGATTTATAATCTGTGATGTATTTCTTATCTTATTTATAATAATACCACATTTATTTTTATATTTCAATACTTATTTTATATTTTATTTAGTTTATTTTTCGGATTTTATATTTAACTCTACTAGGTAAAATCATATTAAAACTAGTATTTTAACTTAATTCTCAACCTTATACCAATACCAATCTATAAGACTTTCCATAGCATACTCCCATGCGATTTTATCTATATAATCCTCTCTCTCTTCATCAGACATATCTTTTAAATCATCATCATCTATTTCAAGCTCTAACTCACAGCCTGAGCCAACTTTATTAGTTTTAACACATACATTTATTTTCATATTTAGCCCCTTCTATTTAAACTAAACTTTTCCCCCAATCAAAACAGACTTTAACTCATTTTCTTTATCTTTAGAATAACAATATCCATTGTAATTATTCACACATGTTAATAATTTACATCTTATTATATACTCATTTATTATACTATTATTATTATCATATATAGACATTATTTCAGCTAAGGTTTCCCCACAATATTTACATACGAAATCGTAAGTTTCTTGTTGATTTTTTTTAATCAAACAACAATCTTTATCTTTTAAAAACTTATGCCTAAATATACATCTTAAACTCTTAATAAATATCACTCCTTACATACTTATTATTCTTGTCATACTGTTGTCATCACTGAAAATACTAGTTTTCATTAATATCATCATTTAGTTCTATTTCCTCTGTATCTGTAACAACAAACCAATATGGTTTATATCCAAATTCATCTATCCATTTTTTAAATACTTCGCTTATCCTACTCTCTAGTATCAATATATCTTCAACACGTATATTTTCAAACCAATCTTCTCCATACCCTCCAAATTCATTATCAATTTTATCTTGAACACGCTCTAGTGCTTCTCCTGCATCTATGTCGGGTATATTAACCTCCTCTTTTTGACCAACATAAACTAATCTACCGAACTCCCCCAACCTTCTAAGTTCTTCCTTAGCTGCTTCAATAGCTTCCTCTTTACTTTCGTATTCATCACTTGCAAAATATTCATCATCCCAACTATATAGCCACACATCTTTTTGCATATAAATTCCTCCTCTATTTATTTTCTTATCTGTCTCCTAAAATAACTCTGCATTCACATCTCTATCTCTAAAAAATAACTCTCGAATTACCTTTTTATTTTCATACTCAACATCTAATATTTCATAACATTTATTACATAACTCTATGCTTATCTTGTTCCATCCTTCTCTTAATTCATCTCCACATCTAACACAAACCTTATTTTCTTCACAAAGCATAAGAAACTCTTTTTCTTCTCTGTCATTCGCATTTCCAGTTAAAAATATTTCATTTCTATCAAATTCAAATTCTAAATTTTTACCATGAAGATGTCCTATTCCAAAATCACTAAAACCACTTAACATTCTGTTTGATAACTCTCTAATACCTAAAATACCAATACTTTTTCTCCCATTTCTAAAATCTCTATTTGCTGTTAAATCAACATTACTTTTCATTTTTCAATAATCTACTTTTTATTTTTTTAAATAAAGTTAATTTAGGCGGTTCTACATTAGAGTTATTTGTCGTAGGTAATGGCTTTATATTGGTAATCTGCTTATATGTATCATTATTTTTTTCTAAAGAATCTAATTCTTTTTTTAATTCATCTAATGATTTAGGTGTAATTATATACTTTGATATGTCTTGTTTTCCTTTTTTCTTATAATCATTTATCATTTTTTCTAATGTTAAATCGCAATACTCATCTTCCCAGTCTCCAAGATAATAAAATCTATCTACAATAGCTCTGCTTTTCTCATCTGAAAAAACGCCAAATAATATTGGGTCTTTATCTCTCCTCTCTTTGCTTATCTCCTTTGTAATTTTACCTGTATAATCAGTAAACAAAACATACATTTTATCAAATATATCTTTTGTTTTTTCTATAACTTCTACTATTTCATCAGGTATCTCTCTTTCGTAATTTTCGAGTTCTATTATCTTTACTGTATTTTTAGATATATCATCAATATATTTTTCTACATCTTCTTTATATATAAATCTGTCTACTCCAAATTCTATTATTTTTCTTTCTTTTTCAATACATTCAAGTAAAAACATTAATTTCTTAGCACCCTTTTTTTGACCAGTTATAATATATTTGTTTAAAAGAATTAAAGAATTTTCATATACTATATCAAGATTTTCATTTGTATTCTTTTGCTTTCTATTTTTAATATCTTCAAAATAATCTCTAGGTGTTAATTCTATATTTTCCATAACTAATTTCCTCCTTACATCACACCAATTATAAATTTACAATCTACTATCATAAGAATTTCTCTCAATGTTTTGCCTATAAATGGATGATTATTATCATAAATATTTCCTGATATATTTTCACATTCGAATTTATACTCTAATAAGAAATCCCTTATTAATTCATCTGAATCTAAATCTTTTGGATTTGGCACTTCTAATTCATCCCAGCCACATGGATGTATATTACATGGCACATAAATAGTTCCTCCAAACTCATCATGTGATAACTGACAAATTTTTATAATAAAATCATCAGTAAGTTCATCTCTTTCACAAATCTTTCTAAAATTAAAATCCATTTGATATCCTCCTGCTTTTTATTTCAATAATAATTCATCTAAAAAGTCTAAGTACACAGTTAATTCCTCATCTGTCATATTGTCTAAGTCTGCCGAACCTGTTCCTATTTCTTTTTCTGCTTCAACTATAAACTCTCTGTACGTTTGTATATTATCTGCTTCAAGCTCTACATCACATATTCTTTTATCTAAGTCCTCTTTTCTCATTCTTAATCCACCTTTATTATCATAATTTTCAAACTCTTTTAGGTTCATGCTCTGCTGATTTTTACTTAATTTAGTAATTTACATTCAATAGCTATATCTGTAATAGCTTAAATATATCTCACTTTCCAACCATAACTATTCGTCTTTTTTTCTTTAGCTAAACGAGAAATATAACTCAAGCTAACATTTAAATATTCACTTGCTTCTATCCCACCAGAGAATATTTTAATTTCTCCAGTTTTAGTATTAAAACATTCTATTTTTTTATTTTTTCTTCCCTGACCTTTTTGGTTATTTATATTTTTCATTTCACTCAAACTGCATTCAGATATATGTTCTTTACACTCAATATTTTCTAAAAATTCTCCTGCATCTATCCAAACTTTCATCTCATCAGCCCCAAAATTTTATTGATTTATTTATACATTTCTCCACAATTTTTACATTGATATACAATACCTATTTTTGTGTTAAGTTCATATATATCTCCACCACATTCACATTTTTTAATTCTCACTGGCTTACCCTTCATTTTTAGAACTCCTTTATTTTATTCTTCTGTTGAATCTAACAATCTTGTAACTTTTTTTTACAGACCAATCACATGGCAGCAACCCCTTGTCTATTAATTCATATAACATACAATTATGCTCATCAAGATATTTCATATATCCAAGAGGACAATTTTTACAATGTTTAGATTTTGTGCAAACATATTTAATAATATTTAAAGCACTTAAAGTATCCCTTATATCTTTTTCTGTTAACTCAGTTTGATTCTCCATCTATGCCTCCTTATAGTTTTCTAGCATCTTACAATTCTTCTTATTACATTTACCACCACAACCACATTTTTCAATATTTCTAAACAAACCTTTTTGTATTTTCTTTTCAGCACAAAGTTTTTTTAATAAATTAAATTGATATTCTTTCATTTCCATCCCCTTCTATTTCTAATTTGCATTTTATTTATTTGTTGAATTTATTAAAAATATAAATTTACAATATATTCTACTAGCTATTCTAAGATTTAATAGTGACTTAGAATAGCTTAATTTCTTTATGATAAACAACTTTAATCAATGTACTCTTCTTATTAAAAAATCCATAGTTCTTCTAAATCCATTTTCAGCTTTTAATTTATAAACATACTCTACGTCATTTTCTATATTATCAAACTTATTTAATTTATTCATGTATTTATTTATTACATCTATTGGTACTATTTCAAAAAAGAGTTCATCTTCTATTATATGTTGTAATCTATGTAAATCATTTTCCATTAAACAATATGTAAATTTATTAATTATGATTAGCAAATTAATATCTTGTTTAATAAGCTTTATCATCTCAATTCGTTGTATATTTTTCTCTAAAGTGTTTCCATGAAATTTATTTGTCGTTTTTATTATACTCATTTGCTTCTCCCCCCTAATTTGATATAATTATATTATAGCATATCGAACAGTCGTTCTGTGTATTTTTTAAGATTTTATTTTTTAAATTTTCATTTTTGATTTTGTACACTTGTTGTTTTTTTATAAACGTACATTTTTTGTACGTTTATAAAAGTTCTATTCCCTGTTAGTCTTTAAATTATGGTATCTTTGATGATATGCTTTATATATATTATTTGCATCTCCCTTTAAACATTTTAATTCCAAGTATCTTTTTATTTCTGGTATAGTCCAATTCATACATTCATAAGCTTCTTGTTCATACATGTCATAAATTATTCCTGATTTTTGTAATGTCTTACCAGTTAAATGGATATCTAAATCTTCAAAAGCTATTGATAAAGTTTTCAACCTATTTTGTATGCCATTTTTAGAAATAGCTTTCATTCCGTTATCTGTCATTTTAGTTGGTCTAGTTTTTATAACATATTCACAATCCATGTTGAATTTATATTCTGTTTCTTTATTACTTCCTCTTATCTCACTTTTAGTATAATAATCTTCTTCAACAACATCTTCTAATATTTCTTTCATATAATCATCGCAGAGGAATCTTCTATTTGGCAAATTTATATATGAATAATCTTTTGCTATATCTGTTACTTTTAAGAATCTTAATTCTACATAGTCTTTTCCCATAATTCCATTAAAAAGTGCATATACTATAAACTTGTCTTGAGCATTTAAAAAAGCACTACATATATTTTTTATTTGATTTCTTGTAAAATACTTATTGACATTAAATTTTATCAAATCAGAATATTTATTAGTATCTATATCTATATCATACTTATTTTCTTTTAATATATCTCTGAGAATTCTTAAATTTGTATATACTGTTGTAGCAGATTCACCTATCAAACGAGTTTTTATAAAAACATCTATATTTTCCTCAGTTAAATTACTTATTTTATCTATTTCACTTTTTTTCATGAATTCTTCTAAATATCCATTAATTCTATTGTATCTCATTGTCTCTTCTTTTATTGTACTTTCTAATTTATTAATCACTTCTAATTCACTCCCCTTTATTATATATATAATAAATTATAGTACAATATAATCTGTAAGTATATATTATTATATTTTATTCATCTTAATTGTACTTTAATTTTTAAGTATTTAATAAAAAATATATTCAAGTTAAATTAACATCTCCTTTTTAATCTCATCATAAATTGGATTATCATTTACTATTTTTATTATATCCTGCTCTTCTCCTAAATGCATATAATGTTTGTACATAGTTTGAATATTTTTATTACCTGTTATTTTTCCTATTGTTTCTAATTTTTCTCCTTTACCACACATAGTTGAAACAAAACTATGTTTAAAACTATGAGGTGTAACGTGTGCTAAACCTGCTAATTTTAACATATTTTCTACTAATCTTTCAATTGACCTTGTTGTAATCCTCATTTTATTTCTAGATAAAAATAATGCATCTTTGCTATTTTTTGTATCATTCTTTCCTTCCATTTGATTTCTGTAGAATAGAAATTCTCTATATAATTTTAACACATATTCATTTAAAGCTACATTCCTTTTTAGTTTTCTCTTTCCTATGCAAATAAATTCACCAGTAGCAAAATTGATATCTTTTATATCCATTTTTTCTACTTCGTGTACTCTCATACCTGTGCTTATTAAGATATTTATTATTAAATTATCTCTACTAGCATTATAATCTTTTTGATTGATATACCTATCTCTCGAAGTTTTTAATAATTTAATAATTTCATTTTCATTTAATATTTTCTTCTGAAATTGTTCTTCATCTTTAGCTAATGAAACATAAGCAACTGGATTGTGATTAACTTTATTTATAGCTATAAGTGAATTATAATAAGATTTAAATGATGCTCTTTTCCTATTTATAGTAGTAGCTTTTATTCCTTTATTTCTTAATGGTATAAACCATTTTTTTACTATGTCTTTATAATTTATGTTATTTAACTCTTCTATTGTGCAGTCTTCTGTTCCAAACAAATATTTTATACCTTCCCGAATATCAGATTTATATGCTGCTATTGTTTTATCATCTCTACCATTATACTGCTTTAATATTGCCAGATATTCTTCCATCGCTTCTATTGCAGTCATATGTATATCACTTCCTTAATCAATATTATATTTATATGATATATCTATTTTATTTAGTTGTCAATATTTTCTAATTAAATATTTTTTATTTTATTTAGTTTATCTCTTATATTTTTTGATTGAACTCTCTTTGCACAAAATTCAATCAAAAAATATGCTCTTCATTAAGATTAAAAAACTAAAGCTTATAATACTTATTTTTTTATTTATCATACTTTTTTATGTATTCTAATAATGCCATGCTCATCAAATCAGACTTATTAAATTCTCTATATTTTTCACAAAACGTATCAAATAAATTCCAAGCGTCTTTATTTAATCTAACAGTAGTCCTTATAGCGTCTTTAGATGGTAAATCGATTTTAATTCCATCTTGTACGACTTCTATTATATTTACATTTGTATCGTCTTTTTTATCAAACCAATTTAGAACATCTTGTATTTTATCATAGTCCTTTGCTAAAGAAATTATATTATTTTTAAATTTATTGTCAATTACTATGTCATTACTGTTGTCATCTTCTATTGTCATATTAAATATATTATCATTATTACTCTGTGATTTATTATTTACTACCTTTGTCATACCATTGTCACCAATAAATATATACTCATTATTTATACGCTTATAACCTCTTTTAGTGAGATATTTTCTTATACTACTTTCAGACACGCCAAGCTCTATAGCAACTTTAGTCAAGCTCTTACTATTATTTAACTTATTATTAATATATTCAACTATATATGTTATATCATTATTTTTTAAATCATTCCAAGACATCTAATCACCTCTAAGTCAAGTATACTATATGGGATTACGATTGTCATACTATGTTCATCTCTTAATTCTATCTTTTATCTACATATATCTCTAAACTATATCATTTTTTTACAATATTAAGATATTTGAATTTTTAGTTTGCTTGTTAAAAAATATATTAAAATAACCATTTTAATAGATATTAACTAATTTGATGATATTCTCTCCAATCAAAATTATCCCCTTCTTTTTTAAGCCACCAATAGTCTTCATGTGAACAACCATGACATTTTTTACATATCTCCCAAGGATCATAAAAATCTAATCCAAGCCCTTCTAGTATACTATTTAATCCATGTCTTTCTTCTGGCATAACTCTATCACCTATAAAATCTCTTATATTCTTATCATTAGGGTGATAATCAAGCCTTAAATCTGTGTAGTCATATAATAGTGGTGGCAAATAATTTATATTATCTACTGTATCATACAATTTAAAACTAAATATATCTTTATCTTCATTATAAATAAAGTCACCTATAGGGATATCTTTAAACATTAGCGTATATTTGTCTAACATAATGTAATCTCTCCTTAATTAAAAATTCCATAAAGTTTTATTTTTTTCCTTATAATCATCTAAACTTTCAAAGTATTGTTCTAAAGGTTTATAATATCCATTAGAACAACTTTTTAAAGCCTGTCTATAATCATCTACAGTATCACTCGATACTATTATTAACTTTAAATTATTTTCAAGTATTTGTTTAAGTAATATAAATCTTCCTATTCTTCCATTCCCATCTTGAAATGGATGAATAGATTCAAATCTAAAATGAAATTCTGCTAAATCTTTTAATGTGATATCTTTCAAATTATTATACCATTCAAGAAGTTCTAACATCTTTGCTTCTACTTCAAATGGTTGTGCTAATATAGTATCAGTTCCTAGTATTCTATTTGGTATTTTCTTATATATACCAGATAATCCCATATTATGCATACTTGAATTATACATTAATTGACCATTCAAATCTTTTATATACTTTTCTGTCAATGTTTCTCCTAATGTATCTATTATAGTTTCAAATACATAACTTGAATTTACTGTTGTTATGACATCATCCAAAGTATGGTCACCCTTTACTATATTATGTTCTATTAAATCATCCAAACTATCACTAGTGAATGTACTTCCTTCAATTTTGTTTGAGTGGAATAAAAAATTATGTCTCAAATCTTTATATAGTGAATTTGGTATACTTTTAGTATATTTTAGATTTTTTATAAATTTATCTTCAATCAAATATATTCATCTCCATCCATTTTTTTAATTCTGTTATAATATTAATCTTAACAAAAAGTATTAACTTTTACACTATCTTTTAAACCATATTTATTAATAATGATGTTTAATTGAGAAAAGAGTAATTATATTACCCTTTTCTCAATTATTTAACTATAGTGTAAATCCTTTAAACCTACCATCTTTTATAATAAATGATAACCCCATTGTATGCCACCTATAAGCATCGTACAGGCTTATATTATTGATATCTTTTATATAGCATATCATGAAATCCTCCTAATATAATTATATTTCTGACATAATCAATCATTGTATCCTTCTCACTAAATAATCCATAGTTCTTCTAAATCCATTCTCTGCCTCTGATATATAAACTTCTTCTAAAGCATTTTCTATATTATTAAACTGGTTTAATTTATTTACATATTTATTTATTATGTAAACTGGAATTATTTCAAAAAATAACTCATTCTCTATTATGAATAATAAAATATTTATATTACATTTTTTTACATAATATATAAACTTCTTAATCTTTATCACTAAACCACCATCTTGTTTTGTTAACTTTATTGTATCAATCCTTTGAATATTTCTATCTAATATATTACCTTGAAATTTATTTGTTGTTTTTATTATACTCATCTCAATCACCTCAACTATTTTTAACTGTATATATACATATCTCATTGTTTAAATTATAATCAAGTTCCCAATTTTCCACGAATTTAATAGCTCTTTCATAATTCTTTTTAGCCGTATTCTTATAACTATTAACTCCAAACTTTCTTCTATACTCTTTCCATAATGAAAAATATACTCTTTTTCTTAATTTAGCATCCTCATATGCTGAAAAATTTAAACTTCTATATAATTGTACAATTCTCTTATTTACCAAACTTCTAATAGCTTCTTGCTGATTATAATCTATGGTTGTAAAATCATATAGTACATTAACTTTTTCTTCCAGCTCTTGTTGTCCAGATTCAAGTTCGGTTTGTCTTTGTTCTAGTTTTATTATAACCTTTAATTCTGGAGACAACTTTTCAAAAGGGTCGTTTATCTTTTCTCTCATACTAAAATATTCATCCATTATTTTATCATGTATCTCCCAAGCTAAATCAGTATCCATTATCTTGATTAATTTTGAATAACCTCTTTCAGATAATAAAAATATATTATCAGCTTGAGTTATGGATTGCTTGGCATAACCTAATTCTATCAACGTATCCGTTTCAAGGATACGTTTAATATCTATATAATCTATATCTTCTCTAAATCTTTTTATATTATCTTTTATCCTCTCTCTTATCTTAAAATTAGGCTGATTATGTATTTCTGATATAGTCTTATCTGTCATACATTTTTTATCTTCACCAAAACCACCTTCTATAACTGGTATTTCTAAATTCATAAACTTTTGTTTTCCTTTAACTTTTAATTCATTCACTTTTTCCATCTCCCTTTTTAAATTATTAAATGTAGTTATTATAAGTTTTAAAATAGTAACTACATTTTTATGTTAAATTACAATTTAATTAAAAATTGACATAATAACTTTGTATTTATTAAATGAACCTCTTTTACACTCAGTAGACATTGTTATGTCTAGTAACGTTCTTATTTATTGCCATTATTTACCATATTCTTCAAAATATCTAAAT
Source organism: Clostridioides sp. LIBA-7678 (assembly GCF_056716065.1). Taxonomy (NCBI): domain Bacteria; kingdom Bacillati; phylum Bacillota; class Clostridia; order Peptostreptococcales; family Peptostreptococcaceae; genus Clostridioides; species Clostridioides sp. LIBA-7678. Next base: position 88,934 of record NZ_CP196990.1, on the reverse strand, counting down.
TATCATATATATATTTAATACCATTTAAGAATTGAGTTTGTTGTTTGATATATCTTCTTATATCTCTACTTTTTGGATATTTGACCAATAAGTCCTTAAATTTTTCAATCATTTCATTTCTTGCATCAATATCATTTTCTATGTATTCCAATTGATTTAATATAGATAACTTATCACTATTATTCATTTGTGCCACCTCCAGTTGACAAAGAATAATATTCTATATAAGTATTAATACAATTAGTTAAATCAATTTTACTATCTAATGTTAAATACCAGTCACCCATACAAGAAGGATAGAAGTAATATTTATTATCATCTTTTATATAAATTATTGAACTTCCATCACTTAAAAATATCTTGATGTTTCCATTGTTATTTAACTTATTAACCATATATGTTTCAGTTGAATGACTTATATTGCTAGACAATTCTTTATAAGTATTAACTGCTTTATCTAACTCTTTTTTATTTTTAAAACTATAGTTCCAGTCACCTAAACAAACTGGATAGAAATTATAAACTTGTTCTTTAGTATCATACAGAACTACACTTTCATCTTCTAACACTTCAATAACTCTATCTGTAGTTTCTACATAAAAATTATCTAATTCGGTAGCCTTAACTTCTATTACTCCAACAACTCCTATAATAATTAAACCTAATAACATCCCTTTAATCATATTTTTTATATTTTTCATCTTAGTACCCTCCTAATTTATAATTATGAACTTGTACAAGTCTGTATAAGCTCTTTGAATAACTTCTTAATGTATTTATACCTTTGCATTTTTATAATTTTTAAAATCGTTTTATCAAATCACTATCATTATCAATTAATCTATAGTAATATACCTATAATAATAGTGATTTGATAATTTGAATATCCTATTAAAAATATAATTTTAAACACTTTATTACTTCATATTTTATATTAAAGATATGACACTCTTTTATATAAAACATAATCGTCATCTATATAAAAATCATGGTCATTAATCTCATCATCAACATATGTCATGATAAATGCTTCAAACAAATAACTTTCACTTTCTTGCATTGTCATATTATTAAATTCTTTTAAAACATTTTCTTTTAATTCTTCAATCATTAAATTAAATTTAGTTTCTAATGTTTTATAATTTTCCTCGTCATAATCTGTGTATTGTAATTTATTTTGTATAGCTATAGTTTCATAAAGAATTGTATCATCATTATTGTAAAATAATTTATGGTCTCTATTTGCTCTTATAACTCCTTCAAGAAATCTATCTTTATTACGAATATTTATATAATTATCGTTGTAAATATCAATTGAATAATTTGATAATGAGTCTTCAAAATAAACTAATGTTTGACTTATTATGTACATTTGATTTTCTTCATAATCTTTTCTTATATATTCCCTTAACTTACTATTTGTTTTATAAACTCTTTTTAATTCTTCTCTATTTAAATCTGCTATTTTTTTATTCATTTTCACACACTCCTAATATAATCATTTTCTATTCTTTATCAAGCTATTATCATTATCGATTGATTTATAGTATTACACCCATAATGATAATAGCTTGATAAACTGTTTATCTTATTAAAATCATTCTTTTAATTACATTCTCATAAAGATAAAATCAAGTATCAAAATTAAACTATCTATATATTTTTCTATTTCTTTATATTTTAAGTCAAATATATCTGTATTATCAATTTTGTAACATAATTTATCTATTTGGTATTCTGTAACTTCATCTATCTTATTCTGATATTTATATTCTGATAATGTTTTTCTTAAATCTTTTATATATCCTTTTAATTCTCTTAAGCTACTTGTTTCAAGTGATACTTTAATACCTTTAGCCTGATTTATTAACATTTTAACCCCTCCAATTATATTAAATTTAATATTTTATTTTAAATTTTCTTTTATATACTTCAATGCTCCTCTTAAACTTTTTCTATATACTAAATTTTTATCTTCATACTCATATTCAGCATCATCAAATTTTCTTTCTTTAAACCAAACACATAAAGAATATTCTCTTTTATTTTCCCAAAATACATCTTCAATGTTAACCTCAATATCATTATTTATTCCAATAACTGTTACATGGCCACAAAAGGAATGTTCTGTTTTATAATTGTTTTCAAATAAAGTATCCATTAATTCATCCTCCATTGTAAAAATGTCTTCTCTCTTTACTGTAATCTCGGTATATGGTTTTGAAAGTAACTTGATTACAACTGTTTCCTCTCTAAAATTATCTTTTAACACTTCACATTTTTGTACTTTTTTACTCTTTTTATCTTTAAATTTTACTATCATCCCACAATTTACTGTATTCATTTTGTAAACCTCCAATTTATATTAAAGTGTTATTATTTCATATTTCTTTCTATCTGAAACGCTATCAACCCATATGCCTCAGCTTGTCCTTTTGCTATTTCGTCCTCGTTTCTATATGCATCTCTCTCGCATTCAAACTCTAATTGTTTAAAATATTTAACTATCTCATTTTTTGTTTTAGGTGTTCTTTCTAGCTCAAACGCTGCCAACTCCCATGCTTCAACTTCTCCCTTCGCTACTTCATTATTATTTATATTTGCATCTTTCTTGTAACTAGATGCGATTATTCTAAAGTATTCAATTGTTTCCTCTTTTGTTCTATATGTTCTTTCCATTTTTCTTCCTCCATTTATATTAATAATTAATTTTATTTATTTATTGTTTTTTCAAACGCTGATTGATCTATTTTAATTAACCCTCTTTCTTTACAATAAGGACAATTATGTTCTTCTAACTTATATACTCCACTTTCACCACAAATTCCACACAACATATAACCTTTTTCTATTTCTAAATCCCAACATTCTCTACACGATATTATACAACCATTTTTACCAACGTTTGATTTATTTAATAAAATTGGAGCAAAATCACATGGACATTTATAATTCATTATTAATTGCATTTTATTTTTGAAGTAAGGATAATTTTCAACTACATATTCCCAATTTCTAGTTTTTAATCCTTCTGATTTTGTATCTATTTTAATATTCTCATTTATATAAAATAAACTTATGTCTTCCAACAGTGCTTTTGTCCATCTAGTTTCTCTATATAGTAATCCATATTCATATTTTTTTAATACGTTATATAGTTTTTTACTATAGTAAGACATAAGTTTTGTTTCATTATTAAACTCTGCATTAAGAAAATTTTTAACTATTCTATCAACTATACTTTTTATAACTATTTGCTTTTTTTCTAAATATGTGAATTTGCCCTCATTATCCATGAATTGATTTATAAATACCATATCATCTTTTTCTACTATTGCATGACCTTTAAAATATTCTAATATTTTTACTTCTACATGGTCATAGTCATAGTCAATATTTATTATTTTGCACTTTATTAATTCTCCTCTAGCTATATTTCTACATTTAATTATCATTCCATTTTTATATACTCTGTTCTTTTCAATCTCTTCCTCTTCTTTTTTACATATGTCTTTTATATGTTCCATTATTTTATAAAACATTTCTTTGCTGATTCTTTTTCTAATTAATTTCCCTTCACAATCTTTTCTTAAAGAAACACTTTCTTCTAATCTATAATACCTCTTTGTTCTACAGTTATATTCATAATGATAACCACCTGTGTACATACTTATGTGTCCCTCACTAAATCCATTAGTTAATACATAATTCTTTCCTTTTTCATCTTTACAAATATAGTCACTCATATTTTTATTCCTCCTAATCAATTTAAAAGTTGAATTTTATTTATATTCTTATATTCATTACTTTATTTTTACTTCTATTCCAGTTATCTCTTTAAAAATATCAGCATCAAAATTAGGTATGTCCATAATAATTTTCTTTTCTTCTTCTGTTAAACTATCCCACATATCTTTATACATCTCTTTGAATGTAGAAAATACTTTCAAATAACCATGATTGATTAAATATTCTGGATTATTTTCTTTTTCTTCTTCTGTCATGTCATCAATATGAATCCATTTTTTTAAATAACTATTTCTTTTTAAAATATCTCGTGCCTCGCTATTCATCCAATCCTTATATGTTAAATCAGTTTCTTTATTAAACATCCTAATTTTTGGAGCATCTGTACAAAATATACCTGTATTATAATCTCCTATGTTCCATTCTCCTGTATTACATTTTCCTATATTATAATTTCCTGTATTATAATCTCCTATGTTACAATATCCTGTATTGTCATCCCCTATATTATCATGTCCTGAGTTACGATTCCCTCTATTGTCATTTCCTGTATTCCAATTTCCTGTATTTCTATCACCTGTATCGAAACTTCCTATATTATAATCTCCTGTATTCCAATTTCCTGTATTGTTGTATCCCGTATTACAATCTCCTTTATTGCCATGTCCTGTATTCCTATCGCCCGTATTGCTATGTCCTGTATTACAATCTCCTTTATTATAACTCCCTATGTTACTATCTTCTGTATTACAATCTCTTGTATCTACATTATTTTTATTATCAATTAAGCTATCATAATCTAATTTTAAATCGAATAATAAATTATATACTTTTGTATCCGTTATAGTAAATACTTCCCAACTTACAATGTCACATATTCCCTTATCTTTTAAATCAAGTTCAACTGTATTATTTTCAATATAATCCTCCACTAATTCAACTAGTATATTTTTTCTAGTATATTTTTTTACATTTCTTAAAAGTACTTGAAAAACTGGATGGTCTTCATTATCGTAAAATACTACTATTCTATTCATGTTATTACCCCCTATTATCTTAAAATTGGATTTTATACTATCAATAACTTTGATTGATTGACCAATCTATAGTTCTTCTAAAACCATTTTGTGCTTTTAGTTTATAAACTTCTTCAAAATTGTTTTCTATATTTTTAAACATATTAATATATTTTATATACTTATAAATTATATTAATGGGAACAATCTCATAAAATAATTCATTTTCTATTATGTATTTTACGCTATATAAATTATATTCTTTTACATTTTCAAAGAACATTTTAGTTAGAGATGACAAACTATTATCTTCTTTTATATGTTCTATCATTTTTATTCTTTGTGCATTTCTCTGTAATATATTTCCATAAAATTTATTTGAAGATTTTATTATACTCATGTTTAACACCTCCTAATTATTCCAACTATATATGTCTTCCATACTTTTTATTTTATCTATCATAGTATGTACCTCATTAAATTTAGCGATAGGTATATCCTCCCATTTTGTTACATCATATCTTGAAAATAATCTTGTCACTACAGTTCTATAAATATAGCTGTATGCATTAATATTATAACCTTCCATTTCTGATAATTTTAGTTTTAATAATTTTGATAACATCATAGTATTTTTAGTTTTAAATCCTACCATACTTTTTATCTCTTCATATTGATTATTTTGTTTCTCATACTTCTTATCTAATTTATCCTCCATTTGATTGAACTTATCTTCTATTTTCTTGTCATTTTCTATTGATAATTGTTCAAATCCTGCCAACATGCCACTTAACATCACTGGCATTAATACCTCTTTTATATTTTCACTATTAATATTGAATGAACCAGTTTTTCTTATACTTGGTAATACTTCATCCGTTACCCAATCTTGAAACTTCTCTGCCTTTTTCTTTTTAGACGCAAATATCAATCTATACACTCCATTTTCAGTAAGAAAGTTTTCTCCTCTATTATTTAATTTTCGGAAATCGTGGTCTCCGATTTCTGAATTAGTCAGCTTAATTACTTGTTTTTTGTTCATTTTGCTTATGTTATCATTTACATTTTTTATGTCTAAACACTCCGCCACATGTCTTGGATTAAATAAAATCTTTCCTTCAAACTCAAATATTTCTACTTCCTTACCTTCAAATATCATTAAATCATTCATATTAACCCTCCTATAAATTAACTATTTTATATCAAAATATTTTAATACCTTCAACATCATTTTGATTGTTATAATATATAGTTTCATCCCCTAGTAACAAGCTTTTTCCATTTTTAAATAGTATATACTTGTCGTTACCTTCTAAATATACATTATGTGTCTTTTGCTCTGTAACATTATTTACATTTATAATACTATCTATATTTGATACTATTATTGTCATTGTAGTTAATACAACTATCCCTAATATTTTTAATGATTTTTTCATGTTATTGCCCTCCCTATTTTATTTACAGTCAATCGTTTCTTCTATTTCTTTTAAGTTAACAGAAGATATAAAAGCTAAGATTTTCTTTCTATTTAATCTATCAGTTTCAATTATATAATCTTCAAGTTGATGTAAAGTTTCAACACTATTCTCTAACAAAGATGATATTTCTGAAAAACATACATCGTTGGATTTTGCTACATCTGTATAATAATCAAACTCTTCTTTTAACTCTTCAAACTTATCCTTGTACCCCTCCGTATCTTGATGTATTTCTATCCAGTTGTATAAATCATCATCAATTTTATCCCTTAAATCTTCTAATTTTGTGATATAAATTCCTAGACTTGAAATGTATCTCATGATTATCCCCCTTTATAATTTATTAGCTTGTTTCAATAATTCTAATTGATTACTATTTCCATATTTTAATAAAATACTTTCTGTATTGCTCCAATAACTATTATCTAAATCTTTTTTAAACAACGATTTTATCTTGATTATTAATTTCTTCATTATCTATTCCTCCTTTAATTTTCTTTGAGTATTTTAATATTTCTTTACCTTTATCCATATCTAAAACACCTGTATATCGTGAATAACTATATCCATGAGGATTACTAAGTATATATTTAGTTTCATCCTCATTACAGATAAGTATATATATTTCATTCATTTCAAATTCTTCCACATGAGTATCTATATAGTCACTATCATATTCTTTAGTATCATCTATTTTATGTTTGTATCCTGTGCCACCATAACGCTCTAAGAATTTAATATCTGTTAAAAGATTACTACTGAATAGTTCAAAATTATTGTTAGATAATTTAATAATTCTTTTAACTATCCCTTTTTCTATTTCTTGGAAATCTTTTAAATCATTTAAATCGCAAGCTTTACGAGTAATATTATAATACTCAGAACCTGTTGCGACTATTTCATAATCTTCCAATGTTTCCATGTTGTACATGTTATTTCTTTCTTCTATTCCCTCATTTAAAACTTGATTTTTATACTCTTCTGCATATTTCAAAATATCCACTATTTCTTTTTCAGAAATTTCTTCTCTTCTATCCTCTTGTAATTCCTCTATATATCCAGTTTCTTTCAAGTATGTTCTAGCTTTTTCGGTATCCTTTATATACCAACATTTTTTAAGCCCATGCCATTTAAATCCATTGAGGCTTAGATTACTTCTTACTTTCTCAGAAGGTTTATTACTAAAATATAATTCAATGCCCTTTTTTTCTTCATTAAAATTGACTTTTATGTCATTACATCTATCTATATTATTTTCTACTTTAGTATTATTTTTCTTAGTAGTTTTATATTTAGATGTTTTCTGAACCCATTTTTCGATTTTTTCTATATGTTCAACTTGTTCTATTTTATATACATTTAGATTACCTCTTTGTAATGTTGCATCAAAAGATTTTTTACTTAGATTTATTCTAGCGTCTACTGCTTTGCTTTCTCTAAATGTTCTATGACTTATTTTTACTGCTCTATATATTCCCTTAGTTTCATTTATTTCTTTTATTACACATAGTTTCCCATTGCATGATACAATGTCGCCTATTTTCAATTCATTTTGTCTGTCTATTTTCACTTTTTCAGCTTTATATGTTACTTTCTCTTCAATAACCATTTCTAGTTCTTCATCATCACCATTTCCAATTTTAGTAGCTACAATTGATTCTAATTTATTTAAAAATGTTTTAAATTGTTTTACTGCTTTCTTCTCATAATCCTTTAATTCTCTTTCAATTGTCTCATATTCTTCTAATTCATTATTATATCTATGTATATATCTATATTCATTTTTAAATGTTTCTGTTTGTATATCAAACATATATTCATCTGGTACACTTGCAAAAGGTGTTAAGCTTCTGCCTTTAGCGATTATTTTCCCTTCTTTCTCAATATGCCATATAGAACCTTTTGGATTCCCATGTTGAAAACTTGGATAAACACATATTATTTCTTTTATTGTATTTTCTTTTATACTAGCTTCTATTTTATCTAGCATTAATTTTGCCGTTTCTGCTTCTTCTTCTGTACAACCATTTTCGATTGTCATGTTTTTTAATTTGTCGATTTTATCATATTTGTTTGAACTATTAGTGTCATATTCTATTTTATACTTCTCATAACTACTATAATAAGTATCAGTATTATCTACAACAAGAACATAACCATTTTTTGATGCTATCCCATCCCAATTCGCAGGACTATAATAATCAGTCATAGCGTCACTTTCATTAGCCTTATATCCAAAAACATCCCAACCTAAATCCATCAATTCATGTGCTATGTTTACCTTTGCATCTTTTTTTTCATAGTAATTACTCATAATTTTATTCCCCCTTCAAATTTTTATATTGGAAGTGGCATTTTTAAAGAATGCCCTAAAACTTTTAATCTAAGAAATATATTTTATATGGAATAGACCAACCATTGTTAATTATGTATTTTATCCATTCTGTAATAATTTCAAGTACTTTGTTTCTATCTTCTAAAGATGAAAAATTTAATCCTAAATAATCAAAATCAATTATAGTTTTTGTATTACCTGAATCTATCATTATTATTTTTTTGCTATTTATTTTAAATAAATATCTCTTAAATTTACATCTTACAAAAGCCCTATCACAATTTAAATTCAAATTGATTTTTCTATTTATCCCCTTATTAATTCCCCTAAACTCTTCTCTCTCTTCTATTCCTAAACATTCCATTAGTAAATTTTCTAACATATTATACCATCCCTTTATTTGTTTTACGACCGTTCGGTCATATATTTATTTAAAGCTTTCCCTTTTCTTAATTTAATTATAATTTATTAAGTCCATGTTGTCAAGTCTAAATGGTCATATATTCTTTTAAAAATTTTTATTTTTTCTCTAGTAAAACATTCGCTTCAATATCTAAAAAAGTTATTAATCTTTCAAACTCTGAAATAGAGAATTCTCGTTCGCCTTTTTCCTTCCTCACATAAGAACGTAATGAAATATCAATTCCTCTTGCAACGTCTTCTTGAGAATACTTTTTTTCTTCTCTTATTTCTCTTAACAGATATAATTTCATTTTATCCTCCTCCAATATCATTATTATAGAATAATAATATCACATTAAAGAGTTATAGAAAAGACACTCAATAATTCAAGTGTCTTTTTATGTATTGCTATTTAATTGATTTAAGTTTTTTTAACTCTTTTAAGTCATTTAGATTACATGTCGTTGTGACTTGTACATCTCCTAAATCTTCTCTTATTTCTGTTATATTTTCAGCCGTTGCAATAGCTTGATTATATAAAATATCTTGTTTCTTCTCAATACTATCAAGTCTATTTTCAATACTGTCAAATCGCTTGTCCATACCATCAAGCCTATTTTCCATATTATCAAATTGTTTGTCAATACTGTCAAATCGTTTGTCAATACTATCAAATCTACCTTGTATTTCTTGTAATAGCTCTAATATTTTTTCATCCATACCGTTCACACTCCTATTTTATTATTATAACATGAATGTAAGTACTATATTCAAGTACTTAATAAAACAATCCGTAAATTATTTTACTAAATACTTGATGTACTTTTGATAATGCAGTACTTCACAACTGCTATGTCGTATTAAGTTTTCAAGGTACCATTATATTCTCGTTACGAATATTTAATTAAAAATTTTTGTTTGTTTTGATATTTTAATTATAAGCCCTTCGTTACGAATAGTCAAGCATTTTTTTGAGTAGATTTTACATCTACTCAGTTATTTTTTCTATTATTATTTTATTTCCATCAAAAGTCAATATAACTTCTCTATCTAATTTGGTAATATCCATGTGTTTTATCCATGTTGTAGGAATTGTAACTCTATTTGTATAAGAGTTTTCACTAGAGTTTCCACCACTTTTATTAAATATTACTTTTGCTTTTCTCTGTTCATACATTCATCATACCTCCAATGATATTATTGTTTAATAATATCACATTAAAGAGTTATAGAAAAGACACTCAATAGCTCAAGTGTCTTTTTATGTATCGCTATTTAATTGATTTAAGTCTTGCTATTTCATTCCAATTTTTAGATGTAGCAATCTCCACAAAATTCATATTATCATCAATTCTATCCAAATGCTTATCTACTTCGTTTATATCTGTCTTAGCAATAAGTATATCTTTGTGTATGTAGTCAAGTTTCTTGTCTACTTCATCAAAGCGATAACTTATATCCGTTTTTACTTCTTTTACTTCATTTTCAATACCATCTAATCTGTTATTAATTCCTTTAATTTCTCCTTGCATTTCCTGTAATAATTCTAATATCTTTTCATCCATCACGACCACGCTCCTATTTTATTATTATATCATGAATGTCGGTACTATATTCAAGTACTTAATAAAACAATCCATAAATTATTTTATTAAATACTTGATGTGTTTTTGATAATGCAGTACTTCACAACTGCTATGTCATATTAAGTTTTCAATGTGCATTTCATGGTCGATTTTACGACTTTCATTTTTAAACTTTTTCCTTTCTATGTTTTAATTATATAATATCGGTCGCTACTTGTCAACGATTTTACGACCGATATTATAAAAATATTATTCTTTTTCTTTTATGTCTAGTAATTCCAAAGGATTGATATTTAAAAAATTAATAATATTTTCTAATTCCTCAACTTTAAATTTTCTTTTACCAGATTCTTTGTCTTTGTATGTTGTTGTTGCTAAACCTATATAAGTAGCAAATTGTTGCATACTATAACCATGTTCTTCTCTTAATTCTTTTAATCTTTCTAAATTCATTTTATACCCTCCAATATTATTATAGAATAATAATATCATATTAAAGAGTTGTAGAAAAGACATCCAATAGCTCAAGTGTCTTTTTATGTATCACTATTTAATTGATTTAAGTTTAGCTATGTCTGTCCAATTACTTGATGTAACTATCTCGACCTTATTTAAGTCCTTTTTAATATCTGTTGTGTCTTCTACTAATTTAGATGTATGTTTAACAACTACGTCTAATGTATTTCTATTAATTTTTACATCTGATTTAATTTCTGTAATATCATCCTGCATTGTATCAAGTCTGTTTTCAATACTACTAAATCTAGTGTCTATATCTTTTTTCATTTCTGTAATACTACCTTGCATTTCTTGTAACAATTCTAATATTTTTTCATCCATTAATACCACACTCCTATTTAATTGCTTTAAGTGTTGCAATGTCATTCAGATTATAATTAGTAATAGTTTCTATTTTATTAATGTCTAATTGCATAAGTTTTATACTTCTTTTTGTATCTTCTGTTTTTAAATCTAATTTTATTATATCGCCTTTTATTTCTTTTAAATCATCTTTAATTTCAACTTGTCCAGTTTTTAAGTCCTTAATATCGCCTTCAATACCATCTAGCCTAGTATTAATTCCTTTTATTTCTCCTTGCATTTCTTGTAACAATTCTAATATTTTTTCATCCATACCGTTCACCATCCTATTATATTATTATAACATAATTTAAGTGTCTTATTCTAACACTTACTAAAATAATCTAAGATAAAGACCTTAAATTATATTAGTAAATGTTAGATAGTTTATAACCAATGTAGGTGTTAAGCAGTACAAACTATAATTTTAATGCTTAATCTTTAGTGTTTTTGATAATGCAGTACTTCACAACTGCTATGTCATATTAAATTATATTGAGTGCCATTTTAGGAGCAACTAAGTTGATACCTCAATTTTTTATAGGCTCTAATTGGAAACCTTTATTAATTTTATTTACTTACTTAATTTGCTCAATGTTGGGAACACCTCACCAACTAGCATGGCTAATCCATTTTTATAGTTAAAAAATGAAGAAAAAACTGTGTGTAATATTTGTGTTGTGTGCCTTCCACCATTCACACCATTTAAAAAGGTCAACTTAAAGGTAGTAATTTTTAATAGCGATTTTAATATTTCTTAATAGAACCCTTTAAGATATTAGCTAGAGTTTTAAGAATGTTCTTCGCCTGTTACTTCTCTGAGAGGTGGCTCTGTGTTTTCTTGTTCTCCTTTGCTATGATTTAATTATACGACGTTATCTTATTTTTGGCAAGTCATTTTTGAGATTTATTTTTAAAAAATAATGGAATTAATCGACTAATCAAGCAATTCCAATGGTTCTACATTTAAAATTTTTAAGATGTTTTCAACTTCTGAAATAGAAAATTCTCTTTTTCCTGCTTCTTTATAGCTATATGCTCTTTGAGATATATTTATATAAGTAGCAAATTGTTGTTGACTATATCCTCTTTCTGTTCTTAATTCTTTTAGTCTATCAAGTTTCATCTTATCACACCCTTTTTGTTGCATATATTATATAATATTCTATTGACTAATCAAGTAATTCCAATGGGTTTATATCTAAAATTTTATATATTTTTTCTAACTCAGTTACGGTAAAATCTGTTTTTCCCTGTTCTTTTCTATTGTATGTTTTGTAATTTATATCTATTAAAAGAGAGAACTCTAATTGTGTATAACCTTTTTGTTCTCTTAGCTCTTTTAGTCTATCAAGTTTCATCTTATCACACCCTTTTTGTTGTATATATTATATAATATTTTAAGAATAGAATTTTGTCAAACATGATATATATAAAGAATTGAGGTGATACAATGAATAGATTGAGAGAACTAAGAAAAGAAAAAGGATATTCAACTCAACAAGTTGGAGAGCTTTTGAATGTACATTATGTAACAATACAAAACTATGAGACAGGCAGAAGAAAAATTGATAATGAAACACTTATAAAATTATCTAATATATATAATGTAAGTATAGATTATATATTATATCTTACAGATTTAAAAGAAAATATACAACTAGAAGAAGAAGAAGTTAAACTATTAGATAATTATAGAGAGTTAGATACTAAGAGTAAAACAATAGTACAAGAACAAATTAATACACTAAAAAAACTACTGTAAGCTAGAATTATACATCTAGCTTATTTTTATATTCGATTCTAAAATTCAAAGGTACAAACATAAGGCGAATGTATTATAACATACTTAAAATGGCATTAAATGGTCTATGTAATATATTGTAACAATAAAAATAGACTAGCTATAAACTAATCTATTTTTCTATGTGGTTCTAATAATTCATTTGCATCTATATCTAAGTAATATAATATTTGTTCTAGTTCTTCAACTGAAAAATCTCTTTGCCCATTTTCCTTATAAGCATATGCCCTTATACTCATACCCATTTTAGTACTTAATGTTTGTTGGGTATAACCCTTTTGTTCTCTTAGCTCTTTTAACTTATTAAGCTTCATTATATCACCTCTTGTAATTTTAATATTGGGTGTGTTACAATATACCTATAATATACTACTTATAAGTATATTGTATCTTGTATCTTGTTATTAGTTATTAATCATATCTATTAATATGTATAACAAGCCTATAAATGAGATTAAAGCAAAAATTATTTGTTCAAGTGATTTAAACACTTGTACTATGAGCTTTTCAAGTTGGTGGCACAACTCGATTAGCTCTTTTATTTTGTCTTTGGTTATCATTTAAGACACCCCCAATATTAAATTATATAAGGTAGTACTTAACACTACCTTAATTATATTATACTAATATAAGCAATAATATACAAGTAAAATTTTACTTATAGCTTAAAACTTTTAAGTTCAAGAAGTTATTCCAGTTATTTATATTCGATTCTAAAATCTAAAGGTACAAACATAAAGGATATATATTGTAATGCCTTTAAAATGGATTTAAATAGCTCATATAGTATATTATATTGTTTAAATATACTATTATATAGTTATATCAAAAAATCCCCTCACTCGCATACTTATATAAATATATATATCAATATGCGAGTGAGGGGAAAAATCATAAAAATATAAAAGTACTTAACAAAATGTCAAGTACTTTTTATGTATTATTATAATTTTATTTCTTGTAATAATTTCAATATCTTTTCATTAATTGCTTCTACTTAATTGCTTTTAATTTTTCTATATCAGACCAATTCTTAGATGTTATAATTTGTGTTGCATTTAAATCTTGTTTAATCTCTGTCATATCACCTTGAACACGTGATATATCAAAAGACATTTTGTCATGTTCTGCTTTGCTTACATCTGCTTTATGTTCTAGTGCTTTAAGAATTTGAGTATTCTCTTTTAATTGAGATTCTACTATATCAAGTCTATTATTAGTTTCAACTTGTCCAGTTTTTAAGTCTTTAATATCTTGCTTCATATCTGTAATATCTTGTCTCATACTTGTAATATTATTGTTCATTTCATTTAACAACGCTAATATCTTTTCATCCATCACGACCACGCTCCTATTATATTATTATAACATAATCTAAATGTTATATTCAATTAATCGTCGTGTTCTAATCAACTTGTGTCATTGTAAGTATTCATTTGTATGTCTCCTTTTGATTTTATTTATTTGATACTTATATAATACATTTATTTACATTGTTTGTCAATAGTTTTATTTATATTTGCATTTTATACAGTTGATAAGTTGGTTTCTATATAGTTATAGTAGTAGAGGAATGAGTAAGAATAGAATAAAAATGAAAAGTGATACTTAAAGATAGAGAGAGAAGTAAGAGACAGAGAGAATGTGAAAAGAATGAAATGTGAAAATGTTAAAGTAAATGTGAAAGTAAAAAGGTGAAAATGTAAGAGTTACACATCTATAAAGAAAGAATTTTTTTATTTTAATACTATACAATAATATAGATGATTATTACATTATTGTATTAACCTATTACAAGTCTTATTGAAAACATAGATTCTATGTGACTGAACTAAGTAAGTGCCTTTTTCTAAACACATAATAACAACGTCGTATAATAAAAGCATTATGCGACGTTAGCCTTAAAATGCAAGGAATGGGGGCTATTTTCATACTTTAGTCGCTATTGATAATCGTTATCGCCACATAGTCCTTTCTCATCTACATCTCAAATTTTATTTAGCCTTAAAATAAGCACCTATGAAAAATTACACCTCTAATTTGAAATTTTAAACATACACTCATGAGCAATCTTAGACCGTCTCCGATGATTGTAATATAGGATTAATTTACTATTCTCCTTTTATAATTTACAATAAAAAAAGAACCATGTGTCTACTTTATGCTTGCAATATAAGGATAAAACGTCAACATGGAGTGTATGTTTTATACCAACTATATAAAATTTATATTTTTATCTATAAATCAACTATAATTATCATAAAATAATTTTAAATAGTGTATGTTTTAAATTTGAATATCTCAAAATCATATAGATAAAATTTTAACTCTATCAAGTTATCATTTTTTACTTAAAATACAATACAATTCAAACAAAATATACTTCATACAATTTATTCAAGATTAAAACATATAAATATGCCTATTTTATAGAAAAATATATAGTAATCCATATAATTTTTCATATCAATTTTCGTAGACATTATACTCCAGAAAATCAACCTAAAATGATAAAATTCGTAAAGCAATTTTTAAATTTAGATAGTGTATGTAAAAAAAGTTTTTAATATTTCCTCACAAGATGAAATCTATATAAAAAATCATTTAAAATACTTTTACCTATTAGTTCATATTTACACTTAATATACACTGTATTTAAACTATCAAAGGTTATAAATATCATTATTAGTTTATATTTACACTTAAATTAGTTTTAATATAATTCAAATTTAATTCAATAAATATAAATTGTCATTTTATAGTTGAATTTTTGTGCAAATCTAATGCAAAAATTAACTATTTATATGATATAATATATATAGAAAATATTTACTTAGGAGGAATAAAAATGGAAGAAAATTACCAAGTTATAGGCTTAGATATAGGAAGAGGATATGTAAAAGGATATAGCAAGTATAATGGAATGGTTAAAGAATGTTTATTTAAGTCAGTATTCGGTGATGGAAGAAATATTGATTTTGAGAAATATAAAAATCCAATATACATAGATTTTGAAAGTGTAAGTTATTTTGTTGGTTCATTAGCAGAAAAAGAAAGTATAACACCTATAAGAAATTCTGATGATTCTAAAGTTTCTTTTACAATGAGAATATTAGTTGCTGCTGCCATTAATGAAATAGCTGTAGCTGATGAAGTAAAAATAATGATGGGTGTTCCATATAAATCCTTTAGGAAAACAACATTAAAAGAAGTTGTAGACACATATAAAGGAAAAACATTTAAAGTAAAAGATAAAATAAAAGGTGGGCATAAAGAGATAAAAATATCTGATATATCAATTTTTAGAGAAGGGGATGCAGCTTTATTTCATACATTAGAAGGAAAAATAAATGAAGATAAAGCAGTTGGCATGGTTTCTATAGGATTTAGAAGTACAGAGATGTCTTTTTTTGAGAAAGGATTTGTATTCAATGATAAGCTATCTGATACATTAGAAGCTGGCAATCAGGATGCTTTAACAATGGTTCAGAAGCAATTAAAAGATAGAGGGATAATAAGAGAACTTAATGAAATAGATAGTTCTAATGACTATGATGAACTTAAAAAGGTTGCTTATATAATGGCCTCTGAAAGTACTGCTCAAAGAATTGCCTCTAAATGGAAAAATATTGATGAAATGGATGTATATGTAAGTGGTGGTACTGCATTACATATGACATTTGATAATAGATTCAAAGTTTCTCAAGATGCTCAAATGGCTACAGCAAAAGGATTATTTGAAGTAGGTATGGAACAATTCTAGGAGTGAATATTATATGAAAAAATCATCTAGTTTTTATTTAGAAGAGGATATATTTGATGAAATAGAAAAATACCAGAGTGATAAAAATATAAGTAGTAGAAATACAGCTTTGGAAAGAATAATATTAGAGTGGAAGAATCTTCAAGAAGAAAATAAATTATTAAAACAATGTTTAGGTAATGGAGTATATGCAATAAATAAAGAAACAAGTGCTAATGAAGAAAAAAAAGAGATAAAGAAAGAAAATCCTATTATTAAAAATATATTTAATAATATGCCTGATTAAAAATAATTATTAATTTATAGTTAGATGCCTAGAATAATAACATCGAAAATATTTAATAAAAGCCATTTTAAGATAGTTATATGCTTGTCCATGTTACTTTATTCATATCATGGAAATAATTCTCTTAGAATGGCTTTAAATTTATTCTTCTTTAGATATTTTTGCATTAATCTTTCTCAATGAATCTGCTGCTTGTTTAATCTTTTCTTCTGAAATAGAATATATTTCTAATTCAGTAAATCCATTCTCTTTTAATACTTGAATATCTTTTTCTTTTTGTGTTATAATATTGTTAACATTAATTGAATTTAAAGTTTTTCGTTTCGAGTCACTTGTTGAAGTAGCAGCTTCAGTAGGTGACTTTTTACTTTTCTTCTTACTATTCTTAGTTTTCGTGTAATTTTCTGCATTTTCTCGAATCTTTGATTTAGACATTGCTATTTCATATACGTTATTACCATACAAATTATTTTCATTTTGAATTCTATAAACTTTTATAAATCCACGTTCTTTTAGAACTTCAACATATTTTATAAATGCATTTTTACTTATGTTTAGTTCTGTATAAATCGTTTCCATTCGAGGATGACAGTATTTCTTATTACCTGCAAAACTGGACAAATAAGCATAAATAGCTTTTGAGTAGACAGGAATGTCCTTGTTTCGCATGAGATATTTTGGAGATATACCATATCCATGCGAAAGAATACTATCTTCTTCTAGCCTAACATCTAAAACCTCACCATCTTTAATTTTTATTATATTATCCATACTTTACTCCTACTTAGTGTAATTTGTACTCATAGACAAATGCTCCATCCACAAATTTTTTATTAACTTCAAGATAACCTTTGTCTTTCAATTCGTTCCAAGCCATCCTAAACGCATAAGCTCCTAAATCTAAATAGTCCATCAAAAACTGTTTAGAAAAATAAGATTCATCTTTAAATGCTGAGATAGTTCCATATAAACCTTTTGCCTTTAAGCTAATACTTCTACTTTTAAAAATCTCTTCTTTTACCATAGTTTAATTTTTGCACCCTCCTATTTTTTTATTTTAAGCTTATTATAGTTTATAATCCGCAAATTTTCAAGGTAATTTTTCCCTTTATGTAAACAAATAAATACAAAAACAAATATATTAAAGACTGTTTATATTAATATACCATCTCATGGTACGCCCATAGTATGGGATATCGAAAAATTCGATGTACCACGAGATGGTATATCGAAAGAATCCCTATTTTTCAACGTTTTCTCAAATTTTGCCCCGATATACCACGAGATGGTACATCGAAAAATTGCACTATCTAAAATTAATTAAAATTGGCTATAAAATGCATGTTTATCAACAGATAAAAAACTTGAATGTGGATAAAAATATAGCTTATCCACAAGTTATCAACAACAAATCCACAGGTTATTAACATATAATAAACTAAATAAAACATAAAAAGTTGACAAATTAAAAGAGAAATGTTATTATTATAATATAAAAATAAAGTAATAATGTATTATTAATTCAGCATAAAATAAAGAGGTGGTTCATATAAAAAATAACATTAACAACTAAATAAAATTAAAATAAAGGAGTAAATATATGAAAAAGAATAAAAAATATAAGTATATGAAAGGGTTATCAAATGAAAAAAAAGAAAAAAGAAAATCTGAGAGAGGACTATAATGATTTTTTAAATGAATGGGATATTATAGGGATAAAAGACAAATATCAATGTCCTGAATGTTTATATCTAGGTAGAAAATGTGATATACATAAAGGTGATGAAAGGGAAGAAAAATGGCATTAAAAAGAGTAGAATTTAGAGGAAGTATAGATAAAAAAAGTATTTGGAATTATAAGTATAAATTAAATCACAAAGTAAAGACATTAGAAGAGAGAAAAAAGCTTATTGATGAATTATTAAACTTAAAAGATGTAAAAGGAGTTAAATTTAGTGATGATAAATTTTGGCAGGAGATATTTGATATTGGAATTTGCAAAGCTAATCTAAACACATCTGACACGTTGTGGTCTAATACCAATATAAGTCATTTTTTAGAAGCAGCAGGTACATATTTACTAGCAAAAGAAGAGAAGAAAGAAAAGAAAGAGAATATAAAGGTATATAATACTTTCACAGAGTTCAAAAGAAGTGAACAACAAGAAAAAAAAATACGAAAACATGGGGACATAGTAGAGTATGATGTTGGAGATAGTGAAAGCTCTAATGGGAAACCAATAAAAATATTAAAAAATCAAAAGAATTTCAAACTAGCTCCAGACCTAAAAATAACTAAAAAAGATAGAAAGAAATATTCTGAGATAGAAGATTATTATGAGTATAAGAAATACTTATTAGAATTAAAAGAAAATAAAGAACATAGGGAGAGATTAGCTAAAAATATAAATTTGGATATTAAAGAGCTTAAGATAAAAAAAGGTGGAGATGTTTATAAATTTATAATTAATCAATTACCAAAAATTCAAGATGATATGTTACAAGTTAAAATTCAGAAAGAAAAAAATATAGTATGGAAAGCTCCATTAAAAGATAGTGGTAATAATATTATGGATTGTGATTTGATAGATTTGTTTGACCCAGTACATGTAAAAGCATTGCTACAAGTTCCTTATAATGAAAACTTAATAGATGAAATAGCATTAAGTAAGCAAGATATATTAAATAAAATAGAATTAACTGATACACAAAAAATTATATTATCATCATGGGAGAAGGGAGTTACTCAAAATGAAATAGCAAAACAACTAGGTATAGCACAAAAAAATGTAAATTTACATATTGATAGAATAGTAAATAAATTTATAGATAAATATACTGAGATATATGAAGATGAATATTACTATGTTTATTTAGTAAAAGGAAAATATAAAAAATGTAATAAATGCGGAGAAGTTAAACTAATACAAAGGTTTGATAAGAATGGTAAAAAGGGATATATGCCTATGTGTAAAGCTTGTAGATAAGATGGTTTGCAAAACAGGGTATAAAATCGGCTGGAAAAGACATTAATATATGTAGTGGTAATTAATACTACTACAAATAAATAAAATGTATAATAAAGTCGAGGAGAGATTGAAAATGAGAAAAAATGAGTATGTAAAATTATTTCAAGAGAAACTAAAGGAAGAAGGATTAGAGCTAAAACAAAAAGAAGTAGATGTAGTATTAGATGCATTTAAAGAACTAGTTGTAGATATATTTAAATCAGGTGAAGACGCTACTATAAGTGGATTTCTAAAAATAGGAAGAAAAGAAATAGAAGCATGTGAAAAAACACATACTTTACCAGGAAAAGAAGGAGAAAAATATATTGTACCAGCCAGTACTAAACCAACAGTTAAATTTATAACTTCTTTTGTAAAAGAACATATGATATTAAAATAATTATAAACTAAATAAAATTCAAAATAAAATAGATAAGTCTTACTTAGACTTATCATTGTGGAGATACAGGAGATTATTAATGGTTCGATTCCATTAATCTCCATTTTTAAATAAAAAGAAAGCACATGTCGTGAGATAGCAGTAAGTCTTTCTTTTTCTTTTTATTAAGAAAGAGAGGGTGAGACTATAGAGGAAATAGGTATAAAAGAAGTAAGTAAGATAATATGTGTTAGTGAAAATACATTATATAAAGATTTTAAAAAATGTATTACCAAATTAGAAAAAAATAATATTTCTTATCATGGAAAAGGCAAAAAAAGAAAGTTTTATAAAAAAGAAATAAAAGACAGTGAATATATAGCATATGATATTTTTAAACAAATTTCTTATAATGTTTGGAAATTTGATAGTAAAGTAGATATAGATAAATTATTATATTATATGGCTATAATTTTAAGTATGCAAGATATAAAAGGAAATATTAGTGTATTGTCATCGAATCAAATTGCAAATATAGTGGGAATAGACAAAAGTACCATATCAAGATATAAAAATAAATTAATTAAAAATAATATCTTTATGCCTTCTAATCTATCTAAAACAGTTACATATGCTACATTTAAAGATATAGATGTCTTAAGTATTAAAAGTGAATTAATACCACATAAAGAAAATTGTAAAAATAGAGTAAATCAAGATAAAGAATTAGATAATTTTAGATATCAGGTGAGACTGGTAGCAGATAAAAATATAAACTTTAAAAGAAAAGACAATATCATAGTTGATAACAGTTTATATGAAGATTATCTAAATGCATGTAGAATTATAGCAAATACACCATTTTTAAAAGATAGAGAAAATTATAATAGAGTAGTAAATATGGTGAAACATAATAAACATGAATTAAATGTAACTCAGAAAGATAAATATATAGCATTTAATGAATTTGCAAGAGAAATAGGATTAGTTAAGTTATATCAAATACATAAGACAGAGTATAGAACTAATGTTATGAAAAATAAAGAGTTATTAGATATAATTGTTAAAGCTTTTAGGTATAGAAATAATAATAGTGATATTAATAATAAACTAGTAAAATACAACTCATATTAATTTTTCCGATGACTCGCATACTTATATAAATATATATATCAATATGCAGGTCATCGGATTTTTTTGAAAGAAATATTATTAAAGGTGAATATTATGAATTTACAATATTTTGAAAAGGATAAATATTATGTTTATAAACATTACATTATAGATCATAATGGTAAAGAAAATGTCTTTTATATTGGAAAAGGAATTGGAGACAGAATTTATAATCAAATCAGAAATGAAAAATGGGACAACATAGTAAAGAGTAATGATAATAATTATAATGTTGATATTATAAAATATTTTGAAAATGAAAAGGATGCATTGGACTATGAAGTAAAATTACAATTACATTATTGGAATAATGGACAATGTAAAGGTTGTGCTGATATAGATGCAGCAATAGGTAAAGAAAAAATAAAGAAACAAAATAAATTATTAGAAGAAGGATTAGTTATACAAGATGATTTTTTAAATAAATGGTTATTTAAATATGAATTGGAAAATATCATCAATACATATGAGTTAAAAGATAATAAAAGAAGAGTAATGTCTGCTAATAAATTTATTAAGTATCTAAAAGAATGTAATTATAAAATTGAAAAAACTAGAGGAAAATTAAATAGTAAAAGAATTACTAGGTATAAAATATGCGATAAGTAGATTATATTTTATAATTATAATAATAAATCACAAGGCTTTAGCCGAAGTGATACCAAAGAACGCTAGTGATGCGGTAGCTATTACTAACGCCTTCACTCCGTTCAGTTGTTATCCTCAGCTAAAGCTTTCGGATTTATTATTATAATTTAATACATATAGATTAAAAGCTACTTCATGTGACGAATGTACACAATATTAGTGGACAACATAATAATCAGTGTTTAAGAAGGAGTATGATTCAATGTGGAGTGTTTACTCCTTTTTTATGTATTTAGGAGTATAGCTTAATTGGTAAAGTAGCAGTCTCCAAAACTGTGCAAATATATGCTATAAAGGTTCGAATCCTTTTACTCCTGCCAAATATGGAGAGGTACTCAAGTGGTAAAGAGGATAGTTTGCTAAACTATTAGGTCAATTTATAATTGATGTGAGGGTTCGAATCCCTTCCTCTCTTCCAATAAAAGATTAAGAAAATATTTTAATTAAAGGGAGATGGTTTCATGGTTAAATATAATGTACACAAGGCTTTAGCAGAAAAGAAGTTATTAGAAGATAAGATAGATAGATGCATTAGTAATTTTAAAATTGTTGGTACTAAAAAAGGCTCTGATAAAAATGTATATGAAACAAAAACAAGTGTAGAAGATTTTAATGCAGAAGTTTCAAGTAAATACCAGCAAATAGAAGATTTAATATATAATTATAATGCATTAGATAAAGCAATTAATATTTCTAATGCTATAACAAATGTTCAAATTGGTAATAAAAATTATACAGTTTTAGAAGCAATAAAAAGAAAGAATAGTATAGAATTAGATAAATCCTTGTTGAGACAAATGGTTAGTAACTATGATTGTATGATGTCTGAAGTAAATCGTAGAAATGAAGAAGTGCAAAGAAATACAGACAAAATGTTTGAGGAAAAGGAAAAAAGCAAAGATGGAGCAGAACTTATTTCATTTTATAAAAAACAACAGGAATGGTCTTTAGTAGACCCTTTAAAAGTAAGAGAGAAAATAGAAAAGTTAAGGGATGAAATAGAAGAATTTGAAAAAGAAGTTGATTTTGCATTGAGTACATCAAATGCACTTACAATTATAGATGTAGATTTAAAATAGTCCTTAATTGGACTATTTTTTTAATTTGCAGGTTAGGTGAATAACATAAATTATAAGTTCCCATTGATTTTGGGTTAAAAATCAAACTACTTATATAAAAGTGATGGGTACATACAAACGAAACGATTGTACTGTATAAAAGAGAACAATAGATATAAAGCTTAAAGTTAAAAATTCAAATATAAAATCTCAAGGATAAAAGATTAAATTATTAAAATAGTAAAAATAAAATAAAAAAGTTATAGAAAATCCTTGATAAATGCTAAATGCGTTAACTTATATTAGCTATTGTTAGCTACAAGGCTGCCTAATTTGCAAATAAATATATTCCCAGTAGAGTTAACAAAATTATAAAAAAGGTGAGGGTACATGAAAAATAATAAAGGAACAGTATTAGAAAAATGTGAAATAATAAAACAAGAAAATAATACATATAAAATTATAGAACATCTGAAAGATGGAGACCATGAAGTATTACTTAGTGATGTTTTGGATAAGTATACTGGTGATACAGATTTAAATATAACAATAAGATTTAGTGAAACAATAGTCCAATAAATTAACATTGGACTATTTATTTTTTATTAATATATTGATAATGAGATTTAGTTGAAAAATAGGGAGATATTGAATATGAAAGATATATTAAAACAAAAAGAAAATGAATCATTAATTGATTATAGCTTTAGAATACGATTAGCAAAAGTTAATAAAGAGATAGATTTAGACTGGGGAGAGATAGTTGAATTGTTAGGCCTAGAATGCTCTGCTGACCATTGCAGAAAAGTTTCGTATGGTTTGAAAGAGGCTTTTGATTATCTTAATTCTAAAATACAAAATAATTCTACCCAAGAAGAAATTGATTTAATAGATGAAAAAATATTAGAGTTGAAAAAAATTAAAGTACAATTATCTGATGAAAGGTCTTTGGTAAATAAAAAGATAAGAGAATATTCAAGAATAGATAATATAATTGATTTATTTAAAAATAAAATAGATGATATATCACTTCATAAACCATTTCTAAGCGATTCTAGTTACAATAACTATGAATCTTCAAATCAAGAAGCTCTTATTCTTATTTCTGATGCACATTATGGTTTAGAAACAATAAATGCTTTTAATAAATATAATTCAGAAATATTTAAGTTAAGAATACAATATTTATCAGATAGAGTAATTGAATATAGTAAGTTACATAAGGTTAAGAGACTGCATCTAATGTTACTTGGAGATTTAATCTCTGGGCATATACATAATTCAATAAGATTAGAGAACAGGGAAAATGTAGTTGAACAAATAATAGAAATCTCTGAGATATTAAGTGAATTTATATATAAATTATCTAAAGAACTTAAGCAAATTATAATTTATTCAGTTGGAGGTAATCATGACAGAGTTCTTCCAAAGAAAGATGAAAATTTAGATAAAGACAGTTTCAATTTATTAATAAACAAATATATAGAGTTAAGAATTAAAAGTATGGACAATGTTATTTTTCAAGAAAACATATATGACACTGACATTATAGTAACTAAAATATGTGGAAATACATGTTTTGCTGTGCATGGAGATAAAGATAATGTGTCTACTGCAATTCCTAAATTAACATCTCTTATAAAAATCATTCCTGATTTTATTTTTATGGCTCATCTACACAATTGTAAAGAAGATACGTATGGAGAAAGTGAAATATGTGTAAATGGAAGTTTTTCTGGAACTGATACATATGCTAAGAATCTAAGATTAAGCTCATATGCAATGCAGAAATTTATGATATTCAATGATGATGGAAGATTATGTACTTATAATATTAAGCTTAAATAGAGCTAATTATTAAAGGACTAATACGATAATATTCTATCATTATGGTATTGTATTAGTCCTTTAATGGGGCTAAATTCAATCTCCCTTCAGAGGTCAGTTTCATGCTGACCTCTCTTTTTTCATCTCAAAAGGAGAGTGATAAAAATAGCTAGAAAAGGTAAGATTAAATGTTCTTGTTGTGGAGAAGAAAAGTCAGCAGCAAGAGATTTCTATAGCAGCTCTAGTAAATTACATAAGAGCTTGAGTACTTTCCCTATGTGTAAGAATTGTGTTGAAGAATTGTATGATGAATTAGTTTACAAGTATGCTGGGGATAAAAAAATAGCAGCAAAGAGATTATTTATAATGTTAGATGTTTACTATGATGAAGATTTGTATAATTCATGTGTCAATAAGGAAACTAAAGGAAAATCTAAATGGTTAGGCGGGTACATGAAGACTAAAGCAAATGCCAGATATGCAAGTAAATCAAGTCTCGATAACATTAATTCAAAAAATTCAATTGAAGATGATATTGATTCTGATTGTAAATTAAATAAAATAGAAACAAATAATGAGATGGTTGAAAGATGGGGGCCGGGGCTAAAAAAAGAAGATTATATGTTCTTAGAGAGTAAATTTAATGAGTTTTCTATGGCATATCAATGTAAAAGACCTGCTGAAAAAATGTTGTTTGAACAAATTTCTAAATGTTTATTGAAGAGTAATGAGTCACTAAGAAATAGTGATATTACAGGGTTTGAGAAAATGAATACCTTAATATCAAAACTTACGAATGATGCAAATATAAAACCTATTCAAGAAGCCAATTTGGCAGAAAATGAGACTATTACATGGGGTACATGGGTTGACAAAATAGAGAATTATAGACCAATAGGAGAGTCTTCAGAACAATTTAAAGATGTAGATAAAATAAAAACATATATTGATAAATGGTTTATAGGACAAATGAGAAAAGTGTTTGATTTAGCTAGTGAGGATAATCCAAATGATGACCAAGACTAGAAAATTAAATAATAACGAAATTAATTTAGATAAAAGTAAAGCTTTTGAAGAAGGAATAATTGAATGGACTAAGTTCTATAGAGAAAATCCACATAGATTTTGTATTGATTATTTTGGCCTTAATTTATATTTAGTTCAAATTATTCTTATATATATGTTTGATAAATGTAATTATGCAATGCTTATATGTGCTAGAGGATTTGCAAAGAGCTGGATTGCTGCTGTATATGCATGTTGTAGAGCCGTTTTATATCCAAATTCTAAAATTGGTATAGCTGCATTTACTAAATCACAGGCAGAGCTTATTATAAGGGAGAAAATAGAGAAAGAGTTAGTAAAACAATCTCCTATGTTGGCCAGAGAAATAAAAAAAATAGAATATAACAATAAATTCTCCAAAGTTACATTTCACAATGGAAGCACTATAGAAGCAATAGTCTCAAATGAGCAATCGAGAGGATTCCGTTTTAATATACTTATAGTGGATGAATTTAGATTAGTAAAAAAAGAAATACAAGATAGAATTCTTAAACCATTTTTAAATGTAAGTAGAAATCTAAAATTCAAAAAAGATGGGAAATATGAAGATTATCCTCCAGAACCTAATAAAGAATTGTATTTAAGTAGTGCATGGTTTAGAATGCATGAAGCATATGACAAATTTAAATTGTATGTGAAAGATATGATAGATGGTAGAGATAAATTTGTACTTAATTGTAATTATAAACTTTCTCTTTATCATGGGATATTAGATAAAGAAAGAGCAGATGAAATGAAAAGAGAAATGGATGCTGTTTCTTGGATTATGGAGATGGAATCACTTTTCTTTGGAGAAAATGAAGATGCGATATTTAAATCATCTTATGTAAATCCATGTAGGACATTGAAAAATCCATTTTATCCTCCAACGGATTTGGAAGTGTTGTCTGCTAAAAATGGGAAGATTAAGTGTAATTTACAAAAAAGGAAAGGCGAGTTAAGAATAATTTCTGCTGACATTGCCATTGCAGAAGGAGATAACAATGATAACTCAGTATATACATGTTGGAGATTGTTGCCTGAGAAAGATTATTATGAAAGAATGGTTGTTCATATAGAATCTCATAATGGTATGAAACCAGATAAACAAGCAATAAGATTAAAACAATTATTCTTTGATTTTGAAGCTGATTTCTTAGTTGTAGATACTCAAGGAGTAGGACAGAGTGTTTTATCTGATTTACTTAGAGTTAATTATGATGATGCCAGAAATAAGGAATACAATGCATTTTCTCATGCAAATACAAATCATTTACATAATAATTTTATTACAAAAGAGAATTATCCAGTTATATTTGAAATTAAAGCATATGGACAAATAAATCATGATTGTATAATTGGTTTACTGGATGTTTTCCTGAAAAATAGAATAAAATTACCTATAAATGATGTAGAAGCAAATGATATGTTAAGTAGTACATCTGGGTATGCAAAGAAAAATTATATAGACCAAGCAAGAATGATATTGCCATATAAACAAACTACGCTACTTGTAAACGAATTAATTAACTTAGAAACTGTTAAAAATGATGGTCAAAAGTGGCTTAAAGTTAAAGAAAAAGGAAAAGCACGAAAAGACAGATATTCTTCTTTAGCATATGGAAATTATCTAGCAAATTTACTGGATATAGAATTAAAAAAGAGAAATAGTAAAGAAAATGGACAAATAATTTCATTCTGGTCAGGAGGTGGAAACCATAATAGAACTCAAAGGAGATAAAAAAGATTATACTTTAGACCAAATAAAGTACTTAAATGAGCAACTAAGACAAAGAAATTATGCAATGATAGAAAATACTATAAATCTGTCAAATGAAATGTACAAGATAAGAAATATAAGTAGAGACCAAGTAAGAAAAGCTATGACAGACCCTTACAAAAATGTAGAATTACTACAAAAGGTTAGCCTTTTACTCAAAGAAACATCAGGTACATATAAGAGAATTCTAAATATGATTTCAACCATGAATACATTTGACCATTATATAATACCAGCAAACATTTCTAAATTTAAAGATAAAAATGATTATATCAATTCTTTTTTTAAATCAGCAACTCTTCTAAAAAAATATCAACTTAAACATATTTGTCCTTGGATAACTGAAAAAGTATTAGAACAAGGAGAAATATATCTATATAAAATTGAAGATTCAAAATGTATAATGATGCAACAAATACCAGCTTCTTATTGCACAACAACATCTAAAGTAAATGGGGTATTAAGGTATGGTATTGATTTACGAAAAATAAATAGAAAGACTTTATCAGCATTTCCAGTAGAAGTTCAAGAAGCATATAAAAAATTAAATGATGGAAGATTAAAAAAAGAAGACTTAATAGAAAACAAATACTATGAATTAAGTGATAATGCTGTAGCATTTAATATAGATATTGATTCGACAAAAGGAGTACCATTTTTTAGCTTTTTATTTGATGATATTTTAGAGCTTGAAGATATGAAAGATTTAAAAGGTTCTAATGCAATTATTGAAAGTATTAAGTTAATACATGGAAAAGTACCTTATGGTAAAAATGATGAACCATTAGTTTCCTTTGATTTATTAAGTGCGTACTACCATGATATAAAATCTAATTTACCAGCAGGGACATCTGTAGCAGTAACCCCACTAGATATGGAAGGGATTAATCTAAGTGATGGAAAATCAAAAATTAATGATTATGTTAAAGAAGCAAAAGAATTTATATTTGATAATGCTGGAATCAATACAGCTCTTTTTAACTCAGACAAAATAAATACAGAATCAATTGCAGATGGTGTTATAGCAGATAGTTTAATACCTATGAGGATTCAAAATGAGATAGAAACATGGATAAATTATGAACTAAATAAAAAGAACTCATCTAAAGCATTTCAACTTTACTTTGTTGGGACAACTCATTTTAACCAATCTAAGATATCACAACAACTTAGAGAAAATATAAATAGTGTAGGAGATAGTAGGTTAGTATATTTAGCTAGTACTGGAAAAGAACCAATCGAAATTGCTAATTTATATAAAGCAGAACAACTAATGGAAATAGATGATTTATTACCAGTAAAACAAGCTTCATATACATATTCAAATGCTGACGCTGGAAGACCTACTAATGAAGACAAAGGTGATGGTGATACAAATGGAAATAAATCAGATAGAAAAGATGAGAATAAATAATGAACGATTTATTATTGCATTTACAAGCGATAAAAAAGACGAATTAATTAAAAAAGGCTTTACTTTTATTAATGAAAATAAGTATGGTAAAGAATCAGTTTATTTATTTGAAAATAAACCTACTGAAATACTTAATTTTGAGAAGGAAGATTTTAAAGATATAAGTTTTAGCGATGTAATGTTTATTTAAGGAGGTGAAAGGTTGAAAGTAGTTAGTATTCCATGTGGATTTGAGACATTTTCTAATGAAGAAGATGATAGAAAATTAAATGTAAAACTAAAAATTTTACATGAAGGCAAAAATTTAAATAAAACTAAGTTTGATTTACCAACTATAAATGAAGCAGAATCAACTTTATCAGATATACCAATACTTGGATATATAAAATATGATGATGAAGAAAATGCAGTAGATTTTGATGAGCATAATATGATAACTAAAGTTGTAAAGGATAATGATGGTTATTCTATAGAGTATAAATTCTTAGAAAGACCACTTGGAGTTATTCCAAATAATACTGAAATAACTTATACAGAAGAAGATGGAAAGACATATCTAAACTGTACAGGGCTTATATGGAAACATTATTCTAATTCAGCATATCAATTATTGACAGAGTCAAAGTCAAAAAGTGTAAGTATGGAAATAGCAGTTGAAGATGGAGAAGTTGATAAAGCTGATGGTTATTATAATATTAAAAAGTTTAGTTTTTTAGGAATTACTATTTTAGGAGATGATGTTGTACCTGGAATTGAAGGGGCATCTATAAATACATATAGTAATTTTTCAAAATATAAAAAAGCAATTTATGATATTTGCAAAGAAATGTATTCGTTTGAAGGAAAGGAGGAAGATATATTGAGTACAAATAAGAACTATGGACTATCAACAGAAAATATAAGAATTTCTATTAATAGTCAATTAAAAAATAAGATGGTTGAGGTTGAAGACCCTTACTGGGGAGGTAAATACACAACTAGAGAATATTATTTAAGAACTATTCTACCTGAAGAAAAAATAGCTATA
The DNA here is from genome assembly GCF_056716065.1 of Clostridioides sp. LIBA-7678. NCBI lineage: Bacteria > Bacillati > Bacillota > Clostridia > Peptostreptococcales > Peptostreptococcaceae > Clostridioides > Clostridioides sp. LIBA-7678. The sequence goes on along the minus strand of NZ_CP196990.1, from coordinate 58,296 downwards.
TTAGAAGATAATATAAATTATTGTGACTATTATGGTATACCATATTCTATAGATGGAGATGATGTTGTTTTAGATTATGAAAACAGAAAATCATATATAGAAGAATGGAGAGAGAAAAAAGAAGGAGAAGTTATAGAAATTTTTTCTAAAGAGGATACTTTAAAAGATTTAGTCCTTGAGAAATTTAATGAAAAAGAGACTGAAATAAAAAATTTAAATGAAGAACTGGAAAACTTAAGAGAATTTAAAGCCGATAAAGAAATGGAAGAATATAAAGAAAAAATTTCTAATGTTATCTCAGAGTTTAATTCTTTAACGGAGGATGAGGTTAAGACTTTTAAAGAATCAGCTATAAACAAAGAGTTATCTTTAGAGGAGCTAAGAAAAGAGTTAAGTTTACTTGATTATGCTAAGTTAAAAGAAAACACAAAGAAATTTAATTCTGACAAGGGACTTATAGTTGAAGAAGCAAAAATAAATTATTCATCTACATTAGAAGATGAAAATAAAAATACAAAATCATATGAACAAATATTGAAAAAACACTCAAATAAGTAGTGTTTATTTTTATGAAAAAATAAAAAAGGAGATATAAAAATGGCAGATAAAGCGATATTAAATTGTGATATAGATAAATATCCAGATGTTGTAACAGCAAAAAATGGCAGTGATGTTTTAGAAAATGGTGCAATAGTTGCGTTAGGTGGCTTAGTAGATTCAGAATTAGGAAATGACTGTTATAAAATAGAAAAATTATCAGAAGGATGCAGATTTGGAATTTTAGATAGTGTTGCACTTCAATATGATGAAAGATTAGATGAAAGAGATTATGAATTAAAAGCAAATGAAATAGATAGAGTTAGGTTACCTCATAGAGGATTATGTATGACATTAGCTAAAAAACATTTTGATGGTGTAGTAGCTGTTGGTGACGAATTAGAACTTAAGACGGATACATATAAGTTGACAAAAAAAACTACTGGGGTAGTAGTTGCAAGAGTTGAAGAATTATATAACTTTAATGGACAAGATTCAGTATACATATCTTTTATGTAATAACAAATAGGAGAATTGGAGACAGTTCTTTTTTTTTATGCAAAAAATGACTAATGGAAGGTGGAAAAAAGATGGCTATAGATATAATAGCATTAAAAGATTTATCAAATGATATATTAAATAAAAAAGTAAAAAATTATGCTCAGTGTGAGGATGCATTGAGAAAAGAAATAATAGATATATGTGGAGGTAAGTGGGGGCAATATACATTCTTTGAAAATAAGTATAAGATATTTCAAATATTATCTGAAACAATAACTGATAAAGTAAATAGATTAACTGAAGAAGCATTTTCAGATTTTTGTGATGTAGAAAACTTTGATTTAGGCAATAAGAAAGAATTTACAGTTAAAAATACTGATTTATTAAGAATAGCAAATATAGCTGAAGGTAAGAACAGCACAAGAAGACAAAGACTATTAGAGAAAAAAGTTCCTACATCTGCATTTAAATTAGCAATAGCAATATATGAAGAATTCGATAGATTTATAACTGGAAGAATAGACTGGTCTGAGATGGTAGATAGAGTATCAGCTACATTCCAGCATCATATAGCAGAAGCAATAGCATCTACTATGGAAGGAGCTTATACATCTGTACATACTAATTTAAAAACTAGTGCTGCGTATTCAGATAAAGACTTGAAGAAAATAGTTAATAAAGTAAAAGGAGCTACTGGACAATCCGTGGCTATATATGGGACTCCAGAAGCAGTTGGTAATATAGAAGGTGTTGGGGCTGACTTAGATAAAGATGACAAGAGAAATTTTGGTTATGTTAAAAATTTCAGTGGGACACCAGTAATAGAATTGCCTAACTATTATGATGTTGAAAGAGATAAGTGGGCATTAAGTAATAATATTTTATATGTTATACCAAATGATGAAAAGATAATCAAACTAGGATTTGAAGGCGATACATTAATAATAGAAAGTACTGATGGAACAGGTAGAGATGACCAACAAATAGAGATGTTCATGTCAAGAAAAATGCATTTAGCTGTTGTTGTAGCTTCTAAGTTTGGTATGTATAAAATACAATAGTATTGTTTAGAAGGGAGATTATAAATGGCTGGAAAAGTAAAAAAAGATGTTTTAAATGGAGTTGAACAAATTAACGAAACTGAAATATTAAAAAAGAAAAGTTCAAGAAAGAGCTACAAACAATTAAGAAGTGAGTTAAGAAAACTAAAAGATGAAATAGAAGTTGAAATAATGAATTTAGATACTGGCACTGTTCTTTATAGAGATAAAGATGAAAGAATAATATTTGAAATGAATAAAGTTGGAGAAAAAACATTTATATTGTTATCTGATTTATATGAAATATCAAATAAACATAGAGGATATTTTGAAAACTATCTTATAACTATAGTTGATGTTGATAGTGATGACTATACAATTGAAGATATATTAGAATATTTAAATTTGAAAGACATATATGAGTATTTAGATGAGTATGACTTAGATTACATAAATTATATATTATTAAAACTAGATAATGATAGATTTGTGAATATAGTTGAAAAAGCCAATTATGGTTTAATAGAGTGTTTAGGTTCAAGAGTAATCGAATTGTATAAAAAGGGTAAGTTTGATTCTCGTTATAAAGAGCATTTAATAGCTACTAGGTTAGGTTTACAAAATTTATTTGAGGATTAAGGTGATGTATAACATCACCTATCTTATAAAAGGAAGGTGATGTTATGGCTACTCCCATAAAAGAAATATACAAACAATTTCTTTCTCTAATAAATGATGAAGAGATGTTATTACTTGAAGAAGAAATAATTGAGGAAATGATGTATTCATATCTTCAAAAGGCTACATTTGATTTTTTTGAATGTAAAAAAGATTTATCTATAATAGGACAAGAAGAATCATGTATTACAATTCCAATTTGCCAATCAGAATTTATTATTGAACATAATAATAAATATGCAGAAATAAAACTAATAGGAAATAATACAAATAAAGAATATGAAATAAATAAAGATTATACTATAGAATTTAAAGAAGAAAATTGTGTAATAACCTTTGAAACAGAAACAGAGGAAGAAATTTTATTTAAGAATAAATATCTAGGAGAAATAATTTCAGACCTTGATTTAGATGAAATAATTATATTAGCTTATGGAATGATGATTTGGTGGCTTCAACCTAAGATTCTTAGAGAAGAAAACTTAAAACAGATGTTAACTGATTCAGATTATAATACCAAATCTGGTGCTAATATGTTAGCAAAACTTTGTTTATTAGAAGTTCAAATTAGAGAACAACTTGCCAAATATAAGACAAGATATGTATATAAAGGGTTTAAAGGTTGGGATAAAATTGAATAGTTATATTAGTAATTATAAAAAAAGAATTGGTCTTGGATGTTCAACTCCTAAAGAAAAAAGAATATTACAACTGAGATTAAGTTTTAAGAAATACTTAAAAGAAACACCAACTTGTATTGAAGTACCAATAACTGATATAGATGAAGTTTATATAACAGAAGATACTAAAAGAGCTGTAGTTGCAATTAATGATATAACTAATAATGATAAAAGGTCTCTAGATGAAAAAAATCTATTAGTTGAATCAGATTTGAATGTAGATGTAGGTTGTTATCTTTTTTATGATAATTGTTATTGGTTGACAGTATTTAAAGAACATAAAGAAATGGATACATATAAGCATTTTATAATAAAAAGATGTAATCAATTCTTTAATTATAAGTATAAAGGTCAATCATATAAGATTCCAATTTCAGTAGAGAACTTAACTTTGTATTCAGATGGTATGGCAGATAATAAATACACATCTGTATCTGACACTAAAAGGCAACTTTATTATGGTAGTAATCCTATAACAAAGACTATAGACATTGATACTAGAATAATGCTAACTAATAAGACTGTTTTTAGAGTTACATCAATTAATGATTTCGAGTACAATGGCAGAGAAACAGGAGCAGATGGACTTATAAAAGCTATATGTCTACAGGATGCTTTAATTTCAAAAGACGATACAATAAATAATATTGCTTGGAATGACTTATCTGAAAATGACAATGTAATTATACCTTTTGACAAAATAATAGGTGATGAATTTATAAACTTAGGAGAAGAAAATGAATACACTATAGACTATATGAGAGACGTTGAGTGGCTCTTAGACAAGCAGTATAGATTTTGTAATATAATTAATCAAAATGAGAAAACATGCACGTTACAGAGTGGTGTATTGGCTAAATACTCTGGACTAGAAATTTTATTATTAGCAAAAGACAAAGAAACAAATGAAACTATAGATACTAAAAAGATAACACTAAGGGGGTAGATATTATTAGCTTATATGGCTTTCCCTAACAAAATGATAAGCAATATAGGAACAACTCTGATGTCAAATCAAGATTTCGCTAAATTTATGATTTATAATGATGAATCCCAAAAAGATATTTTATCCATGCCTGATATAAAAAATCCAGTTAAAAAGCTTAGAAACAAGAAAGTATTTTTTAATAGAAGAGTAGAAAAAGTTTTAAAAGAAGCAGATGTTTCAGTTTATATTATGTTAAAAGAATATAGACGTTGTTCTGAAGCAAGTAGAACAGTTAAAAAAACAAAGATAGAAATTGGTATTGTCTGCCACGATGAATGTCAAGATACAATAAATGGTTTAAGAGATGTCGCACTGGTAGATTGCATTGTTAATACAATAACTGAAAATAAAGAAATAGCTGGTATAGGTAAAATTAAATTAGAAGATACATACCAAATGTACAATTTAAGTACAGATTACAATGGTTTTATAATAACTGTGTCTGCTGAAAGCTTTGGTGATATGTAATGTTAGAAAATTATTATGTGACAGGACTTCCGATAAAATTAAGTGAAACACTAGGAACTGTATATCAACCAACTATTAGAGAACTTATTGAATTAAATATGGCTAATTTAGAAATAGTAAATCCTTTTTTAATACTCGAAAAGAGCTATTCTCAACTATGTAATGAGGAATCATTTGAATTAAGGTGCAAATATGACACCATACCCATCTTGGATTTAATGATATTGACATCAAAAAAAGACTCTTCTGAGAAAGTTGAATTACTTAGTGACAAGATAAAAAAATCTTTATCTATATTATATAAAACTAATATTAAAAATATTGAGTATATGAATAATATTAAAACTGGTATTTTAATTAAATTTGATGATAAGAAGAAAAATGCTTTTATAAGCAGAGAAGACTTTGAATTAGTATTAGATTTGATTTTAGAGATGTTTTGTATTGATAAAAAGAATTTATTTAAAGATGATGAAGACAAGTGGGTTGAAAATACTGGCTCTGAAAGAGAAAAGCAGTTAATCGAACGCTTCAAAGAGAAAGAAAGAAAAAGAAAAGAAAAGGAAGCTTATCATCTGTGTGATTATATAAATGTAGTTCAAAATATTGATGGGTATATTTCTATAAATGAAATATTAAATATGACATATTGGCAACTTATAAATACTTATAAAACAAAGATACAATTTAAAAACTATGATGAAAATTTAGGTTATGCATGGTCTTTTAAGTATCAAATTGATACAGATAAAATGAAACATTGGTCTAAAGAAATAAAAATACAAACTAGCACTGTTAAATAGCAGTGTTATTTTTATGTAAAAATGAGAGGATGATTAAATAATGAGATTTGCGATAAAAGATGCAAGTAATATAATAGTAAAAAATAAAACAACTGGAGAACCACTTTTCTATACAGCTGATTTAAATGCGTTTAACTTTAAATTGGATTCAGAAAGTGTATATGCAAAAGCTAAAGGTGCAAATGCCATTGCCTTTGATGGCAGCGTGACTTGTAGTTTATCGCTCGAACAAGAGGTAATACAAATGCCACAACTGGCAATGTTATTAGCTTCTGATATGGTTGAAGAATCTGCTAAGGTTGGTAAAAGAAAATTATTAACTTCTGATGGTACTAAGAAAGTTACTTTAGAAAATGTAAAACCAGTCACTAATAGTATATCTGTATATAGTGTTGAAAAAGATGGTATATCTTTAGTTAAGAAATTACAATTTACTTCAACTGTAACAGGTTCTAATACGGAGATAACAATATCTACTGCTGATTTTAATGCAGGTGATAAAGTAGCGGTATTTTACTTAGAAGAGTTACCAAAAGCAAAAGTTATAAAAATAAAAGAAGAATCTACTGCTCCAAACTATGTAGTAGAGGCAGATGTTATGGCTAAAACTGCTGACGGTGAATATATGGTATTATACATGACTATTCCAAATGCTAAAGCACAAAGAAGTATAGAGTTAAATCTTACTGCTGAAAATCCATCTGGATTTAATATGACACTAGATGTTTTACCAGATGAAAATAAAGAATATGTGACATTTGCATTTGTTGGAAATGAAGATGTTAGCCCTATTAGAATGGCTTCTATGCTTGGTGCTGAGCTAATAGACGAAAAAGATACTAAATCTAAGAAATAGTGAATTACCCTACTCTTAATTGAGTAGGGGTTATTTTTTTAATTTTGTATTTGATTTTAATCGCATTTGAAATTAAAAAAATGAAAGAAGGTGATTTTTTATAGAGCTGAAAGATATAAAAATAAGAAAAGGAATGAGTAAGCAAGAAGTAAACCATTTAATAAATAAGTATTTAGAATTAATTGATAATGTTTATTTTGGGAAAGAATACAATCATAATTGGAGATGTAAATGTGGAAATCTTATAGAAAATAGAAAATGGCATAATATAAGATATGATAAGATGTTTAAGTGTAAAAAATGTAAATATGAAGAAATAGAATACCGATATAGATATGAGGTAGAAAAAGATGGGGAATATGAATACATAAAAAGTTTTAGAGCTGGAGAAAAATTACCAAATGGAAAAATAGTATATAATCCTTTTATACAAATAAAACACAAGTATTGTGGTAACATATATGAAGTAAATGCAAATAATTTTATAAATACAGGTCAAAGATGCCCAAAGTGTTGTCAAAAATATGAAAATTCAATTCTATATAAAAATAAATATATAGCAAATTTAATATATATGGATGAGCATAAAAATAATGTTAATCCTAAATTAATTTATGCCAATTCAAATAAAAGATTTTATCTCAAATGTCCCAGATGCAATAAAATTAGTAGTAATCCAAAAACTCTATCTAAGTTCTCAAATAAAGATAATTATAATTGCGAATATTGTTCAGATGGTATTTCAGTACCAGAAAAATTTATGTCTAGTATATTAAATCAGTTAAATTTAAAATTCATTACACAGCCATCGAATTTAAATTTTTTATGGATAACAAACAATATAAGATATGATTTTTATATAAAGAAATTAAATATAATAATTGAAACACATGGTAAACAACATTATGAACAAATGCTTAGAAAAGGTGTAAAAAATAAAGTCAGAAGTCTAAAAGAAGAACAAATCAATGATAAATTTAAAAAAGAATTAGCTATAGAAAATGGAATAGAAGAAAAAAAATATATAGTCATAGATTGTAGAAATTCTGAGTTGGCTTGGCTAAAAGAAAATATTACTAAGTCACTAGGGAATATATTAGATTTAAGTAATATAGATTGGAATAAAGCATGGGAAGAAAGTCAGAATAGTCTATGTGTTAAAGCATGGGAACTATGGAATAATGGAACTAGAAGTACTAAAAAAATAGGACATATATTAAATTTAAACATTAGCACTATATGCAGATATTTGAAAATAGGAGCAGAATTAAGGCTCTGTAATTATAATCCTAGCACTCAAGCATCTGAAATCAAATCCAGCAAAAAAATATTGGTATTTCCAAATGGTAAAAAAATAAACTTTCCTTCGATAAATCATTTATGTGAGTTTTTATGCATCTCAAGAAGTTCTTATTATAAAAATATAGAACAAAACAACAATAAAATTGATTCAAATATATCTGATAGGCTGAAAACTAAGATGTTATTATTTGATGGGTGTATTGTTATAAATAACAATGAGGAGGATGAGTATTATTTTTAATTCAGAAAATTTTTACTTTAATGGAAGATATAATAGAGATAATGGTGTGATTTTAGTAACTATGGATTCTGATATTTTGAATAACTATGGATTGTCTTATAGTGAGCCTTTGAAATCTGAAAATACTTTTAATAATAATCCATATTATTTTTTAGATGAAAATGATATAGAGACTGTTACAGTGATGATATGTTTAGTAGATGAACACAATAATCCAGAGGTATGGAATGATTATATATTAGAAGATATATGTAGATGGCTTACAACCTCAGATTTTAAAGAATTTATTAGTGAAGATAATATAGAAAATATTTATTATTTTAAAATGAAAAAAATAACTAAAAAATTCAATCACTTAGGTTATGGAATCCTAGAAATAGAGTTCCAGCCATACACAAATTATGCATATAAAAATTTTCAAAAATCAATAACTGTCAAAGATACAAGGGAAATTAAACTAAATAATATATCTAATGTAGATGAAGAATATGCCCCAGTAATTGATGTTGAATGTTTGGAAAATGGAGATATAACTATTAGAAATGCTAGTATTAGTGATAATGAAGAAGATAGTTTAATCATAACTGGATTAGAGTTAAATGAAAAAATAACAATAGATAATTTATACTATACTGTTTTAAATAGCGATGGGAAAAATAGATTTAGTACAGTTAATAGGAAATGGATAAAGTTGAAAAAGGGTGTAAATATATTGAAATTTACTGGGAACTGTAAAGTTTCTATTAAGTGTAAATATCCAATAATAAAATAAAAGGGAGAGATAAATATGAGTAAAATACAAGTTGATAGATTAATGCAAGATGAGGTAAGAGCTATAATACCAATCATAGATGAGAATGGTAAAGAGGAGTATATAGAGGTTAGGAATCCAGATAAAAAAACTAAGGAAGAGATATTAAATAAAATATGGGCTGGTATGGAAAGTCCAGATTTAGCATTGTCTCAAGAAGATATTCTTAAAATGTTGGTTGACAGGTTGACTAATATAGAACTAAATATTGAAATAGAAGATTTGATAAATGGTAATATATCTAGTGAATTAGAAACTGTGATGTATCACATAGGTCAAATAGAAAATGAGTTAACTGCATCCTTACTAATGAATACTGAGATTAAATTAGGTCAGTTAAAAAATGAAATGTTACAAGATAGAGTACTTAAAGAGACTGAGGAAATTGAAAAAATGAATAATATCAAAGATAAGGTAGTGAATTAAATGGTATTTAAGTCTTTAGATGAGTTAGTTGCTTATACTAAAGTTAAGATTGCTGCATCTATGCCAGAAGTTGGAGAAGAAATGAAGGAAATTATGAAAGAAGAGGTAGTTAAACAGGCTTATGGAAGTTTTATCCCAACTATTTATGAAAGAACAGGAGATTTATTAGATGCTTCTGAAATAGCTGAGATTACTGCAAATTCTGTTACATCTGAGATAAAAGATAATGGAGGATGGAGTTCTCTTAGAGGTGGTCATTTCTTCCCTATGTATGGATTTGAAGGTGGTAGTGTTTGGACTCATGGTAGCACGAGAGAAGAACCTAAATTTAGACCTCAAACAAATATAATGTCTGAGAGTAAAGCTAAAGCACAAGAGAGAGTACCTAAGTGTTTTAAAACTACAATGAATGGATTGGGTGTACCAGTAGAATAAGATATTTCATATACACATTTTCTTAAAATAAATAAAATTAAAAAATATATTGTAAAATATAAAAAAGTATGATACTATTTAAAAATAGAGAGTTAATATATTAATGATATTTTTTAATTAATATCAACAACTAAATAAAATGCAAAATGAATTTAAAAAAGGAGAAATGTTTATATGAATAAAGAAAGAAAAGATGAAATACTATCTAATCTAGACATAATTATAAGACTTGCTACAGATTTAAAAGAAGAAAGAGCAAAAAGAATAGCCTTAGAAGAAACTAATAATAAACAACAACAAATAATAGGAGAGCTTAAGTCAAAAACTGATTATACAGATTTGATACTTAAAGATAAAGGATTAATAACTACATCTCAAATAGCAAAAGACTATGGTATGAGTAGTAATGATATGAATGAAAAGCTTCAAGAATTAAGAATACAATTCAGACAGGATGGACAGTGGCTATTATATGGAGATTATCAAGCTGAAGGATATACAGACTTTGACATTAGGACTGATATTAAGTGGACTCAAAAAGGAAGATTAATGATATATAAGAAATTAAAGTCTATTGGGATATTACCTATCATTGAGATTAGTGAAGCTTGTTGATACTAACAAATATTCGAACAAAAAGATTTCAAGATAATATTAATAACTACATAATAAGATGATTTCTAGAGAAATTAGTATGTAGAATCAATATTATTCTAATCTCTCTAGTCAAATAATAAAATAGGGAGATGTTTCAATGAAAAATGAAATGAAAGTAGAAATATTTAAAAACGAGCAGTTTGGTGAAATTAGGGTATTAGAAAAAAGTGGAGAACCTTGGTTTGTGGGAAAAGATGTAGCTGAAATGTTAGGGTATTCCAATTCAAGAGATGCTTTAAAAAAGCATATAGACGAAGAAGATAAGGGGGTAGCGAAATGCGACACCCTTAGAGGAAAACAAATTTTAACAATTATTAACGAAAGTGGATTATATAGTTTAATCTTAAGTTCTAAATTGGTAGAAGCTAAAAAAATCAAAAGATGGGTACAACTGAAGTATTACCTACAATAAAAAAACATGGAGCTTATATGACAGATGATAAGATAGAAGAAAAAGTTCGCTAAACTAAATAAAATTAAAATATATATTTAATAACTGTGAAGGGGGCGATGTTTCATAGCTGCCTTGTGAAAGATGAAAGAGCAAAATGATATAATTTCAAGACATTGTAAGGGGGTCGTGAAACACGAGGTTGTTTATGTGGGGACATAAGAAGATATCAATAATTACATAATGAGGTATTACTAAAGAGGTTAGTATGTGGTTATTGATATCGTTCTAATCTCTTTGGTGAAAATAAAATTTAAAGGGAGATTAGAGAATGAATAATTTGATGGTGTTTGAAGGGAAAGAAGTTGAAGTATTTGAATTTGAGGGGAAGATTTTATTCAATCCAAAACATGTAGCAGAGTGCTTGGATATAAAAAATGTAAATGAAAATTTGAGAAATATGAATGAAAAACAAGTAATTAAGTTAACTAATTCTAAAATCAATAGTACTGACTTTAGAAAATTGCACAATACAGGAGAAAATTTTCTTACTGAAAGTGGAGTTTATAAACTAATATTCAAATCAAGAAAAGAAGAAGCGGAGAGATTTCAAGATTGGGTATTTGATGAAGTTCTTCCAAATATCCGTAAACATGGCGGATACTTAACTAATTCAAAAATAGAGGAAATATTATCTAATCCAGACACAATCATAAGACTTGCCACAGACCTAAAAGAGGAGAGAGCGAAAAGAAAACAACTGGAAGAAGAAGTTGTCCATAAGGAAGATGTGATAATCGGACTTGTAGAAGATATAAGTCTAGCAGAGAAAAGACAGAGGATAAACCAGATAGTTAAATATAAAGCAGAGCCTAAGAGTTTTAGTAAAAGATGGAATTTATTATATAGTGAGTTTGAGAAAAAATATCACCTCGATTTAAAGAGAAGAATCAATAATTGTGACATTAAACCTAAAATTAAAAATAAGATAGATTATATTGAAAGAGAAATGAACATGATACCTCAATTATATGAGATAGCATGTAAGTTATTTGAGAATGACGTTGAAGAGTTAAAGAATGAGTGGATTTCAGTTATAGAAGAAAAAGTTTGTTAAGTTAAAATAATATAATCATTTCTAAAAAGCAAATCATGGATGCAATTCTAAGTTAACAAATCTAAAAGATAACATTGATAATTAAATAAAAAAAAGACTAAAGAGATTAGTCTAATGTTATCTATATTCTAATCTCTTTAGTTAATCAAATAAAAGGGAGATTAAAATATGAATAATTTAATGGTATTTGAAGGTAAGGAAGTAGAAATATTTGAGTTTGAGGGAAAGATTTTATTTAATCCAAAACATGTAGCAAAATGTTTAGAGATTTCAGATGTTAACAGCAGTATTAGAAAATTTAATGATAATCAGGTAGTTAAACTGACTAATTCAGATATGCACAATATGCATATCCGAAAATTAAATAATGCAGGAGAGAACTTTCTAACTGAAAGTGGAGTATATAAATTAATTTTTAAATCCAAAAAGAAAGAAGCTGAAAGGTTTCAAGATTGGGTTGCAGACGAAGTACTACCATCTATTCGTAAAACTGGTTCATATAATATGAATCATGACAATATAAAAGATGTATTAATACCAATCATGTTAAATGGTATGTTAGCTGGATTTGAGCAATTTTCAATAGAAAATGATAAGAAAATAGATTATAGATTCAACCAGATAAAAAATAGAATGGATGAAAAGATTAATGAGGTAAAAAATCTAATTGGTTTTAGGTCTAAAAATACAGCTATGCTATCTAAACTATTGAAGTTAAAACTATCTTATATTAAGGGATATAATGTTAATGCAAATGATTATGATTATAGAACTACAGCTACTAAAATTTTTGCAAGATATAATGTATCTAAATGGGAAGACATACCTGTGTCTAAATTTAATGAAGTTCATGCTTTGATTGACACTTTAGAAGAAATAGATGATATATATACATGGAAAAATTAGAAAATCCCCAGAGTTGGGGATTTAATTAAAAATAATAAATAATCGCCACAATTGGCGATTTTGGAAATATGGTATAAATATAATATTTTATTTAAATTTATAAAAAACAAAAAAAATGATAAAAAACAAAACTAAATAACAATATATTACATATTTTTTCATTTATAGAACACTAAAAAAGTGTTAGAATTGTTATAACAAATGATAATTCCGGAATATTTGTTTGTATAAAAAGAAATATTAGGGGGCGTTATTGTGTTTAAAATAGCTATATGTGAAGATGAAGAGATTCAGAGAACTATAATGTTTGAATATATAGAAATGTTTTTGCAAGAAAATAAATACAAAATTATTAGTTTCAAAAATGGAGAAGAATTGTTGAAGAATTATACTAAAGTAGACATAATTTTTATGGATATAGAATTCAAACATTTTGAAAGAATAAATGGACTTGATACTGCAAAAGAAATAAGGAAAATAGATAAAGATGTTTCTATAGTGTTTACAACGGCATTCACAGAATATGCTTTGCAAGGTTATGATGTTGGAGCTTATCATTATTTAGTAAAACCAATTTCATATAATAAATTTGAGAGCATGATGACAAAATATTTTTTTGAAAAAGCTAAAGAAAAAAAATTAATTGAATTTAAAGTGAAAGATGGAACAAAAGTTATAAAATTAGAGTCAATAGTATGCATAGAAAGTGTGGGCAAGTATATAAAAGTTCATACTAAGACTGAAAGTTTTTTTACATGTACAAAAATTAAAAAAATAGAAGAGAGCCTTCCCAATGAAATTTTCTTTAGATGCCACAAAAGTTTTTTAATAAATTTATTAGAAGTTAGAGACTATAATCATAGAGAAGTAATATTAGGAGAAAGAGAAGATATAAAAGCAACCATTTCTTTCAGAAGATATAATAGTTTTAAAGAAATTTTCACCTCACTTGTGTGTGGCGAATTTTAAAATAAAAATGAATAAAAAAAATCATTTCTAATTGAAAAATGAATAAATATATTCTTGAAATTACGTTAAATCCGTTTTTCACTACGTTCATGCCTGTTCCCTTGATTTTTTATTGAAAAGAATTTATTATATACTTAAAAGATACGTATCCTATTTTTAGAAATTTCTAACAACAATCTTGAAGCGTTTTTATTAAAGATTTTAAAGTATATAATAAAATTATAGGGGATGACACTTATGGAAGAATCAAGAAATTTCACAAATAATATGGGTATAATTAAAGCGTCTGAAATATTTAGAGGTAATATATTAGAGAAAAATGAACAACGTATTAATATGATTAAAAAGATAACAGATGATGATTTGCTAATCAAGATTGAAAAGTTTTTTAAATACATAAGAGAATATAATTTGCAGGGTGTTCAATATATAATAGAAAATGAATTATTTTATGAAAAAGTTCCTGATTATATAATAAATAAATACATAATTAAATTAAATAAAAATTGTAATATAGAAGATTTTAAATATGCATATAGGTTAAAGGCAAAGAATGGGTTTAGGAGGACTATGGATTATTTAGTTAGAATAAAGCATTAAGATAATTAAATTTACATATATTAAAGACAATCAAAATTGATTGTCTCTTTTTTATTGGATAACTTGTATTGAAGTTATACCAATGATGACAGAAGTATGACAGTAAAATAAGAAATTATTGTAGTGGATTGTATATATTATTAAGATATAGAGTTTTATCTTTGTCGAATTTTAACCGTTTAAACATAATATATTGACTGATATAATAAAAATATAGAATATTTTAGGGGGAAATATATTATGTTTAAGAAAAAGTTAATAGCTATAGTAATGAGTGTGGCTATGATTAGTATAGGGAGCTTTTCATATGCACACTCAGGAAGAACTGATTCATCTGGAGGTCATCGTGACAACAAGAATAAATCTGGATTAGGAAGCTATCACTATCATTGTGGTGGTTATCCAGCTCATCTACATAATAATGGTGGTTGTCCTTATACTAGTGGAGGAAGTAGCTCTGGAACAACAACCACTTCAGTTAATAATGAAGAAAAGCAAAAGAAATCTGTTGGAGAAAAAGGATATAATCAAGGATACGAGGATGGGTATAAGGGAAGCTATAGTTCAGCAAGTTATAGTGGAGATTACAGTGATACATATGAATCAAAGTACTCAGAAGGATATGAAAAAGGCAAGGCTAAATTAGAAGAAGAAGAAAAGGCAGCTGAAGAGGCTGGATATAATTTAGGACTTACAGGTGTTAAATCTAATAATACATATGAAAAAGAAGCTTTAAAAAGTGCTTATGATACTGGATATTCAAATGGATATAATGAATATAAGACTAAAAAGATAGAAGAATATAAAGCTAAGGGAATAGAGGATAGCAACAAAGATAAAGAGAAAATGACATTTGAAGAAAATATAGATTCTGAGTTTAAAGATGCTTATAATAGTGCTTATGATGAAATACAAGAGCAATTGAAGAATGATTATAACACTCAAGGATTTGAGAGTGCTATCAAAGGAGAAAAATTTGATACATCAACTATAGGTAATGTTAAATATTCTAATTGGTTTAAAGAAGGATATGATAATGGTAAAGTTAAGTTACCTAAAGTAAAGGAAGATATCTATAATCAAGGATATAATGAAGAAGATTTTAGTGTACCAAGTGAAATGAAGTCTATTGAGACTAAGTTAAAAGGTATATATGATGATGGATTAGAAAAAAGAGAAGAAGAGAAAAGTAGAAATATTACATATGGTGTTGGAGCTGGAACTGTAGCAGTAATTGCTGGAGTAGTATATAGAAAGAAAAAGCATAAAAAGATATAGATACTAGATATGCCAATGATGACAAGTGTATGACAAGGATAATTTTAAGTATATTTATTTGAAATATATAAGGGAGGTTTTATCTGTGGGATTTAATTTTAGAAAAAGCATAAATCTAGGCGGTGGATTAAAATTAAATTTAGGGAAGAAAAGTGTAGGGATAAGTGCTGGTGTTAAAGGTGCTAGAGTATCAGTTAATTCAAAAGGAAGAAAATCAGCTACATTAAGTATCCCTGGGACTGGAATATCATATACAAAAACTAGTACAAAGAAACGTAAACCTAAATAGATAGAAATAGGTATTAAAAGACAATCAATTGAGGTTGTCTTTTTTATTTTAAGATATTATTTATTCTATCTTTACTACATGATTGTAATAATGACAAGTATATAATATCCATAATATGGCAATATATGCTATAATTCTATTAACTATAGAATATTGAATGTGAGGGGATATTATGAGTCAAAAGGAAGTGAAGTGTCCTAAATGCAAAGAAAGCATTATGGTGGATGATTCTAAAGAAGCTTGTTTCTGTATAAATTGTGGGGAAAAAATTATAGTAAAAAACGATGCTTCAACTGTCGAAATGAGTGAAACAAAACGTATAGAAAATATTTTAAAACTAGCACAAACATCATATGAAGCAGGTAGTATGGATGATGCATACAATTATTATTGTAGAATATTAGAGTATAATCCAGATGATTATAAAGCTTTATTCTTCAAGGGGCTTTGTGCAGTAAGAGGTTCTAATTTATCAGATATGCGTATACCTGAAACTTTAGCTTATGTAGATAAATCATGGGAATTATTAAATAAAATATCAACAGATGAATCAGAAATTAAAACGCATAAATATAGAATAGTTAAAGAATTAGAGAATATTTCTGAGGAGATATTTTATTCAGCAAGTAATTTTTATTCTAAAAATTGGGAATGTGATGATGCTGCCGAATTTTATTGGGGTAATTTAACTGGATGTATGGATATTTTATTTTATAATACAAATTTTTTAGAGTATTATTTTGATTTAAAAGACAATAAGGGTCTAACAGTTTATTTAAATTCATTAAATTTAATTGTATCTTGTTGTGTTGAAATTTCTAAAGACCGTAAAAATGCATGGGCAGATAATGATTCTAAAGATAAAATGGAAGCTATATACAATCAAACTGTAGAAAAAATAAAGCTATATGATGAATCATATAAAGCTCCTGAGCTTAACATGACAAGAGAAGTTGGAGGGTGTTATATAGCAACAGCAGTATATGGTTCTTATCATGCTCCAGAAGTATTAGTACTAAGAAAATTTAGAGATGATATTTTATCTAAGCATTTGTTAGGAAGAATTTTTATAAAAGTATATTATACTTTAAGTCCACCTATTGCTGAATGGTTAAAGGATGCTAAGAAAGTAAATCTATTAGTTAAGAACATTCTTGATAAATTTGTACATAGATTAAGTAATAAATAGTGATTCAATAGAGACAGTCAATTAGGATTGTCTTTTTTTATTGAAGAAATATGACGCTACATAGTAATTGCAACGATGAAAGAAGTGTGACATAAATAATCATGTCTATCTGTTATAAATAAAAATAAGCATCTCTGATTGTTGAGATACTTACTTTAGATTGTTTTTATCTTGTATTAGTTTATCTACTAGATTGGAGATTAAGTCTAGACAATCATCATTTAGTAGGTTTATTTTATTGTGTAACGTATTTTTTACTGGATGTATTTTCAGAGAATGATTCGATTGACTATTTTTATTTTCTGTAAAATTAGTACTTCTTTGTACATATGAAAATTTTCCAGATTCAGTGACTATTTTTTCAATATCATTAAATTCAAGTCCTTTAGTAGGTAATTCATATTTAGAATCTAATAAATCATTAATATTAAAAAAATACTTAATAAATTTATTATAGTCTTCAAATGCTTTTTCTTTTAATCCCATTAATGAGTAAATATTTCCTCTGCGGAGATAAAAAATAATATTAATTATTCTAGCGTTCAATTCTATTGCTTTGCTATAATCATTTATTGCTTCATCGTACATATCTAACAATGTATAAAAAAATCCTCTTGTGGCATAAGCTTGTGCAACATCAATATTATCTTTTATTTTAAGAGTATTTGATTTAATAATATCTTCTATTGACCTTATGTAGTGTTTTGATAAAGGTATAGATATTCTATTAATAACTTTTAAATCATGTAAAGCATCAACAGTAAGTTCTTTGAAATTTATTACAATATCAGAAGAAACACCTAATGCTAGTGATATTTTATTAATAATTTCTAAATTGGGAGTTCTTTCTTCTCTTTCATAATTTCCTAATGCTACCCTTGATATTCCTGCTTTTTCAGCTAATTGTCCTTGTGTCATTTTGTTAGCTACTCTAAATGCTTTTATATTCTCTCCGATTCCCATAATATCAGCTCCTTTTTCATAAGTTTAACATAAATGACAACAAATGTATATATTTTGTTGACATTTTGACATGATGCTATTATACTAAAGTTAAGATAACAAAAAGTATACGAATGTTATCATTCGTTATCTTGATTTTAGTATAATATTATTTTAGGTTAATGGAGGTTTTATTTCGAGAAACATTGAGTAAGATATAAATAAAGGGGAGGAGTTAATTATGAAAATAATTAATAGAGAGAATTTAAGAAAAACAATAGATTTAAAAGAAGATATATCTGAAGTAGTAGTTCACGACATCAGCCAAGACAAAATTATTAAGCAAATCGACCTTTCTCAAATTGATTGATTGAAAAAAATTATTAGAAAAATTTGGAAAATACATTGACTTTTTGGAACACGAATAATACAATTATATTGTGGAACACAAAAAGTGAGGTGTAATAATGAGTTCTAAGATGGGAAGACCAAAAATAAATAATCCTAAAAATGTTGATGTTAAAGTAAGATTTGATGAAAACACTCATAAGAAATTGTTAGATTATTGTGAGAAAGAAAATATTACTAGAACAGAAGCAATAAGAAAAGGAGTAGATTTACTTTTGGAAAACAAATAAAAAGTAGCCCACGCTCCGACCAAAGTAACGATGGACTACTTTATACAAGAAGTTATTCTCTATGAAATATTCTATCATAGAGTGATACTTCTTACAATGAATTTGAGGAGGATTTTATATGATGAATAATTTGCAAATATTTAAAAATGAAGATTTTGGAGAAATAAGAACAATAGAGATAGATAATGAAATTTGGTTTGTAGGCAAAGATATAGCAGAAAAATTAGGATATTCTAATCCTCAAAAAGCTATAAGAACTCATGTGGATGAGGATGATAAAGGGGTGAACGAAATGGACACCCCTCGTGGAAAGCAAAATTTAATTATGATTAATGAAAGTGGACTATATGGTTTAATACTATCAAGCAAATTACCAAATGCTAAAAAATTTAAAAATTGGGTTACAAAAGAAGTTTTGCCAAGTATAAGACAAACTGGTTCATATGATATAAACAACTTAGAAGAAAGAGTAACTCCGATGATATTAAATGGTATACTTGCTGGGATTAAACAAGTTGCAATAGAAAATGACAAGAAAATAGATACTAGATTTAATCAAATAGAAAGTAAATTAGATAAGAAATATAAGAAACAAGATAAGCAATTCCAAGAAATGAAGAATATGATAGGATTCAAAGCTAAGAACACAAGAATGTTATCAAAATTGCTAAAGATAAAGCTATCAGAATTAAAAGGATATAGTGTTAATGCTTATAACTATGATTATAGAACTGTAGTGACAAGATTATTTTCAATATATAATGTAACTAAATGGGAGGATATACCAGTTACTAAATTCAATGAGGTTCATGCAATGATAGATGGTATAGAAAGCATGGATGATGTATATACTTGGAATAATTAGAGTGGTGACTGCTTATGTGTATAATTAAAACAGTTCACAAATTCGATGGGGATACATTGCAAAGAAACTCAAAAAGGGTTCAGATGATAAGGAATGTCAAAGACGATAGTAATTTGATGATTATAATTAAAAGATTTTTAGATAGTGTGAAAGATTACAATTTGAAAAATGTAAGATACATAATAGAAAACGAGTTATTCTTTGAAAGGATTTCTGTTCCGACGATATGTAGATATATAGATACATTGAACAGGTATACTGATATAGAATGTAGATTTGAAGAAGCTTATATATTAAAAGCAGAAAATGGATTCAGAAGGACTATAGATTATTTGGTTAGACAAACATATTGATGAAAAAGTTAAAAATATTAAGGCAGCTTATATAGCTGTCTTTTTTTATAGTAAAATAAAAGTGTTTTCATAGTGTATACTTGTTGGAATTTCAACATTAGGCTAACAGGGTACAAAAAAAGAGGCGTATATTAATCATCCTCTTCTTTTTGTTTATTAAAAACATTTACAATATTAAGAATTGCTTCTAATTCATCATTATTCAGTTCCTGACACTTTGAATACAATTCATCTAATAAACTAGTTTTTTTGAATAATTTATTATTTTTTTCTATATTATTTGATGCTTCTGATTTAATAATTTTAGAATATGATGTAGCAGATGTTGATTCTGAATAGTTATCTTTTTTACTCATATAAATTGAATAATCACTCATCGCCGAATCATAAAGCCCCATATTTTCGTATGCTCTTCCTCTTTTCATATATGCATCTATATAATCTTCATTTATATTAAGAATTTTTGAAAATTTTTCAATAGCATCTTCATATCTTTTTAATATAATATATACATCTCCTAATCCCTCATGTGCTTTTATACATTCAGAATTAATGTCAATTGCTTTTTGATAAACTTTAATAGCCTCTTTATATTTATCAACTAGAAGGTATGAGGATGCCAAAAGACAGTATGCCTCTTCGTCATTTGGATTTTCAGATATAATTTTTAGAGCATATGAAATAGAACTTTCAGTTAAAGCAAGCATTTTTTCTTTGATTGCTTTACTTTCAATTTGTCTTTTCAATTGACTGGTAGATTCCTTGGAATTTTCTTGATTATCAATGATATTTTCATAGTCGACATCTAAAGCTTCAGCAATTTGATATAAAAATTTTATATTTGGATTTCTTTTGTCATTTTCATAATTATAAATAGCATTTTTTGAAAGACCAGATTCTTTCGCTAATTGTTCTTGTGTCCATCCTTTTAAAAGTCTATATTTTTTTATATTTTTCCCTATATTATTTTCATCCATCTATATCACTCCTTTTATCAATTATACAACAAAATCCTACGTTTGTAAAAAATATTCCTACAAAAGGTTGAAAATAGTAAAAAATGGTATTATAATATAATCATACAAAATACAACAAATGTATGACTATGTATGATTTGAATTAAAAGGCTCTACAGACTTTGGCGAGTGGTAGAACCTTTACATGGTTGATATAATCATCAACAAAGCTAACTTGATTATATCAACTTCTTATAAAAAATACAAATATTAATATAAGGAGGATTGGGTATGAGTATAATTAAGGTAGCAGGAAGATTTCAAGGGGATATTTTAGAAAAAAATGAGCAAAGAATTAAAATGATAAGGCTTGTAAAACAAGATGACTCTTTATTGGTTATAATTAAGAAGTTCTTAGATAGGGCAAGAGAGCATGATATAAATGGGTTAGTATACATAATAGAAAATGAATTATTCTTTGAGGTAATCCCAGTTTACGTGATAGAGAAATATTTAGATAGACTGAATATGTTTAGTAATGTAGAAGATAGTTTTGAGGAAGCTTATAGGTTAAAGGCTGAGACTGGATTCAGAAGGTCTATGGATTGGTTGTTTAGACAAGTACATTGATGGATATGTTTTAAATGTAATTTACTTTTGGAGAAGGTGAGATTGTGGTTAAAGATGTTAAGTTGAAGAAGGGTATGTGTAGAGATGAAGTTAATAGATTATTGAAGGAACATGATGTTGATTTAGAGTTGGTTGATGAGATATATGGTGGGAATAGATATGGCCATAAATGGAGATGTGAATGTGGGAATATAATAGAAAAGAGAACTTGGGGTACTATAAAAGGCAAAGGAGCTTTAAGATGTAATGAATGTAAAAAAAGAAAAATACAAGAAAGATATAAATATGAGGTTGAAAAGGATGGAGAATATGAATACATAAGATGTTTTTTATCGGGAGATATATTGCCAAATGCTGAAGTTGTTATGTATAGACAAGTAAGAATAGAAATTAAGCATAAATTCTGTGGGAGGATTTACAATGTAAATGCCAATAATTTTATAAATCAAAATCGAAGATGTGATAAGTGTTGTGGTTCATACGAAAATTCATTTGCATATTACATTGAAAAAGAATTATGTGAACCACTCGAAAAATATTGGGATTTTGAAAAAAATACAGAAAATCCATATCATATTAGTAAAAATAGAAGTTCTAAAAATTCTAATGAAGAGAATTTGAAAATTTGGATTAAATGTGTAGAAAAGAATTATCATGGAAGTTATCGTATATCATGTAGTAATTTTGTGGCTGGCAAAAGATGTCCATATTGCTCTTCAAAGAAAATACATTTTAAAGATTCATTTGCGAATTATCATATAGATAACACTGATAAAGATTTTCTAATAAAGTACTGGGATTATAAAAAAAATATAGTTAATCCATTTTCAATAAGTAAAAGTACACGTAAAAAAGTGTGGATAAAATGTCAAATTAAAGAATACCATAACAGTTATTTAATTAGTTGTAGTCATTTTACTAATGGAAAAAGATGTAGTTTTTGTAGTCCATCATCAGGATACAAAATTCATGTATATGATTCATTCGGATACAGTAATTTTGATTTATCACAATCATGGAGTCCTAATAATAAAATATCATCTTTTAAAGTTTCTAAATCAAGTGGTAAGAAATATAAATTTATATGCCCTAAATGCGGAGTAGAATTTGAAAGAATAGTAGCAGATATTAACAAAAGAAAAAATGTCTCATGCAACGAATGTTCTATGTCTGAAGGAGAAAGAGAAATAGTTAAATGGATAAGTAAGAATAATACTAAATATACTTATGAAAAACAATTTAAGGATTTAATAGGATTAAAAGGTGGAAATTTATCATATGATTTTTATTTGCCAAAATACAAATTGTTAATAGAATATCAAGGTGAGTTTCATGATGGAACTGCGAATATGCAGACTGAGGAGCAATACAAAAAGCAACAAGAACATGATAGAAGAAAAAGGGAATATGCTAATAATAAAGGATATAAATTATTAGAAATATGGCATCAGGACTTTGATAATATAGAAGATATATTAGATAAAGAGATAGGAAAATAAATGTAAAATTAAACCTCCATAAAAATTGACTTAATTGCTATAATGTGGTATCATATAAGTACAATTATTAAATACGTTTCACAATGTACGGCTGAAACATTGTCATGTTACAAAGATGCTTCACAATGTGCAATAAAAAACATTGTTTGATACAAATACATTTAGCAATGTATGGCAAAAAACATTGCAGATAAAGTCCTTTAATTAGGGCTTTTTCTTATGGAGGAGAAATGGAAGAGAAGGGGATTTATTTTGCTAAGAATGAGTTTTATAGATTAATTAAAACTATTGGAGGAGTTTGGAATGACTCAAAAGAAAGACCAATAGTTTGTCTAATCAAATCCAAAGAACATGATAGTCTATATTGGGCTATACCTATGGGAAATTGGTCACATAGAGATGAAAAGGCAAAGAAAAGGATAGAAAAATATCTTAATAAAGAAGATTCAAATATAGAATCTTGTTATTATCATCTAGGTAAAACAACAACAAAATCAATATTCTTTATTAGTGATGTGATTCCAATTATTGATGATTTTATTGAAAGAGAATATAAAGGCTATAACTCTGAATTGTATGTAATAAAAAATAAAAAACTAATTGCAGAGTTAGAAAGAAAGTTAAAAAGAATACTCGCTTATGAAAAAGTAAATAAAAATTATTTTAGGCAACATATAACTGACATTAAAAATTTCTTAATCAATGCAATGGATAATGAAGAAGAAAAAATCGCTTTTACAAGCTTAGCTGATAATGAATAGAAAATTAAGAAGTCTACTTTAAGTAGACTTTCTTTTGTAGTATAAATTTTCCTTTAGACTTGATATAATTAAAGTATCAGAATAGGGGGAGATATTATGTTTAAAAAAATATTGTTGATTTTAATGATTGGGGTATTAGGATTTGGGGTTGTTGGATGTAGTGATAGTAAAGAAGAAAAATTAAATATTACACCAAAGGAAAATGCAGAAGAAGTAGTTTGTACAGAATATATAACCAGACTAGGAAACGTTGTTCAAGATACTATTTATAATTATGAGGAAAATAATAAATATGATAAGTACGAAAATAGTTATGAAAAAGAACATTCCTCAAAAGATGACTATAATTCAAATGAATATATTTATGGGGACAACAAAGAAAGATATAAAGATTTGATAGAAGAAATTACTAAGTTTAAACCAGATGATGAAAATATAGATAAATTACATGACAAGATAATTGAAGTATCAAGAGATATTTATAATAAGTATATTGAAATTATTAATATTGGATTAGAAGAAAATAAAATAAATAAGAAAGAAACTTTATCAAAAGAAGATGAAGAAAAACTTGATAAGTTAGAAGAACAACAAGATGTTTTAGAAGATGAAATTGAAAATCAAGAAAAACATCTGGAAAACATTTCTACTGAAATTACTTATAAATTAGTAGAAAAATATGGGGAGGATACTATTAGTAACTTGGAATAATTTATATATTTAAACAATACTTTAAAATTATTAGTAATGAAATTTTAAAAGATATTTTCTGTGAGAAGGTATCTTTTTTTATTAGAAAAATTTGACCTCGTAGATGCCTTTTTAAGACTTCGTAAAAATGATTACATGTGTTTATACCTTGATTGTTTAAAATCGAATATAAGAGGTCGGTTTTTTTATACTGAAAGTATTGGAATTTCAACAAGTGTTCCTGAGAGGAACATTTTATTTAGTGTTTAGCCACCATAAGAGCTTATTTTAATGTTTGAGTAGTGTGATGAAGGATTGAGGAGCTATTACTTGCGAGTTAATGATTTACTGGAATGGTTTATCATGTGAATTAAATTCAGTAGCTCCTAACTAGCCTTAAGTTTAAAATTTATAAATATTTAAAAACTAGATAAGTTATATTTTTGATATAAAATAGAAAGTCTACTTTAAGTAGGCTTTTTTTGTTATAATTCAATGATGACAGAGGTATGACAAGTATACATTTGAAAGATTTTTACCTATAATTCTTTATTTTACAAATATATACAATTAGTGGAGGTAATTCTACATGTTTCCTGCTATAATTATAGTGTTAGTAGAATAAGCTTTGAGGGACAGTAGAGCTACTGTAAGCTTATAACAGATATTATAGGGGGTATTTTATATGAGTGAAGATGAAAACAAAGTATCACAGGAAAATGATAGTACTAAATTTTGTACATCATGTGGAGAAAAGTTATTAGAAGAACAACTCTTTTGTTCTAAGTGTGGTAAAGGTGTGGATGAAAAAGAAGTAAAAGGTAAAAAAGCACCCATAAATAAAAAATATATTTATATTTTTGTTGGTATAATATTGGTAGTCGTAGTCGGAATTTTTGCTAATAATAGTATTAAAGAGAAAAAACAACAAGAGGCAAGAGGAAAATATATGATGGCTATTATAGATTTTCAAGAGAAAAGTTATGTAGCGGGAGCTAATTTAGAAGATATTTCTGATACTATTCAGACATATTGGAAAGAAAATATTTATGATGATAAACATGGTTCTGACATTGATGCTGCTATTTTTTCAGCAATGGCAGATAAAAGTGGTGAAATAGCACAAGCTAAAACATATGATGATGAGCTTTTAAAAATATATAGTACATTAAAGAATATTCCTGAAGGTAGCGATGATTTAAAAACTATGTTAGAAACAATAGATAAGTTTTATAATTCATATACAAATTTTTATAGTTTTGCAACTGAACCAAGTGGAAGTTACGTAGATTATTCTGATAGTAATAATACTAAGACAGATGACTTTCTATCAAATTATAGAGCTTTAGAAAATATAATAAAATCAAATAGTGAATTTGCAAAGATTAAGGCATTATCAGAGAAACAAAAAGAAAAAAGTTAATATTTATGCATGGTTTAGATTGATAGGTGCCTTAAATTTATTAATAATGAAATTTTAAAAGATACTTTCTGTGAGAAGGTATCTTTTTTTATTGGAGAAATTGACCTCGTGTAGGATTTTCTAAGGCCTTCTGAAAATGATTACTTGTGGTTTTTATACCTTAATTGCTTAGAATCGAACACAGAAGGTTGTTTTTTTATACTGAAAGTGTTGTAATTTCAACAAATGTTCCTCTCAGGAACATTTTACTTGGTGTTTAGTCACCATAAGAGTGAGTGGTCACTACTTTAGGTGTGATGTGATTGAGGGAGTACCAAATTGACAACACATCTTAGCACAATAATTTTCCATTGTGGAAAATAAAAATGTGTTTATTATGTACATGTATTGAAATTATAATGTTATTTCACTATATATTATTCTATTTTGAAAACTATAGGGAAACATTAGAAATGATAACACATTCCTAAAATGGGAATATGGTAAGATTATAAAGGGGTAGGTGAAATACCGACTCTTAAAGTAAAAAAATAAATTCCATAAAATAAAAGTGTGTCCATGATGGACACATGTTGAAATTTCAATATTGGACTAGTGTGGTACAAAAAAAGAGGTATATATTAATCCTCCTCTTTTAGTTGGTTATAGGCGTTTTCCATCATTCTTTTTATAGCTTTCTTGTCTTCTTTATCTAATTTTACATAAAGTTTAGCCATATATTTTACTTCCTCATCAATATCAAGTGAATCAAGAAATATATCTAAGTTGTCTGTAAACTCTTCTTTATTATTTTTAGGTTTCTCAATTATATCATAATTAGAATTATCTTCACATATGATTGATGGAACTTCAGGTATATTTGCATTAACTGAATAACTAGTTTTAGTATGACCTAGAAGATAATCTGTAGTGACATTAAAGTATTCAGCTAGTTTAAGTATTAGTTCTGGAGAAGGATTTCTTTTATTATTTTCATACATACCTATAGCTCCTTGTGTTACATCTAATATCTTTGCTAAATCAGATTGTTTTAAGTTATTCTTAATTCTAAGTTGTTTTAATTTTTCTCCAATCATGTTTTAACACCTCCTATATCTATTATAACACAATAAGTTATAAAATATATACTTGACATAACATAATGTTGGTAATATAATACAAATATAACTTAGAGTATTTTAACAATACTAAATGTTATAAAAATAAGGATAGGAAAAGGGGCTATTCTCCCCTGCAAAGTTTGAATAGCCCCTTTATGGTATATGATTCTATACTAATGATATTATATACCATTCCTTATAGAAAAAACAATATATGAGGAGGTATTAATTATGGAAATAATTAATAGAGAAGATGAAAAAAGAGTAATAAGCTTCAACAATGAATTGTTTGGAGAAATAAGAACAGTTGAAATTGATGGTAAACTGTATTTTGTTGCAACAGATATAGCAAAAGCTCTTGGATATGCAAAGCCAAATAATGCAATTGAAAGACATTGTAGGTATACCCTAAAACAGGGAATACCTCACCCACAAAGTAAAACTAAAACTTTGGAAGTGAATATAATACCAGAAGGTGATGTGTATAGATTAATTACAAATAGCGAATTACCAAGTGCTGAAAAATTTGAACGCTGGGTATTTGATGAAGTTCTTCCATCAATAAGAAAACATGGAGCTTATATGACCAATGAAGCACTAGAGAAGGCAATCAATGACCCAGACTGGACTATACAATTACTTACAGAACTTAAAAGAGAAAGAGCTACTAAAGAGAAATTAAGAATAGAGCAAGAGAAGAATAAACCAAAAATTGAATTAGCTAATGCAATAGAGTGTTCATCAAGCTCAATCCTAATTGCTCAATTGTCTAAGATATTGAATCAAAATGGAGTAGACATAGGACAGAATAGATTATTTGAGTGGATGAGAAATAACGAATATTTAATTAAAAAGAAAAGAGCTGACCATAATTCTCCAACTCAGAAGTCAATGGATTTGAAGGTATTAGAGATTTCTGAAAGTACTGGTATAGATAAAGATGGGAATGTTGTAATTAGACAGACACCTATTGTAACTGGTAAAGGTCAGATATATTTTGTAAATAAGATATTGAGAGAGAATAATAAAGTGCTTAAAAGATTCATGATAAATAATGATTATATAAAAGGAGTTATGGTCGAGATAGGTAAAACATATGCTATATACGACCATGAGTATTATGGATTTATTGGAATATTAAAAGGTGTAAGAAATGAGAAGATAAGAGTAGAAGAAATTGGAGATGTTTCTAGGAGTAGGGATATTCCAATATGTATGATAGATTACATAGAAGAGGCTAGTAAAGAAGATATAGATAAATATTTGAGTAAATGATTTTATGGAAATAGGAGTTTTACTTCTATTTCCTTTTGTAGTATAAATTTTCCTTTAGACTTGATATAATTGAAGTATCAGAGTATAAAAGGGGGAGATATATTATGGAAGGAGATACAGGTCGTTTAATTTTTATAGGGCTAGGTGTAACTATATTTATTATTTGTGGACTTATAAAAAATGCAATGGATAATGCTAGAGAGAAAAGAGAAAGGCTAGAAAGAATAGCAGAAAGAAATAGAGAAAAGACAAAAGTAGAACAGGCGATACAAAAAAATATTTCAATGTCTAAATGTCAAGCTTTTGGTAACTCAAATAGTGACAGTGTGATATTGAGTAATAATGGTAAAATATCTATTATTCATGCTGGATTTAAGACAGCTGTTAAAAAAAATATAGAAGATTTAGTAAGCATTAAATTCAACATGCAAGTTAGTGAAAAAAATCAGATGAGAATAATATCTATAGTTCCTACATATGATAAATATACTTTTGTAGAAAAAATATATTTAACTTTGATATTTGAACTTAATACTTATGAAGTATTTTATATTCCAGAATATAAAAATATAAATAATGCAGACATTCAAGAAAAAATAAAAGAAATGGAAAGATTTAAATTAGTTGTAGAGAATGAAGCAACTAAATTTAAAAATGCTAAAATAGAAAGCAATAATAATATAAAAAAAGATGATGATGAGGATATATCTAAAATTTCAAAGGCATTAAAAGAATTACAGAGTTTGAAAGAGCAAGAAATATTAACAGAAGAAGAATTTAATGAAAAGAAAAAAGTATTATTGGAGAAAATTAAATAAAAATATTAAGACAGTATATTAACTGTCTTTTTTTATGTGTTAAAAAAGGAGTTGGTTAAATGGCAGAAGAGTTTAAAATTAAGACCAGTATTGAGCTTGATGATAAAAAGGCTAAGCAACAATTAGCATCATTGAAGACATCTGCAAAAGAAAATAATATAAAATTAAATGTAGAAATGAACACATCTTCTCTAAATAATTTGAAACAATTAGAAAGTGTTTTAACTAAAATCAATGCTTTAAGTGCAAAGACTCAAAACAACTTATTTGGAGGTAAATCCAGTAAAGGTTCTAGCTTAGGAGTAAATAGTTTACTATCCGATTATCAGAAATTAATTAATAAGAAAAATACAATTGAAAAACAAATGTCTAAGACTACGAATGTCCAGTCATATACAGAATTAAATGGGCAATTAACCAGAACTATTAATCAAATCTCTAATCTAGGTTCTGCATTAGATAATCTAAAAGGGAAAACTCAAGTTAACGATAGTGCATTTGATAATATGCAGAGGTCTTTAGCAACAACTTTTCAAAAAGCTCAAGCTGATATAGAAAAAATGCAAAATCAGATTAGTAAACTTAGACAGAATAAGTTTTTAAATAATGCTCAATTAGATGAATTAGACAAGTTGTCCTCAAAATTAACTAGATTATCTAATACAGAATTAAAGGGATTGAAATTCGAGAGTATGTCAAAATTACTATCTGATGTACAAGCTGTTCAAAATGGAATTTCTAAATTTAAACTTCCGAATATAAATAATAGTATGTCGGCTCAATTTAAAACACTTCAAAAAGACGCAGCTCAATTAGAATCAAGAATAGCCAAGCTATCAAATTCTAAGTATGCTAATTCTTCTCAGCTAAATGCCATGTTAAATGATTTAAAAAAAATACAAAGTTTAGATTTTAGAAATATGAATAGTAGTGGAATGACCGCTGCAATTACTGGTTTAGAATCAATGAAAAACAAGGTTAAAGAAGTAGAAGGTGCTATTAAAAATACTAAGCTAGATGTTAAATTTAATATGAATCTTTCTAAAGTAATTTCAGATTTGAATAGGCTTAGACAAAAATGTTTAGAATTGGGGCAATCAACTGCTGGAATTGATAAACTTGAAAAAGAATTAATGCAATTAAATGGGATGTCTCTAGGTCAAAAAGTAAAGGAATTAGATGCAATAAAAAATAGAGTAAATAATATGAAATCTAATTTCACAGGATTAGGAACTAGTGTAAAAACAACAAGTGGTTTCTTTAGTGATTTATATGGCTCGATGAGAACTTACACTCTAGGTAATATGATAGGTATGTCTATTACAAATGGTGTAAGAAACATTAAAACAACGATTATTGAATTAGATAGTGCTTTAAGAGATATGATGAAAGTCGCCCCTGATAATTTTGAAGGGACAAGTGAGCAATTAAAGAATGTAAAAAATGAAGCAATTTCAATAGGGAAAGATACTGCTAGAGCATCAGAAGATATAATTCAAGGAGCATCTAAAGCTCTACAGACTGGTGTAAAATCTGTATCAGACAGTTTGAAAATAGCTAAACAATCAGCAGTTTTTGCAAATGTTGGTGATTTAGACCAAGAAACTGCCGATAAGTATTTAACTAGTGTCATGTCCGCTTATGGTGGAATGACAAAAGCATTAAAACCAATTAAAGATACTAGAGTTCAAATCAAAGGAATGAGTAAAGATTATGATAATCTCACAAAGTTTCTTGATTTATCGAACTATGCAGGTTAATAAAATAGCCCCTTTATATAGAAATATATAATTGAACTCAGAATATGCTGGAAACTCCTTAGAACCTTAATTAGTAAGTGTATTTGGAAACTTATACATTATCTGAAAATATTAAGGATTGGACAATCAGCAGAGATAGACCTAAGTTCAAAAAAGAATATGGTAAGCTCTCAACGACTACCAATGAGCATCCTAAATGGGTGATGGTATAGTCTATTCCCTTTTAAATATCGAGAAATCGAGGGTATAAAAGAATAATTTTGCAATAACAACTGGCGATTAATTTTAGTCGCACTATATAGTAATATATAGTTAAAAACTCCTTTAACTGCTGGGAACTCCTTAGAGCTAACTAAACTACAACATAATTGGAAACGATAAATGTGAATGTTTAAAAATTAGTTGGATTGGACAATCAGCATCCAAGCTCCGTATGGGAGAAGGTTCAACGACTATTATGTAGATTCAAGTGAATCGAAATGGGGAGCATCCTTAAAGGATGAAGATATAGTCTCGTCTTTATAGAGATATAAAGAAGTTCATAAGAGAACTGATTAGGATTAACGAACCTAATTGAAGGTATCGGTAGGAGCTGCATTACAAAGAAGTGCAAGTATGTTATCATCAGCAGGTGTTTCAATGGAAGACTCTGTTGCCTTGATAATTGGAGGAAATGAATCTGTACAAAATGCTGAGAAAGTAGGTACAGCACTCAAAACAATTGGTATAAACATGAGTGGTATCAAAGCTTCAGCAGATTCAGGAAAAATCAGTCTTAACAAAACTGCTAAAACATTACAAGAAACAGCTAAAATAAATGTATTAGATAAACAAACTGGTCAAGTAAGAGATATGATGTCAATTTTAGATGAATTGGCAGAAAAGTGGCATAGTGTTGGAGAAGATGCCTTAACTAAAAATCAAAAAAGTGGTATTGCCGAAGCGATTAATTTTAGTCGCACTATATAGTAATATATAGTTAAAAACTCCTTTAACTGCTGGAAACTCCTGTTAGACTTTTAGTACCAAGTGTAACAATCTAAAAGATAGGGACAATCAGCAACCAAGACTCAGACAGAGTAAGGTTCAACGACTAGGTTATAAACCGTACATATCAAGCTATTGGATATGGAAATGGGGAGCATCCTTAAAGGATGAAGATATAGTCTCATCTATATGGAAACATATAGTAGTTCATAAGAGAACGGGTTAAGCATAGCGAACTTAACTGAAGATTTTGTTCAGGCAAAAACCACATCAATACTTTCATGGCTATCATGGACAATTGGAATCAGGTAAAATAAATTGCCGTCTTAATTCAACTACCATAGAAGAATTAAGAGTATTAACAGAGAGAAAATCTGGAAAGCTAAGTTTATTTTAATAAATACGCTAATCAGAGGTGAAGGTAAGTTTTAAAAGGCTTTCCATCCGCAACGCATAGAGATTGAAACTAGAAATAGAATATAATATCTCCAAGAGGCTCTGTGACTTTATGGTCTTTGTTATGAGTACAAAAGATATGCTAGACTGGACTTGAAATGACAAGTCGATGAAAATGAGGGAAACCTCCAGAGCAGTAGATAAAAAACTACTGGTTAATAACAATCGAAAAAAATTTCAAAGTTCATGGCTCGATGGTGATGTTTTAGGTTCTGCTTCTGCCGAAAATGAAAGATTCATAAATTCAGCAGAAGGAAAGATTATAAAGTTAAAAGAAAGTCTAAAACAATTAGTTACAGATACTATATCAACTGATATGTTTAAGAGTAGTTTAGATGGATTATCTGGAATTACTGGTGTTTTAAATGGTATAACTAAAGCAGCAGATAAAATGCACTTATCTCTTCCATTAGCTATAGGTACTTTGTCATCTTTATTTATGACGATTAAAGCATTAGGCAATGGTAAACCAATTACAAATCTAGGAGGAAATATATTTAGTGCGTTTCAAAACAATAGAAAATCTGTTAAATTTAAGGATTTTGAAAAGGCAACAAAATTTACTAATCAATATACAAGTGCAATAAATAAAAATACTAACGCTTCAAATAATAATGCTAAATCAAATGCTATTGTCAATAGAACCATAAATAGCCAAAATGGTATTGTAGGAAAGTATACATCAACAACCAACAGTTTAAAAAAGGCTACAGCTAAAGAAATAAAAATAAATGAAGACAGAACAAAGTCCTATGAGAAATATAATCAAAAACTAAAAGTCGTTTCTAAAAGTAGAAAAGAGACAATAGGTGATGGATTTAAAAATTTAGGTAAAGCATTTTCCACTAGTGGAATTGTGAATTTTGGTAAAAGTATGGCGTCCA
Source organism: Clostridioides sp. LIBA-7678 (assembly GCF_056716065.1). Lineage (NCBI taxonomy): Bacteria > Bacillati > Bacillota > Clostridia > Peptostreptococcales > Peptostreptococcaceae > Clostridioides > Clostridioides sp. LIBA-7678. The sequence goes on along the minus strand of NZ_CP196990.1, from coordinate 25,097 downwards.
CTATAGGAAACTCTATGGTTTTAACTCTTGCATTTGCTGGAATCGGAGCATTGACTTCAGCAGTTGTAAAACAAGCAAAGGCAGAAGAAAATGCATATAAAGCAAGGAAAAAAAGTATACAAACAACTGAACAACAAATAAATGCATATGAAAGTCAAAAAGCACAATTAAAATCTTTAGCAGAAGAATATGATAATCTATATAAAAAAGAAAATAAATCTAAAGAAGATAATAATAGACTAAATGAACTTAAACAACAAATTGCTCAAATAAAACCAGATGCAGTCATTGGTAAAGATGAAAATGGAATACCTATATTAAAAGGTCAAGTTAGTGATTTAATATCAGAGATAAATCGAGCAATTGATGCTAAAGAGAGATTATTAGCTTATGATAAAGAAGAGACTGCTAAGTATGCAGCTAAGAAATTAAATCAAGGTAATTCTTTTAGTGAAGCTAAGACACCAGAGCAGAGAAAAAAAGATGAAGAAGATGCAAAGACAGAAGTTAGTAGATTAGATGAAATACAAAAAGAATATACTAAAGCTGTAGAAGACAATCATAAAAGACAAGAAAAGGCTTTGCAAAAATTTAGAACCTCCACAGGAAAAGAAAGAGAAGAAGCTAGAAAAGAATGGGTCGCATCTAAAAATGAAGAAGAAAAAATATTATATCAATATAGTGATATGTATGAGCAACAAGTAGCAAAAATACAAAGTTATTCAGCGGAAGTTGGAGAAGGTATTTTTGCGAAACTGAAAACTAAAGGTATTTATAAAGGTCTATCAGACAAAGATAAAGCAGGATTTTCTAGTCTAGAAGGATTATTTGATTTCAGTGAAATTTCTCCTGATAATTTAGTGGATGCTGAAATGGCAGTAAACAATTTATTATTATCAATAAAAACTGGAAAAGTAGATGTTGAAGATTTAGCAAAGAGATTAAACGATGCTAATGCAGAATTTACAAAGACAAAAGATGCAGATAAATATAATGAAACAATAAGAAATTTATCTAATGAGATAAGTGAAATAACAGGTGCCGATTCTGATATGCTATTTAATTTATTTAGGCAGTTAGACCCTCAAGGATTAAAAGACCTTACTAGTGCTAATGCCCTTCTAGCAAAATTTGGCAAGACAAAAGCAGATATTTTAAATGGTGATAAATTTGCAATGCAACTTCAAAATCAATTTGATAGTATACAGTCTCTTTTAGATAATACAACTATTACAGGAGATATAGAGGTTGATGCTAATGTATTAACTGACATAAAAAATACTAAAGAAGTCCCACAACAAGTTAAAGATATGATTCAAACATTGCTAAATAGTGGTGCCAACCCTACAGATGTTTTAGAAATGACAATGGATGTTTTAATGGAGTTACAAACTGGTAACCCTGATATTAAAAAATTACAAAATGAGATAGATAATAAATTTGGAAAAGGTACATTTACTATAACACCAGAGATAGAGTTAAGTGATGATGCTGGAAAAGCCAACTTAGAACAAATAATGTCTGAACTTAAAGATAAATATGGGAAAGTTCCAGAAATTATAAAAACGACTATTGAAACTGATACAACAACTTCATTTGATGATGCTGAAAGATTATATACTTTATATAATCAATTTCCAAAAGAAATAACTACTTTCTTAGAACAACATGGAGGAATCGAAGGATATCAACAAGCATTGGAGCTTTCAGCTAAATATAATGCAATCCCTAAAGAAGTAATTACTTTTTTAAGAGCTAATGGTGTAGAAGGAGTACAAGAGGCAACTAATCTGTTTGATATATATAGCCAATTACCACCTGAAATACAAACATACATAATGGCTGACAATGCAGAAGCTTTAACTGGAGCAAAAAGTGTAGAAGATGTATTAAGAAAAATACCTGAATCAGTTCTTTCTCAACTTTTAGTGGAAACAAGTGGAGAAGAAAAAGCAGAACAACTTGATAATTTTATAAAAAATACTCCTCCTTCTAAATTGATAGAGATAATGGCATCAGTGAGCGATGAAGGATTGGCTGGATTAATAGATAGATTAGGAGAATTGCCAATTAGCAAAGATGTTATGATATCTATTATTAAATCTATGAAAGAAGGAGATATTGATTCTCTAGTATCTCAAATAGAAAAATTACCTTCAGAAAAACAAGTAGAAGTTATCGCTGCTATCGAAAATGCCATGTGTGGCATAGATAGTGTTGATAAAAAAAAATTAAATCCTAAATTAACTAAATTAAAAGCAGATGCGACTGCTGCATTAGCTACAATTCGTCAGACTGAGAATAAAAAATTAACTGATAAGAGTTTTACAATAACAGCACATCTTCGTACTGTAGGAACTCTTGGAGGAATTGCTTCTCAATTTGCTAATAATATATTAGATGGATTAAATAGTAATAGAAAAAGTGTACAATCCATAAATTCTACAGAAACTCCACAACCAATTCCAGCCAATCTATCATCTCAACCTAGAACACTTTCAGAACCAGCTCCAATAAGTGATGAACCAAAGCCATCTCTATTTTCAAGAGCAGTATCAAGAGCTGCATCAACATTTAAAGTACCCAAACCTAAGTTAACCATAAATAATGACACAATAGATTCATCTGTAAAGTATAGCATAGAACTATTTAAAGAGTTAGAAAATGCAATAGCATTAGTAAATCATGAAATAACTATGTTAGATAAAAAGATGGAACATGCTACTGGTGAAGAAAAAATTAAATACCTACAAGAGCAAAATAAGTTATTTGCTCAACAAAAGGATTTAATAAAACAACAACAGGATGGATATAAAGCTGAAGAGCAAAGACTAAAAAATAGATTAAAAGAAAAGAAAATGGGCTTCAAATTTGATGACAGTGGAAATCTAACTAACTATGAAGAAAAATTAATCTCAATAGAAAAAGAATTAGATAAATTAAATTCAAAATCTGGCGACAAAGAAAATAAAAAAGATGAATCCAGAAAAAAAGAGTTAGAAGAAACTAAAAAAGTTCTTGAAGAATATATTAAGGTTGTATTTACAGAAATCCCTAAGTGTGAGGAAGAATGGGAAGAATACAATAATAAAGTCAAAGAACACAATGAGGAATTAAGAAAAGCTCAAGAAGAAATGTGGAAACTTAATAAAAATTCTACATGGACTTCTATGTATAAAGATGTAGAGCAGGTAACTAATGAAATAGAAATGATAGATGTTCTACTTAAAAATGCTGAAGGCGATGAGTTAATAGAGTTATTAGAAAAGAAAAAAGAACTTATGGCCAAGAAAGCTAAAGAATTATCTGAAACAACAGAGTATCTTAAACAGACACAAAAAGAGTTACAACAAAAATTACAAGGTTATGGATTTACATTTAGAGATAATGGAGATATAACTAACTTCATTCAGCATAAAAATCAACTTAAAAAGAATATGACTGATGAAGAATTCAAAAGAATGGAAGAGGCAGCAGAGGGATATTTGGATTTATTAACAAATAAAATACCTGATGCTAATAAGGAAATTGCTGAATCTAAGAAAGAAATTGAAGCATTAAATAAAGCTATTCAAGATGCATATAAAGACCAGCTTAAAGAAGCTCAAAGCTTACAAGAAAAAATTAGAGACATGTATAAAAAAGAGCTTGAAGAAAGACTTAAAGAGATAGACAAAGAAACTAAAGCTAAAATTGATTCTCTTAAAAAACAACAAGATGCTTACAATGACTCTCGAAAAGAAGCTAAGTATCAAGATGAGCTAAAAGAACAACAAGATATTATTGATAAATTAAGAAAGAAAGAAGAATCACTTAAAAGAGATACAACTTTATCTGGTCAAAAACAACTTCAAGAGATACAAAAGCAAATAGAAGAAGAACTAAAAAAACTTAAAGAATTAAGTGAAAACCATCTTGACGACCAAATAAACGATATGTATGACAAAGAGTCTGATAGACTACAAGAAGAAGCAGATAAATTAAAAGAAGAGTTAGAGAAAAAATACTCAGATGAGAATTTAGTTGATTTAATTAATCAGGCAATCAGCTCTGGTAAATTTACAAGTATTACTGGTGAAGTTAAAGACTTACAAGATGCCATTATCGAATATATGGATAAATATGAAGATGGTATGTTAGCAATGGGTGCTGTTACTAAGCAGGAATGGCTTGATAGGTTAAAAGAGGGTAAATTGACATTAGAAAATATAAGAGACATACTAGGTGAACTGGATTTAAGTAGACTTGCTATGCGTAATTATACACCTCCTTCAAATTCTCATTCAAGAAGTGCATCTCCAACATCCTCAGTTAATTTTAATTCACCATTTTTTGTTGTTCAAGGGAATGTAACTAAAGATACTATGAAAGATTTAGAAAAGTTTGGTAGAGATTTAGAAAATAGAGTATATAGAAAAATAGTAGAAAATATTAAATCATAATAAAAAAAGTAAAATTGATGGAAGTAAATTTTGATTAATTGAATCCTCAAAAAAGTATAATTTTTGAAAAAAGATTAAGATGAAAATATTTTTAGTATCAATTAATACTTTTTTTGATATTTTATATTGAAGTATTCAAAAAAAAGTGTTAATATAAGATATAGAAGATACAAAATTGTATTTTCATATTTCTTTGAAGGGAGTGTGTCTGATTGACCGTATCAACGATACTAGAAGACATAGAAATAATTCTAAAAAAGTTTAAGGCGTGTATAGAAAGTGAAAATTTTATTATATCTCAAAGTGAAAATAGACAGGATAATAATGATTTTTTAAAGAAATATAATCTAGATAAAAACAAACAAATAAAAATGTTAGATTGCTTAACAAAAGAAGATTTTTCAAAATTAGAAGAACATAAAAATCACGAAGGTAGAATATTATACTTCTTCGGAAAAAAATATGAATTGACAAATATAGATGGATTAAGAGAAGAAGTGGAGTTATACATAAAATTTTACATTGCAGAGAAGAAAAGGACAAAAGAAGATTTCACAATAATAATATCTTTTCATCCTGCAAAGTATTCAATTAAATATTATATGTAGCCTATTCAATAAAAAAAATTCACAGTATTTTAGCATATAAGATACACAAAAATATATCTTTTTTATGCAAATTAAATAAGAAGGAAAACTTGGAGGGGAAACCATGAAAAATATGATAACTGGTAACAATAAAGTATTTTGTGAATTTTGTCTAGATGATGTAAACTATACAATTAAAATTAAAGAAGAAATTGATACTATTAGAGGCAAAGAAATAAAATACATGAAGAAAGAAGCATTTTGTGAAGAATGTGGAAACTATGTATATATTCATGAACTTAATGATGAAAACTTAAAATCACTATATACTAAAATTAGAGAAATGGATAACATTATAACTGTAGAAGAAATTGAACTTTTATTAGAAAAATATAACATAGGTAAAAAACCTCTTTCCTCATTATTAGGATGGGGAGAGGGAACTATAACAAGATATTTAAAAGGAGATGTTCCAACAAAACCATATTCTGATAAATTGAGATTAATACTTGATAATACAAATGAAATGAAAAAGATACTAGAGGAAAATAAAAATAATATAAAAGATATTGCTTATAAAAAATGTAGAGGTGCTATTTTAGAAATAGAAGAAAAAAATACATTTTTGGAAACAGATAGGATAAGTATTATTGCTGAATATATAATATCAAAATGTGAAGAGATAACACCTCTAGCTTTACAAAAACTATTATACTATTCACAAGCATTTACTAGATTATTTACTAAGAATAATTTATTTGATGATGATTGTGAAGCATGGGTTCATGGGCCGGTATACAGAACTGTATATGAGAAATATAGAGATTTTGGAAGAAATCAAATAGAGTATGAAAACAATATAATTTCCTTAGATAATGATATGGAAGAAAAGATTGTTGATGCTGTGATTAAATACTTTGGATGTTATAGTGGAAAAACATTAGAGAGAATGACACATGAGGAAAAACCTTGGGTTATTAGTAGGCAAGGATTAGGTAGATATGAATCTTCTAATAATATTATAGAAAAAGATGTTATTGATGAATATTTTAATAATATAAAATCTAAATATAATATAATAAATATTTCTGATATAAACGATTATAGTTCTGTTTTATTTAAAAAGATTCAAAGTTAACATTAAGTATAATTGGGGATATATGGTATAATATAAGTACCACAGTATCTCATTGATGTTCTATGTATTAACTGGAATCACTAGTTTTCATCTAGTGGTTCTTTAATTTGGTTGAAATTATTTAATAAAGATAATGACAAGATTGACGATTATGACCATATTGGGGTATAATAGTTATATAAGATACGAATTTGTATCATAAGGACATAAAAAAAAGAGACTACAACTATTTGCGTTAGGATGTCTCTTCATTAGATAAGCACTGCAAATTAATTGGAAGAAGAATCACCTGAACTGCCATTCGGGTGATTCTTAATTTTTTGCAACGTTTTTTTAAACTCATCTATTTCTTTAAAGAGTCTATTCAAATTCTGAACCAATTTAGTAAAACTAATAATTATGGCTGTAAGAAATGTTATTATCGTTAGCAAACAAATTAGATATTTCATAATATCACCTCCCCTCTTGATGTGACATGGGAAGGCTTATGTAAAATAAAGATTCACCCTAATAGTTTTTTATGTAGTCTCTAAAAATATTATACCATAATTTACCATTATGTTAAATTTAATATTATATTGACTACAATTGTAAAATAATGTTATTATAAACATACAGAAGATTAAAAATACTTTACACAAAAATTAACTACTTATCTGTGCCTCCTTAAATAAGTGGCTATTTTTTTACTCTGGCATATATTTAAGGAGGCGTTACAAATGATAAATACTATAGAAGATTATAAACTTATTATTGAGGCAGAAGTAAGAATGAAAACTATAGATGAAAGAGAATTAATATCTCAAAGCGAGATTCTGAAAGACCTAAACATTAATGAAAAAGACCTTGAAGATATTGAAGTGGACTTTGAATAATTAAATAAAATACAAAATGTATTATATAATACAAGTGGAATATATTAACTAAAATTAAAAAATGGTAAGTTCCTACCATAAGTGGAAAAATTAAAAAGCGGTGACGTTTTACCAAATAGTGGACAATTAAAAAAGCGGTGATGCTCTACCATATAGTGAGCAATTTAAAAAGTAAAAGAGAGTAGCTTTAATTGCTACTTTTTTCATATGAAAGGGAATATTATGTAAAAGTTTGTTGTGATTTTAAATTGCTAGAAAATAAATGTGAAGAGTATCAAATGCTACAAGAAATCGCAATTACAACTGAATAAAAATATTTTAGCCCACCTTAATTGAGGGGCTTTTTTAATGCAAAGAAGGTGATAAAATATGCATTTTAATGTGAATCTCAAACAGATAAAATCTGATTACACATTAACCATCCACAAAATGAATAAATCATTTTTAGGTCAAATCCCGATTAACTTTCTAAATTCTATAAAGCGAGAGCTTGGTGGGGTAGATGAAATACAACTCACAATTCCTAAATATATCACAGAACGTTTCCAATTTTCTAAAGTAATAAATCCTTTGTTTGAAGAAATAAAAGAAGAGCGATTAATTTGTGTTAATAACAAAGAATATTTTGTTATTAAAAATGTAGTTACAACAGACGATAAATTAAAAGTGGTTATAGCCAAATCGAAAGAAGTTAAGCTAGGTAAAATTGATGTAAATATTGAAGATTATGGATTGCAGATATTTACAGAAGATAAAGATGCAGGAATAATAAGTTTAAATGATTATTTAAAAGAACAGACAGGTTGGAAACTTGGGCATGTAGATGATTCGATAGCTTATGAAACAGATGAAGAAGGAAATAAAAGAGAAAAAGTAAGATGGCAGGAGAGTATTAATTCTAATTGGCTTGATTATTTTAATAATGAGTTAAAAGAACAATTTGAATTTATTGCTGATTTTGATACATACAATAATTTGGTTAATTTATATCATATAGATAATTTTGGAGATAATATCCAATTATATTTATCTCATGACAACTATATAAAATCACTTGAAAGAACTACGAATAGTGACGAGATAGTAACTAGGCTTAAACTTGAAGGTAATGAGGAGATGGATATCATTGGAGCTACTGTAACAGGATATGATTATATTGAGAATTATTCTTATTTCTTAGAAAATGGAGAAATGAGTGAAGAACTTAATAGGGCTATTAAAAAATATCAAGAGATGAATGAAATAAGAGAGCCAATTTGGAGAGAGTTAATAGATACGAAACTTAAGAAACAGAGAGAACGTGATAGTAAAAGTAATGAATGGTTACATGTAATAGAGACTATAAATGCTAAAAAAGATATAAAGAAAACTTATGATAATCCAGAGCATAAAGATGAAAAGGAATCAGCTAGGTTGGCAGAAGAAATAAGTAAATTAGAAGATAAAAAAGTCATATTAGATGTTCAAATAAAACATTTAGAAGAAGAAATAGCAAAGTTAGATGAAAGTATAAAAGATATAAATATTCTTTGCAAGAGAGAAACTTCAACAGATGAAGATGGATATTTAATATTCAATGAGACTCTATTAGATGAATTAAATGAATTTTTATATTATGACACTTATAGCAATGATTCATTTCTGAAAGTAGAGGATTTAATTAAAGCAGGAAAAAGGCAACTAAGTTTAAAATGTATTCCAACACGAGAATGGACTATAGATGTTGTAAATTTCTTAAATAGAATAATAGATATTAACTTTAGACAACATTGGAAAGGTGTTTTAGCTCTAGGAGATATCATAGTGTTACATAGCAAGGAATCTGATACAGAAGAATTAGTCTACTTTACTTCTTTTACACAGAATTTAAAAAATGGAATATTAGATACTTTAGAATTAACTTTAAGTAATAAAAAAATGAAAGAAGATGACAAGAGGGTTATAGCTGATTATTTAACTAAAGCCGAACATGCTATGAGGACAATATCTTCTAAAAGATATTTATTTATGCAACAAAAAATGAAAAGAATCAATTTACCTGACCAATACATTAAAAAGAAGGAGTTGATGAAGTCTTGATATTAGATAACTCACCTGCTGATTCATGGATAAGAATAACTGGAGTAATTGTTACTTATAACAACACTCTTTATCAAGTAGTAGATAAAGAAACAAATAAAAAATATATATACTGGGATGCTGATAATCCAGGGACACTCAAAGAGTCCAATATTAGACTACCAGAAGGAAATAGCCAATTTTTAGTAGTAGTAAATGATAATGGTAAACATACTGAAGTTCCAGTCAATTCATCCATTTTCAATATATCGTTCGATGGCAATTCAAGAAAAAATACTGAGGAGCAGATTTGGGGATTATATGAGACTGATGAAAAACATAATGAAAGATTTGTAGTTGTTGAAAAAGATATTGATGGTATACATCAAACAGTTTTAGAAGTACAAGAAGATGCATCTCATATAAAAGAAAATATGTCTCTTATAGACCAAAGAGCTGAAAATGTAAATATATTAGTAAAAGAAGTTACTAAAAATTTTGGTGGTTCACAAGAAAATATTAAATTAAGAGAAAGTATAAATAATGCAATAATAAAGCTAAATACTGATTTAGGTACGTTTAGTTCGAATATGTCAAACTATTTTAATGATAATGAAGTAACAACAGAAGAAAAAGAAAAGATAGATATTGAACTTAAGTTACTAGATACAGATAAAGCTAATTTATATATAGAATTACAAAAGCTTATTGATAAAAGCTCAGGGGTAGATACAGTTTTGATAAACACTTCAAAATCAGCTTTAGATTCAGCAAGTACTAATTTAAATTCTATAATCAATTCAGTTATTTCAGATAATATAATCACACCTAATGACAGGATTTTAGCTATAAATGCAACCGCCCAATATAATTTGAAAATAAATGAACTTAAAAACACAGTAGACAAAATTTATATAACAGGTATGGGTGGAAGTATCTCAGAAGAATTTGCACAAATAAACACTACTGCAAAGGAAATCAAGCTAGAGGTAGCTAGAGTAGATGGTGTAACTAAAACAAATGCTGCTGAAATTAAATTAACTAAAGATGATATAACAATGATGGTCACTAGAGATTCAAGTAATGCGATTGTAGGAATTAAACCCGACAAAATCCAATTTGGATTTAATGACATATCTGATTATGTTGTAATAAGTAGGTCTGGCTTAACAGTAAATCAAGGAGCTATAGCATGTGATATATTAACTACTCCATCTGGTCACGAGCCAATAATACGATTATTTGGAAGTAGCAAGTCTGGATTTGCGATAGACGCAAGAAAGTCCGATGGTTCTAGCCAAGAATCAGCAATTAGACTTAAATATGATAGTAATAATTATCTTTGGGTGGGATATAATGCTGCCGAAATTTACATAGAAGGAAAGGAACATCTTATAGTTGAAAAAGATGAGACACATATTAAATGTGGGAGTGCGGCCTTCTGTTTTTCAAATGGGGATAGATTAAATTCTGCGTTTTGTTTTTATCCAGAACGTTCTGGAACAGATTTAGGGAATGAAATTTATGGATGGGGCAATATATATTCTAAAACAAGAATGAGTTTATCTGATAAAAAATTTAAAGAGAATATTATATATATAAATGATACAAATAAAAAATATCGTTCAAATATAATACAAACACCTTTTTTAGATTTTATTAAAAATGATTTTAAACCAGCTACATTCACATATAAGACTTTTGATATAGAAAAGAAAAGCATAGCAAATGAACAACTAGGTTTTATCGCAAATGATTTTAAAGATACAGAGGTTGGAAAACTTTTTCTATATGATTATGGTGAAGAAAATGGATTAATGTATAGTACATCAGGTTATACAACTGTTGTCGCTATAGCATTACAAGAAGAAATACAAAAAAGAGAAGAATTAGAAATGATAGTTGGTGAATTATATGAGAAAGTTAATAAATTAGGAGGAGAGTAAAATGGAAGTAAATATACAAAATGCATATACAATAGCTATAGAGGAAATAAAGAATTTACATAGTGAGCTTATATTACATAAAGCACTTAATATGCAACAACAAGAAGAAATAAATAAATTAAAAATAGAATTAGAAGAATTAAAGCAAGATAAAAATAAAGAACAATAGGATGTGATACTTTGAAAAATTATGAGATAAAGAATCATACTATAGAAGTCGATTTTAGTAATTACAGAATAAACAAAAGATTATTAGATTATTTTATTTATAATGAAAATGATGTTAAGACGGCTTATATTGAAGCGATATTGAAAAATAAAGATGAAATTATAGATTTATCAGAGTATGATAAAGTTTTAGTTAGTATTACAAAATCGGATGGTCAGAAAGTTAATAATGAGTGTGAAGTTGTAGATGCTACTAATGGTGTTGTAGAGATAGAGCTTAGTCGACAAGCTTTAGCTAGCGTCGGTATAAACACATTCCAACTCTCTCTAGTAAAAAACAATACTCTTATCAATACAACTAATTTATTTTATCGAGTTGAAGAGGGAATGATAAATGATGATGATTTGACTAGTACTGATGAATATGGAGTCTTATTAGTCTTAATCTCTCAAGTTGAAGAAATCATAAAGAATAATAAAGAGTTGACTAAAAGAGTTGAACAACTTGAAATAACTATTCTTGGAAATGAAGAAGTTAGAGATAAAGCAGAACAGATTAGAATTTACAATGAAGACATAAGAAATATACAAGAAGACGATAGAGAATTTAATGAATTAACACGTCAAAATCAAGAAGAAAATCGTGAAAAATCCATTCAAAATATGCAAATCCAAGTTGATGAAATGATAGATGTCAAGTCTAAAGAAATAGATGATATTGTAGAGGATAAAATGCTTGATGTTCAAGCTCAGACAGATAAAAAATTTCAAGACTTAGATAAAATATTTGAAAATAAACTTACAGATAATCAAGAACAGATTGATTATAAGCTTGATGAAGTAAATCAATCTATATCTGATATAGAAACTTGTATTGATGAAAGTACTATAAAGTTAGATAGTAAAATAAAAGAAGTAGATAACAAAATAGTTGAAGTAGATACTGCTAAAACAAATATGACAACTACTGTAAAAGATAAAATTAATGAATTAGATGATAAATTCGCTGGATTAGCTGAATTGGATGTTAGAGGAGAAGTAATAAATGCTAGAGAAACTACAGATGGAAGTATAAAACCTTCTCTAAAAGAAAGGCTTAATTATGATTTTGATAATGTAAAAAAAACTATAAAGACTGCAATAGACAGTAATATTGAACCATTGAATGGTAAAATAACTAATATTAATCTAGAGCTCAGCAAGAAAGCAAGTAAAGAGCATAAACATAACACAAGTGATATAGAAGGCTTGACAATTGTTGTGAATGCGGAAGATATAAATTACACAAATATAAAAAACGAAGAAATTTCAAACTCAAAACAAGCTTTAGATGTATTATTTACAGACACAGAAACTAGTAAAAAAAGTATTTTAGATATAGAAAATTTAGTTGAAGCTGAAAATATAAAGCGTTTTACTAGTACAGGAGAATATACTATAGAAAATAGTCGAAAAGGTTATATGACTAATCTCGATATACAAGGCAAGACGTTGATTAACTTGTGGGGTAATACTAGTTCAGATTTTTCTTTGTGGAAATCAACTTTTTTAGATAATAAAATAAATGTAGCAACAGAAAATGGAATAATGTATCACAACTTTTTTACAACTAATTGCACTATGTATAAACCTAATACTTTATATACAATAATAGTTTATATATATAAAAATACATTACCAAGTACAGGCAACATTCATATTCACACCGCTGGAGAGGAAAAAAGTGTATTTGGAACGAGCGTTGAAAATTGCAAAATTCAAGGAGGAGAGGTTGGAACATTTAAATTCAAACTTACAACAATAAATAATATATCAGACTGTAATATAGTTTTAAGAAGTATTGTTGTTAATGATACATCTATAGCAGGACATGAAGTAAGCTTAAATATGACTATACTAGAAGGTGATTACACTAACACTAATATAAAATATTTTAAAGGATTACAAAGTGTTGGTCAAAATAAGAATATAGAACTTTTAACATTCGAAAATGACGAAGTTAATTTATTTAATAAAAATGGAAATTTTAAAGATAATTATATTTTACAATATTCAAATGGCGAGGAACTTGTCTCTGAAACTAACAATCATAAATACACACTTGACTATATAGATGTAGAATCAAACATAGAATATACTTTTTATAGTTGTAGTAGAAATATATGCTGGTATGATGAAAATAAAACTTTTATACCTACATCATTAAATGAAAGAATAATAGGAGACAAAGATATTTTTTATGTTGCTAGAAGTCCTAAAAATGCAAAATATCTAAGAGTTACTATAATAAAAGATTTTCATGATTATGGTAATAAAACAATTATAACTAAAGAAAATAAACATGATAAAAAGACAATTCCATATACATTAAGAAGCTTACCAAATGGAATTAGAGATGAAATAGTTTACAAAAATGGTTCATATAAACTAATACAAAGATGTGAAGAAGTAGTTTTTAATGGTAATGAAAATTGGATAGAAGTGCATGGAATGTATGAGTTTAGATTAAATTTAGATATATCTGTATTAAGATTAGATATGTCTAAGTTTGTAACTAACTTGTACAAGCAATCTTATGTGGACTATATATATAATGTTCAAACTGAATCAGCATTATCTATATCAACAGAAAATGAAATAGGTGTAATAGATATAGTAGATACTTCGATATCTCCTTTTAGTATTGCTAATTTTAAAGAAAAACTAAAGAAAAACCCTTTAAAAATAATTTATGAATTAGAAGTACCAAGAGAAATTGAATTGACATCATTAAATTTAGAACAGTACGATAATCAAACTAGATTCATTTGTAATGCTGGGACTATAACTCCAAATATTAGTTTTGAGATTACACAAAATTTAGGTAGTCATATAGAAACTATCAGAAATAATATAAAAAGTATTAATAGTATACAGTCTAAGAATGTAATTATAGATTTATCTAATAAACTTCTAAATGGATGGAAAAGAACAGATTCAGATAATAGTGGGTTTACAATAAGTAAGAATGGTAATCAAGTTAGTTTTCATATGCGAATAACTGGTGGAGCAACAACAGATAGTACCACATTATTAAAACTTCCTGATGGATTTACACCTAGAACTTTCTATGTTTTTCCAATATTTACAACCCAAAACAATCAATTAGTTCAAGGCTTTATGTATTTTAATTTTGCAAATGGATACCTTCAAATTACTGAACTATCAAGTAATGTAGATATATATAGTTATGGAACTTATTTTATTGAATAGGAAAGGAAATTTATATATGAATATAGAAGAAAAGAAAAATATTTTGATAGAATATGGTCTTGAAGATGATTTAAATAATATAGATAATTATTTCATTACAGAAGATAGACAATTATGGACTCCTTTAATAAACAAAGAAGGAGAGCTAATTAAGACAGGTGAACAGTCTTATAACGAATGGCTAGAATTACAAAAGAATCCACCTAATTCAGAACTATCAATTGAAGAAATAAATGCAAATAAAATCATAGTTTTAATAGAAAATCAAAAGGAGCAAGACAATCTTTTAATAGATAATGCTTATAGAATAGCTATGTTAGAACTTAACACAAACAATGTGTTATAAAATTATAAAAACTTGGAGGAAAGAATATGTATAATATTTTAAAAAGAATGATTGAGCAAAAGAACTTTGATACTAAAGAGGAATTACAAACTAAGTTGGATGTATTTTATGCTATGAATAGGATAAAAGAAAGTGAGTACACAGAGTTAACGACTTTATTAAATGAAGAAGGAACAGTAGTAGAGCCAACAATATAGGTTCTTTTTTTATGTTTAAATTTAGAGGGCTGACTAATCTCAGCCTTTTTTATATTTTGAAAGGAGTGGTAATTTTGAATACAAAAACATTAACAATTCATGCAGGACATAATCCAGATGGTAAGGTTGGTTCTGGAGCAGTAGGTAATATAAAAGAATCTACAGAGGCAAGAAATGTACTAAAATATCTAATCACTTTAGCTCAAAAAGAATGTAAAGTATATGATTGCACTTGTAACAATGGAACTTCTCAGAGTGATATATTGAATAAAATTATAGCTAAATGTAATTCATATAACTCAGATTTAAATGTAAGTATCCATTTCAACAGTGGTGGAGGTAGAGGTGTAGAAGTTTTAGTGTATAACTTAAATGACAAAGAAACCGTTGAAATAGCTTCAAGAATTTGTGAGAAAATAACAAAAACTTACCATGCTAAGGGGGATAAAGCTTTTAAAAACAGAGGTGTCAAAGAAAAGAAAACTCTAGCATTTTTAAGAAGAACAAAAGCAAAATCACTTTTAATTGAATGTTGCTTTGTAGATACAGATGATACTAAAAATTATAATGCTAAAGATATGGCCATAAATATTGCCGAAGGAATATTTAATAAATCTATAAATCAAACACATGAAGAAAAAATGAAATATACAATAGTTTATGAAGGTGAAGTTGATAAAGCTATAGCTAATGTAATGACCATAAATTATAAGTCTGATGAAGTCTATGTATGTGAGTTAAAAAATTATGTAGCTGGACATTGTCAAAATCTTTATGTAATAGGTTCAGCCAGTGACAAAATTAAGACTAGTGAAAGATTCACTAAGTTACAAGGTGACAACAGATGGGCTACACTTCATAAAGTATTAGATTTTATAGGGAAGTAGGAGGTATTAAAATTGAATATATTAGATAAACCAACCGCAACATTAGAACAAGTCTTTGCATATTTAGATACATTAAATAATAACTCTAATCCACCACACTATTTATGTAAAGCTATAGTACCAATAATATATAAAGAAGCAGAGAAAAAAGGTGTAAATCCAGTTATTGCAATTGCTCAAGCATTTGTAGAAACTGGATATTTTAATTTTGGTAGAGTTTTAAATCCTTCATATTGCAATGTATGTGGGCTTAAAGGTAATAAAGGTGGTGGAGATTTAGACTCATCAGCTCATACAAGATTTAGTTGTTGGGAAGATGGAGTGTCAGCATTTATAGACCATCTAGCCCTATATGCTGGAGCTAAAGGTTATCCAAAATATAGCGAATTAGTTGGGAAGTATGAATACAAAGTCAATGGAGTCACATTAGACCCTAGACATTTTCCATATTTACATGGAGAAGCTAAGATAGTTGAGAGTTTATCTGGTAAATGGTGTCCGGATATGGGCTATGGTAAAAACATAATAAATATATGCAATAAGATAAGTTCAATGAAGGTAGAAAATAATAATATAAAATTAGAGCAAGTAAAAATTAAAGTAAAAGAATTAAATGAAATTCTTGGATAGGAGGAAGTTATATGGATATAATGCAGTTTATACCTCAAAATCTGATAATGCTGATAGGAGGACTTTACATATTAGGGACTTTTATAAAAGAGTCAGATATTAAAAATAAATATATACCTTTTATATTACTGATTATAGCAATGATAAGTAGTTGTTTATTTATGAAGGAGTTGTCAATAGAAGCTATCTTTGAAGGCATTTTGTGTTGGGGAGCGTCTATAGGGATAAATCAAATACAAGTTCAAAACAGAAAGGAAAAATAGATGTTATCTAAAGAAATGATTGAATTACTGAGCCAGTATGGATATACAGCTGTACTACTAACAGTAGTAATGTTGTGGTTTGGTAGATACTTAGAAAGAAATAGACAACTAGAACAAGAAGATAGAATAAAAGAAAGAGCCTATTTTTCTAGAGAAATTAGAGAACAAAGAAAGCTTTTCGGAGATACAATAGATAAATTCGATGATAAATTAGATAAGTTTGCAGAAGCATTGAACACTAATAATAGTAGACTTGAAAGAGTAGAAACGGATATAACAGAAATAAAAGACAAATTAGAGACTAGAGATTAATTTCTCTAGTCTTTTTATAAGGAAGTGATATATTTGGCAACATTTGAAAAGAGAAGTAAAAGAATTAAAGTAGAAGGAAATATAAATAAAAATAATGAAAAGTTAATTAAAGGATTTCTTCAAGCTAAGAAAATAGCTGGTTTAAGTGAGAAAACTATATATGTATATAAATGTGACTTATATACTTGGGCTAAATATCTGCATGATGAAATGGATGATTTATTAATCAAAGATTGTACTGAAGACGATATAATGGAATACATTTCATTTAGAATGGAAGATAACCATGTCAATAGAATCAAAGTAATATTCTCAGGTATTTCATCTCTATACGACCATCTTAGAAGGAAGAGAATTGTTACAGAGAATCCAGTGTCTCTAATCGAAAGACCTAAAAAGGGATTGCCTGTTGTAGAAAAACATTTCTTGAATATAGAACAGGCTAAAGAGCTACAAGATAAATTATCAAAACAAGATGATTTCCAATTAGAAGTTTATATAAACTTTGCTCTATCAACCGCCGGTAGAGTTACGGCTACAAGCAATCTAAGATGGGATAACATAGACTTTGATAATAGAGTGTGTGAGGATATTAAAGAAAAGGGTGGGAAGATAGTAGATTTTTATTTTAGTGAGAAAGTAAAAGATTTATTATTAAGACTTAAAGAAGTTAGAAAAAAAGAAGATATAGTAAATGATTATGTTTTCTTAGTTAAATATGATAAAGAATATCATAAGGCTACATCTAATGCATTAAGAAGTTGGGCTAAAAAAGCTGGTAAATTGATAGATATAGATAATTTAGCTCCCCATTCATTAAGACGTTCATTTGCAACTATAGCTAAAGCTAATAATTTACCGCTTGAAGATATATCAACTATCCTTAATCATCAATCTACTGAAGTAACTAAGCTTTATATAAAAGAAGATAAAGGTAAGATTTCTAAATCTAAAGATACAGTAGGACTATAATTATAAATAAGGAAGCGATATTATGGCATGTAAAAAAGGTAAGAAAAAGAGATAGATAATAAGCCCTCTAGGGATTACTCTTAATTGAGTTTTCCTAGAGGGCTTTATTTTTTTGTCTATAACAATATTTTATATTAGTATTCTACTTTTATCTAATAATATAGATGACTTTTAATTAATAATGTACTATTATTAATTATATAAATAATTTTATCAATTTTTAGCATATTCACTATTATTGGAGGGTATTATGGGGTTAAATATAATAAAAAACGATGCAGTAGAACTAACATCTGGGGAAAAGAAAACGTTAAACTTATTAAAAAAGATTTATGAAAATGTAACAAGAGAAGTATTTTTATATTCACAACCAGTATTAAATAATCTCAGACCAGATTTTCTAGTTTTAGATTCTCAAAAGGGTATATCTATAATAGAAGTAAAAGATTGGAGTAAATCTTATATACAAGATGCAAATAAGATAAATGTAATCTTACAAGATAGGGAAGAAAAAAATCCCTTATATAAAATGAAAGAATACATAGGTATAATAAAAGGTCTTTTGACTGCCAACACTGATATATTTATAAAGAATGAAGAGAATATTAGTGGTAATATAATATTCACAAATATGTCATGGGAAGATGCTATAGAATATGAATATATAGATTATTTAGAAAACAAAAGTAGTCATACTTTGTTCTCAGATGATTTAAATAAATTAATTGTAGAAAATTTATTTGAAGATATTGAAGATGTAAACATGACAAATGAAGAACTTGCCGCCTTAAGAACTCTATTATTTCCAGAAATAAAGATTACAAAGATATTAGATAATGCTGGAAATGGACTTGATATAAAAGCATTAGATAAAGAGCAGGAGGATTTTGCAAGAAGAATCCCTTATGGTCATTACATGGTATCTGGTATCCCAGGAAGTGGAAAAACAGTTATTCTTGTGACAAGAGCTTTACATCTAATAAAAGAAAATCCAAATTGGAAAGTTCTTATACTAACATATAATAAAGCATTACAAAAAAAACTACAAACAAGATTAGATATATTGGCCAATGAGATAAAAAACAATCGCCTTTTGGAAAGTTTACCAATAGATAATATTCAGATACTAAGATTTCATCAATTGACAAATATGCTTGCTGGACATTCAAAGAAACCAGAAGATATGAAGGATGCAGAGTGGTGGGATAATGGAATAGTAAAAATAGCTTTAGGGCATGCTCGACCAATGTATGATGCAATATTGATTGATGAATACCAAGACTTTCATGACGATTGGATAAGATTATGTATAAAATGTTGTGAAAAATATGAGATTATAGGTAATAATAAAAATGTAAGAGAAGTTGTAAATCTATTCTTAGCAGGAGATAGATTGCAAAGTATATATAATTATAATGATGTTTCATGGAAAAGTATTGGAATAGATATGAGGGGTCGTTCTAAATTATTAAAAACTTCTTATAGAAGTGCAAATGAACACCTTATGTTAGCATTAGAATTTTTAAGAGAAGAAGATAAATTAAAAAAAGAAGTTTTAGATTTTTATAAAGAAGAAGATGAGAGTGATATAAATATAAATAATCTTTCTAATGATGGAATGATTGAATTTATAGATGGAGATTATAGTTCTATCTCGCATAATATAAAGTACTTAATTGAAGACTTAGGATACAAATATAACGACATATTGATTTTATGTAAATCAAAAGATGATTGTGATAAAGTAAAATCTGTGCTAGATAATAAATATTCATCTAATTCAGTATTTGTAAAAGATGCTAAAGGGGATGAGATAGATACTAAAATGTTGCTTTCTACATATCATTCATCTAAAGGTTTAGAATCTAAAGTTGCTATATTGGTTAATGTAGATAAATTCAAGCAAAATGAAAAAAATAAACAAAATGATATAGAATCCAGAAAACTCTTATATGTTGGAATGACTAGAGCATGTGAACGACTTTATATACATGCAAATAGTTACGAAAAAGATAGCTTTGCAAAAACAATCAAAGAATTATATAAAAATAGTATCATACAAAGTTATTAGTATTAGAAAAATATAAAATATTTTTTGGAGAATTGTAAATATGAAAATTAGAAATCTGCTACTGGTATCTATTTTAGGAGTTATAGTTGGCTTATATATTAGGGATGATAGAAATATAAAAGATACATTCCAAGGTACAGAGACTACTAATGAAAATATCTATGTTGTAGGAGGAGATTATAATCCTCCAGACATATCAAGAGTTGTTGAAACAAATAATAATATCTATGGACAACAAAAAGACATTGTTTATATTATACCTTCTGGTACTTATAATATGAAATTTTTACAAGATGAATCAGTTGGAAAGGCTGGATTAGTTGAAATTGAAAGTACAACTAAAAATACTTTAACAGAATCAGATGGTACTTCATTTGAAATATTTCCTGTAAGAGAATCTTTTGAATTTAATAAACTCAATGACAATGTATCGGACAGAATTATAACTATTAATGATGGGGAACAAATAGATATAAATGTAAATATTGTAATAGAATTAACTAAAATAAATTAGAATGAAAACTCCTAGCTATTAATCTAGGAGTTTTTTATATATTGTATTAAAATTCAAATTTTCTGTAGAAAATTTTTACTTAATATGAATCACAATAATTAAGAATTTTAAGCAGATATATAGAAAATAAATTATATGAAAATAACAAAGATTAAAATAATGTAAAATTAAAACACATGTGCTATAATTGAAGTATATTATAAACCCTGTAATAGAATGAAACAGATTTAATAAAACTATGTAAAAAAATATTAAAATGATGATTATATACAATCATCCCCTAGCTTCCTGAAAGGAAGCATTTTTTTGTGAATAGTATGAAATTATAAATTTTTAAGTTTTTCTATCTTATATTTTTTATGGCAACTATTTTATTATTTTATACTATTCTCTAAATTGGCGTTTAGAGAATAGTATAAAATCTTTAATCTTCTTCCCAATTTTTTACCCACTCTTCTAATGAGGTTAACTTTTCATCTGTTAATTCTTCTTGAAACAATGACACTAAAAGACTTTTTATAGAATTACATCCTAAAAGCTTATGTATGTTTTGTGATATAAATTCAAAATACTTATCTTCTTTAATTGAAATTGTATAGTATGTACATTGACTTGTTTCTTGAACATATAGGAATCTTTTATTTGACAGTTTAGACAAAACTTTTAACGTTGTTTTTTCTGACCAGCTATGTTTTTCTTTCATATAATTAACAACATCATATGATTTTACCTTTGTATCTAAACCCCAGATAAATTTCATTATAATTAATTCTGATTTTGACAACCTTCTTAAATACATAATTATCGCCCCAATTATTTGTTTATTTAACTAAATGTTACAACAATAATTTTACATAATCAAATCCAATTATTACCATATATTTAGAGCAATAATAAGCAGGTATTTACAAAATCTTGTTTTAATATCTTCAATTTGTGGTATAATAGACATAGCAAGGAAATATATTTTACTTAACTTTAAGTGGTGTTTCCTTCAACAAATTATTTTGAAGATTTATCTTTCTGGAACTTTATATTAAGTTCCCAACCACTCTTAGCTGCCGACTTTGAGTGGTTTTTTAATCTATCATAAATCCAACAAGCTATTAAACCTGCTATAACATTCATCATTAGATTCACCATAAGTTTTCACCTCCTCTCTAAAAGAAAGTTAAGGTGACTTTATGGAAATACCACTCTTAGATTTTCAAATATATATTCCTTGCTATGTCTATTATATCATAAATATTGGAAATATAAAATTTCAAATATACTCTGGTTAAATAACAATTTTAATAGGCATATAGATTATGCATTGAATTTTATTATGTTGTACTTATCATTCTGTAAGTTAGTTTCATTTATGTTATAATAAAAGTATTAAAATGTGAAATATAGGAGGAATAATGTCTAATAGAGGAAATCATTTAGCAGAGAATGATATTATTAAATCAATAAAAGAATATATAGATGACTCAATTTATAATCATGCAATATTAATTGATGGAGATTGGGGAAGCGGAAAAACATATTTTGTAAAAAACAATTTAATAAAAGAAATAGAATCATATAGCAATAAAAAAGTAATATATATATCTTTATATGGGATAAAAGCTACACAAGATATTTCTAATGAAATATCTATTAGCATATTTGATAAAACAAAAGGCAAAAATGCGGAATCCGTTAAAAAAACAAAAACTATCTTATCATCAGGAGTTAAAATAGGTGCTGATATTTTAAAAAATAAAGGAATTGACATATTAAAATTAACAGATATATTTGAAGAACTTTTAAATTTAAGCAAATACATATTAGTTTTTGATGACTTGGAAAGATGTAATTGTAATATCAATGAAGTGCTTGGATATATAAATAATTTTGTAGAACATGATGGTATCAAGGTTATAATTGTTGCAAATGAAAAAGAAATCAAAAGTAACGAAGCTTATAAAGAATATGTAAAAATAAAGGAAAAGTTAATCGGAATAACTATAAATTATTCTCCCAATCTTGAGTCTACAACAAAACAATTTATAGAAACACATATTAAAGACAGTAAATTAAAAGAAATCTTATTAAGTAAAGTACAAGATTTTAATAAATTAGCAATAGAAAAAGAACATATTAATTTAAGAACATATCAATTTTTTATCTCCAAAGTAATCACTTTAAATAAAATACTTAGTATAGAAGAAGAAATATACGATTCAGTTATGGAAGCAATTCTGGATTATACTTTTAAAGTTTGTATTTATTATAAAAAAGGAGTATATAACACTGAATGGAAAAAAGATTTATCATATGGATTTATTTGTATGGGTGATAAAAGGAATATGAATGATTATATCATGGGATTTAAATTTATTGATGGATATATTATTTCTAATATATTAAATAAATCAGATGTGAAATCCACTATCAAATATTATTATAATGATATAGTTGAAAATGCAAAAGATACAAATGACCCTCTTAATAAATATGCTGCTTGGTGGGAATTAGATGATTCAACTGTAAAATATGGCCTAAGGAAAATTTTCAATAATTTAAAGAAAAATAAGTATTCAATTAGCTTATATCCTAAAATTGTTGGATATATATTAAATTTAACTGACTGTGGATTTGATAGTTCTTATGAAGAAAGTTTCTTCAGTGTTATGAAAAATAATGCACTAAAAGCAACAAGAGAAATATATCTAGATAAATCATTTGTTTACATATATTCTGAGAATTTACTTGATAAATATAATACTATTCTTAATGAGATACAAGATAACCTATCGCAAAATAAACATGCAAATTTAAATGAAAAACTTAGATTTTGTCTGTCAGATGAATTTAATTGGGGAGAAAATTTTCTAAATTATATTTCTAGTAGAGAAAGATACAATTATACAGAATTAGCTCATATAATGGAGCAACTAGATGTTGAAAGGATAATATCTTTAATTGAAAACTGTAACAATCATAATCTTACTTGTTTTAGAAAAGCTATTATAGAAATATACCAGTTTGATAATTATGTAAACCTTTTTTTAAGAAATACTACTGAAGCATTAAATAAATTAATAAATAATATAGAAAATATAAATACAGATAATTTTGATAATATAAAAAAATATAATATAAAATCGATATTGGAGTTTTTAAATAAAAAGTATGAGCTTTTAAAATAAGCACTTTTACTATAACCTAATTAATATATATTATATTTATTAGGTTATAGTATTTATAAAAACCAAATTCAAAAAAATGACGCTCTATATGCCATTTTAAGACTTTATAAAAAATTACCTTTATGTTTATACCTTTAACTTTTATTATTAATTAGCTTTGAATAAGTTTTCAGATATTCTATCAGAGGCTTCTTTATCCATTTCTTTAAGTACATGAGAATATACATTAAGAGTAGTATTAATATTTGAATGTCCTACCCTTTCAGATATAACTTTTATAGGTACTTTAGAATTTATAAGTAAAGTAACATGTGAATGTCTTAAGTCATGGAATCTGATATGTGGTAAATTATTATTCTCTAAAAACTTTCTAAATCTCTTACTCATAACATCTTCAGCAATTGGATTCCCTTTTCTATCAAAGAATAGTAAATTATGTTCATTTCTAATAATACTTCTTAATAATTTCTTATTCTGTTCTAACTTATAATCTTTTAGTAAATTCATAAGCTCTATTGGTGCAAATATTTTTCTAATTGAGCTTTCAGTTTTAGGCTCTTTAAGTATAACAGAACCATCTAATCTACTAGTTATCTTACTTACTGTTATTGTGTTCTCATCAAAATCAATATTATCCCAAGTCAATCCTAAGACCTCTGAAAGTCTCAATCCTAGCCCTGTAGCCAGACTGATAGGTAACTCCATATCTGTATTCTTAGCTACTTCCAATAATTTTAGCATCTGTTCTTTATCATAAATTTCATTTTTAAATTTTTTAATTCTAGGACTTTCTATACCATCTATAATATTTTCTTTTATTAACTTAATTCTATAGGCTCTCTTTATCGCAAGTCTCAATACATTTATATGAACTTTTATTGTTTGAGGATTTAAATTACCAGCTAAATCATCTATATAATTTTGTATATGAATATTTCTTAGCTCTTGTAGACGATATCTCCCAATGGAAGGATTAATATGATTTTTACAAATGGCAATGTAGCTTTTATATGTAGATGCTGAAATATTATCCTTATATTTTTCAAGGAAGTCTAATAGGAATCCAGATAAAGTGATTTCATTTGGGACAAGAAAACTATCTTTATATATACTGTCTTTAACTTCGGCTAATCTTTTGTTAGCATCCCTTTTTTTATCAAATGCTCCCATATTCTTTTGTTTTCTTTTCCCTGATTCATCATCTCTAAATTCTAAGTACACTACATAGTTTTTATTTCTTTTCCTTATAAAAGCGTTCAT
>NZ_CP196989.1:0-141415 GCF_056716065.1 Clostridioides sp. LIBA-7678 | reverse complement strand
TTTTTACTCCTTTACTGTATTTTAAAAATACAAAAAAGCCTTGATATTAATAATCAAGGCTGAGACATCGAATTTACATTAACTTCCATCTTTTTTATAAGTAAAATAACTATTAAAAGTATTGCAAGGATTTATGATATATGATATTATTATCGTATATTATAAGTAAATAAGAAGTCTACTTTGCACATGATAATTAATACTCTATCATTCGTTTTTATTAATTTTCAGTTTGATAAATGAATTGGCGTTCATTACCAAACGTGTCGCAGCATGTAGGCTTTTTTTATTTTTTGTTTGTTTTATTATATTATATTTTATAATGTAATTTTTTGCAATTATTTTTATATTTTGCTTTTATTTGATATATTTTATAATTATTTAATACACAATAATTCATAAAAAAACTTTTTGTTTTTTATGATTAACTTTCATTTTATGAAGTAAAGTGCATATTTTTAATATAAAAAAAACAAAAATTGTTAAAAAATAGTCATTTATTTTTCATTAAATATTCTCTTCTAAGAGTGTTAAAAGAAATCTTTTCTAAATTTTTCATACTTATCCTAAAAAAATTCAAAAAAAATTCAAAAAAGAACCATATTATATAAAACTAAAATTAATCATTTATTGATAAAAAAAATAAGCTGTATTTATTAGCAATATAAACAAGGAGGGTAAAGTTAATGAAAAGTAAGTTGTTAATTACAAATAATTATTACAGTGTAAAAAAAGAAATTGAAGTACTTGAAAAAGCTTTAAATTTTAAAGATATTAATATTGAAAAAATTACAACAAAAATAGATATTAATGACTTAATATCTAGAATAGAAATAATGCCTATAGTAGATTCTTTTAGAGTATTGATTATTGATATAAATAAATATTCTAGTAAAGAGTTAAATGTGATTACTAAAGCTATATCTATATCAAGAACTTGTATAGTTTTATCTATTTATTATACAAAAGATATTTTTGATAAAGGAGATAAAACTATAGTAAAGATATTTCAAGACTCCAAGATTGAAATAAAAAAATATTTAACTATAGTGAAATCAGAAGTTGAAAAAATTTTATTATATCATAATTTAAATTTAAATCCCAATATATTTATTAATTCAGACAATATGGATGTAGTTCTAAATGATATAAAAAAAATAAGTTCATTAGATAATAATTTTAAGAATTATGAAGAATATTTATCTGAGTCATTTAATAAAAATACATTTGATTTAATAGATGCTATTGAAAGTAAAGACATAACCAAAGCAATAGAATTATACAAAACCATTTCAAAAACATCGAACATAATAGGTATTAATTTAACTTTATTGAATCATTTTAATTTAATGAGACAAATACAAAGTATACCTAAAAATATAAGAAATATATTATATGAAAGAGAAAAATCAGTAAAAGGCAAAGCAAATTATATACATGAATTTAGACTTAAAATTTTAGAAGATAAGGCTAAGAGAAGTACATTAGACTTAGAATTTACAGTAAATGAGTTACTAGAAAATGATTTAAATAAAAATAAAATAAATCTTGAGAAATCAATAGTAAAAATAATACTGAGGGGAGAAAAAATAAAATGTCATTATTAGCAAATAGATATAGACCAAAATTATTTAAAGAAGTAACTGGACAAGGTCATATACCTTCCATTCTTTTAAATCAAGTAAAAAATAGAAATATAACAAATAGTTATATTTTTAAAGGACCTAAGGGAAGTGGCAAAACTACAAGTGCAAGAATATTAGCCAAAGCAATTAACTGTCTTAGTCCTATTGATGGAGAACCTTGTTTACAATGTGAGAATTGTAAATCTATAGAAAATAATACATCAATTGATATATATGAATTGGATGCAGCTTCTAACAATGGTATAGATAATATTAGAGAAATAATTGATAGTATTAGATATGCTCCATCTAACTTAAAATATAAGGTTTATATAATAGATGAAGCTCATAGACTATCTGCACAGGCAGCTGATGCTTTTCTTAAAACTTTAGAAGAACCACCATCATATGTAGTTTTTATATTGGCAACAACAGATGCGAACCAATTGCCAGCTACTATCAGGTCAAGATGTCAGTTATTTGATTTTAGAAGAATAGCTGTAGAAGATATTTTAACTAGATTAAAACATATTAATTTGTTAGAAAAAGGTGATTTAGAAGAAAAAAGCTTAATGCTAATAGCTAAACTAGCAGATGGAGCATTAAGAGATGCAGTAAGTTTGTTAGAAAAAGTAATCAGTTCAAATAAAAAATCATATGAAGATATAGTTGAGTTACTAGGTGTAGCATCAAATGAAATTTGTCTTAAAATAACAGAGAAATTAATAAATAAAAAAAGTGATGAAGTAGTAGAGAAATTTTACACTATAATTAAATCTGGAAAAAGTATAGAAATATTTATTAATGACTTAATGACCACTTTTAGAAATATAATGCTTATTAAATGTGGAGCAGATACAAATATAATTGCTATGAATGAAAATTATATAAAGAAAGTACAGTATTTTGCAAAACAAATAAATTTTGAAAACATATTTGAGATAATAGATATATTACAAGACGCAGAAAGTAAATTGAGAAAGACATCTCAAGTATCTATTTTAGTTGAAATGACACTAATAAAAATAAGTAGATTGAATAGAAATAAACAGATTAATAGTGATTTCCCAAATGATCTTGAAGATATAGAAATTGAGGAAATAGAGATTAATTCAATTAATAATAATATAGCAAATAATAATATTGAAGAGAAAGGAAATAATATTTTACTTGATCAAATAAGAACAAATATAGTTAACTATTTAAAAAATAAAACTAATCCAAATCTAGTATACATATCCAATATAATCAATAACTCAGCATTTAAGGAAGATTTTGATGAAAATATAATAAGAATTTCTGTGGCAATTAGTACAAATAAAAAAGAAAATGACTATGCTATAGATTATTTAAAAGAATTCGAAACCTCAGAGAACTACATAAAGAGAGAAATAATAAGTGCATTCTCTAAAAATAATATTAATACACAATTTGAAATTGTAATAGAATAAAAAATCAAATTATATATAAAAAGGGGATTTTAATATGATTAATAATATTAACATAGAAGGTAATTTAGTAAGTGATGGAACTTTTAGAAATTCTGAATCTGGCTCATTATCATATTTTAACACTATTGCTTTAAATTCAGTAAACTCTAAAGGAGAAAGAGAACGTTATTTCTTTCCTATAAGAGCTCATGGAAAATTAGCTCTATATATGGCTAAAACAGCACGTAAAGGAAATGAGATAACTATATCAGGTTCTTTAACTCAGAATCCTTTAAACAAAGAAATTAATATTCTAGTAAATAAATATACAAATCATGATTTAAATAGAGTAAAGGTATCTAGATATAACCCAAATAGTAATTCTTATAATCAAGGAAATGGTTATAATCAGAGTAACAATAATCAAGGTAATCATTATAGTCAAAGTAATAATTCTTATGACCAAGGAAATGGCTATAATCAGAATAACAATAATCAAGATAATCGTCATAGTCAAAATGATAATCCGTATAATCAAGGTAATCATTATAGTCAAAGTAATAATTCTTATAATCAAGAAAATAGTTATAATCAGAATAACAACAATCAAGATAATCGTTATAGTCAAAATGATAATCTGTAT
The DNA here is from genome assembly GCF_056716065.1 of Clostridioides sp. LIBA-7678. NCBI lineage: Bacteria > Bacillati > Bacillota > Clostridia > Peptostreptococcales > Peptostreptococcaceae > Clostridioides > Clostridioides sp. LIBA-7678. The sequence continues at coordinate 137,717 of NZ_CP196989.1, read as the reverse complement.
AATCAAGATAATCATTACAATCAAAATAATAGCTCTTATAACCAAAGAAATAGTTATAATCAAAATAATAATAATCAAGATAATCGTTATAGTCAAAATGATAATCCTTATAATCAAAGTAATAATAATCCTTATAACCAGGGAAATAATTTCAATCAAAATAATAATCAGTTAGATCCTTACAATTGGACAGACTATGATGAATCAAAAAGTAATAAGGATTCTAGAGAAATAGATTGTAAAGATTTTAGTGGACTATATGTATAGAATAGATACCATGATTATCCATTTAAATACACTTTATACCATTTTTATTTAAAGTAATGAATATTTATGCAATAAAAAAAAGCCACTCTTATGGGTGGCTTTAAAGCCCTTAAAAAACATTTAATTTTATCTTTAAATATAAATTGTAAAATTACATGCGTAAAAGATTCGCCAATCTATCATATGTATTATATCCAACAATTCCATCAGAAGTTAGTGAATATGCTCTTTGAAATTTTTTTACTGCATTATATGTATCATCCCCAAATATTGAATCTACTTGTACTGTATATTTAACAGCACATAACATAAGTTGAGCACAATGTACATTATTACCCCTTGTTGTGTATCCATATCCAACAGTAATTCTTGTGCTTATAGTATAATTGCTATCTCCTGAGATTTTAATCGTTGCTTTCTCAGCGTCATAAGCACCATTAAAATGTGAATAAACTCCTATATCATAATCATCTGACTTAAGTAAATTTGAATTTACTGGTACAAAAATTTCTGCATCAGGTTCAGGTGTTATATTTAATGCCTTACATTTCTCATCATAATTATCTTTTATGTCTTGTGGAGCATCTTTATATATATATTTGTATGCATCTACTTCAAATTTAATTATTTTATTTTCAGATGTATTTTCACCTCCTTGTGTTTCTGTTTCTGCAAAAGCTGTATTTGTAAATACAAGCATTGAGCAGCAAATTACTGCTAGTGTTTTCTTTAACTTCTTTAACATAATGTCCTCCTAAAAATATTATTATTCTATTACATATTTGTAGAATATGATAGATATCTCTATTTTATCAGAATTTTTAGGAATTTAACCTATTTTTTTACATTTTTATTTATAAAGTTTTTATATATCTTTTAGTGGCATTGCATAATCTATATTATTAAAATTGAACATTGAACTGGATACAATAGTCTTATTTCCAAATTTATTTATCAAAATTATTTGCTATTTCTATAAGATATTCAAATTCTTCTTTACTTAAGATATTATCTTCATATAATGAAAGAAATACACTTTCTACTGAATTATTATGCATGTTACTTACAAAATCTTTTGTTACATAGTTTAAGTATTCTCTATATTCAATTATAATTTTATAATGTGTGTATCTATCAATTTTTTCAGTTGATAAAAATTTTCTTTTAACAAGCCTTGATAGAAGTGTTAGCGTAGTTGTCTGTTTCCAATCATATTCATTTTGCATTGCTTCAATGACTTCTTTAGAAGTTACATCATCATTTTTTTTCCAAATAAATTTCATTACTTTTAGTTCTGCTGGTGGTATTTTTTGTATCATTTTATTCATCATAGGTTGACTTACCTCCTATCAGGATATATTCTAATTTAATACTACAAAATTAGAATAATTAAGTCAATAGAAATTTTATCGGCTATATCGTTGAATTCCATCTAATATGAATTGTGTAAGTATGTCCTGTTTTTTGAAACTTTTATTTTTTTCAGTGAACTCTAGAAATTTATTATATACATCTGAATATATTTTAAAAGATTTAACTAATATATCACCAGTTAGATTTTCAGTATTTATTTTAAATTGTATGACATCTACTATATTTTTCTCTTCTTCAGCTTTTTTAAAAAATTCAATAGCTTTAAAAATATCTTCTTTATTTTCAATAAGCTCTCTTAGATCTTTCTCTAATTTTTTTACTTCATATATCGGACTCATAGATTCACTAGAATTAATACTTATAGAATCATGTGGTATTACTGAAGTATTACTATAGTAAGAAGGATTTTCTTTGTTACTAGAATTAATTTTATTGTAACATTTATTTACTTGATCTAATTCATATCCAGCTTTTTTTATACGATCTCGCCAAGTTGATGATGGTAAACTTAAATTTCTACATACTTCTGCTTTAGATAATCCCAAAGACATTTTTTGATTGAAGTAATTTATTTGTTCATTAATTGTTAATTTATCAAATTCTTTTCTATTCAATGAATATTTCCCCCTATATTATTATAAAGTTAGTATATATCTATATTTTAATAAGATATTATAAAAATAATACTTTTGTAATATCCAATATATTTTACAGTTGTAACGTATTAGTAATTTATATATATTTTAGCATCATTAACATATAAAAAGTAGACTTTATGTTTAATTAGAAAAAATTATAGTAATCTATATTAAAAAGCTTTATTAAAACATTTAGTTAAGACATTTAATTAAAACATTAATTAGCAAAAACGTAATATACATGTATTATAGTATTATCAATGTATACATAAATTCATAAATAAAAAAAATATAATTATGTTAATAATATTTTTTGTTATTGTTAAAAAAAAATATTAAACTATTAATAAAAAACTTTCTTTTATAATAAAATGTGGATAAAATATGTAAAAAAAAAGATACATTTAATTAGATAATGAATTTATCTAATTAAATGTATCTTTTTTTTGCATAGTAAATTAAGAGTAATGGACTTTTATTACCCCTAATTAATATATTTTATTTTAGTATAAACTACCAATATTCAAAATTGATTTTGTTATAAAAGACCTTACAAATCCACCAGGATTATGTATATTATTAATATTTATGTTATCTTCATAATAAGTGTTATCAAACATATAATTTAAAGCAATTAATACTTTTTTAAATCCAAATTCGATAGAAAGATTAACTAATTCATTTACAATAAGAGTTTTTTCAGATTCAAGTTTTATATTTGTATCTAATAAAGGTTTTTTAAACTTAAATCTTAATAATGTATCAGAGTAATTAGAACTAAATGAAAAATTTCCATTATTAAATAAATTTAATATTCTTTTTTGAGTTGAATCTCTGAAATTTTTATTAAATTCAGATTTGGATTTATAATTAGTAATATCTAATCGATTTCCTAAAGGTTTAAATCTAGAATTTTTACTATATATAATATTATTAATTAACTTGCTTGATTTTTTTATATACTCAGGTAAAGTATTTACTAAATTTTCTTTATTAAACACAATTTTTTTACCTCTACTTTTTTTAGCTGCATCAATCCATAGCAATTTTTTTAGCTCAACCTTTAATTCATTAATACAATTTATATCCAAAAAATTAGCTAGATCATCAGTAGTTAATGTTATATACCCACCACCACCATTTTTCTTTTTAAAATGATTTTTATATTCATCACATATTACTATATCAAATTTTCCATAGCCATTAGAAGAAGGTGTAAAGTATGCTAATCCTAAAATAGAAAGTAAATTTTGATTTCTTCTAGCTGTTGGAACTGATATTCCACATAACATAGCTATATCTTTATAGCTTACATGTTTTCTAACAAAACATTTATTATAAGGCAAAAAATGATACAGTAAATATTGTTTTATTAAAGATTTAGTAACAGATATAATTTGTATGGAATCATTTTTCAATAGACCATTTTCTTTTTCAAGTTCATAATATCCATCATTTATTTTAACTATATCTATTTTATTTTTAAAAATAGATATTACTTTTTTTATTTTTAATTTAGAGATTCTAGTATTTGGTTTTAAATCTTCAAATAATAGCTTATTAGTCATTTTTTACCTCCTTTCATGTTTTATTTTACATACATAATAAAATATAAGCATATATTACATAAAATATAAATAAAAGTCTACATAAGAAAGGTTCGCAGATTCTATTGTCTTTCTAGTAGAAGCATTGAAATTACTAATATAAAAAAAGGTTCGCAGATTTCATTGTCTTTTTGGTGTGAAGCAGCATTTTCAACTGTTTGGTTATAAATTTGCAAAGATATGATTAAGGTGAAAAAATTTTTCGACATTTTTTACTGCCTGAAAACATTGAAAAATAGAAAGGTTCGCAGATTCTATTGTCTTTTTAATAAATAAGATTCTATTAAAATGAAAAGGTTCGCAGATTCTATTGTCTTTTTATATGTAAATATATATTAAAATAATAATATTTCTAAATTTTGTCGATTTTTATGTTTACAAATTGATGGATAAAGATATTTTTATATTAGAGATATAAGAAAGGTTCACAGATTTCATTGTCTTTTTTTATATGAAAAGCAATAATTATATAGGTACTAATGTTAAATGTGTAAGAAAGGTTCGCAGATTTCATTGTCTTTTTTGAATATAAAAGTAGTGATTATATTTATACTAATATTGTACATATAAGAAAGGTTCGCAGATTCCATTGTCTTTTTGGATATAAAAAAGTAGCAACTATATATAGACTAATGTTAAATGTATAAGAAAGGTTTGCAGATTCCATTGTCTTTTTGAATATAAAAAAGTAGCAACTACATATAGACTAATGTTAAGTATGTAAGAAAGGTTCGCAGATTTCATTGTCTTTTTTGAATATAAAAAAGTAGCAACTATATATAGACTAATATTAAGTATGTAAGAAAAGTTCGCAGGTTTCATTGTCTTTTTGAATATAAAAAAGTAGCAACTATATATAGACTAATGTTAAGTATATAAGAAAGGTTCGCAGATTTCATTGTCTTTTTGAATATAAAAAAAGTAGCAACTATATATAGACTAATGTTAAGTATATAAGAAAGGTTCGCAGATTTCATTGTCTTTTTAAATGTAAAAATATATATAAAGAGAGATTAATAGGTTATATTGTTCTCTTAACTAATTATCAAAAGTAAAATTAATAATATGATTTTTATACAATGTAAAATGTTTAATATTACTATATAATTTTTAAATAATGTACATAATGTATTAAATATATATTTTATTAAACAATAAATTAATGTATTATAATATCTGAAGGGGGTGATAAAATGTTGTATGAAAAGTTAGATGAAAAACTTGAATTTAGCGAAAAAGAACAACAAAATTTTTTGAATTTAATAATACATGCTATTTATGAACAAGAAAAATTTAAATTTATCACACAAAGGTTTTTTGAAGTATATATGATAAAAGAGCATGATACTATAGAAAATGTGAGACCTATTTTTGAAGATTTTTTATCATCAACTATTTTATCTAAATTAAATTATTTAACAACTCCTAGAAAAACAAAAAAATTAAGGTCTCAAGAGATAACATCTAGTTGGAGAATAAAGAATAATTGGGTAAAAATGGCATTGGATTCCATGAATAGTAATAAAGGTGAACCTAAATTACTGAAAAGAGAATATCTGTCTATTAGGGATGAATATCTTAAAAATCAAGGGAAAATAAAAAGTATTGATTTAGACTCTCCAGAACAATTAATAGAAATGAGAGAAACAACACTAAGAAATTGGGCATTTGATAGTTTTTATAACATATCAGATTTTCCATATTTATTTGAAATGTCAGATTCTAAAATAAAATCTGCTTTTTCACATGATTTACTTTTATGTATAACAGAGATACTTAAAGCACAATACGAATATGACATTAATAAAATTGTTCTTACTACACCTGCATATATAGCACCAGGTATATTTTTACCAACTATTAGGCCAAGAAAAATTAAAAATCTTGAAATAGTTAAGACTGATGATAATTCATATGTATCAAATGAATATAATGCTAAAGATCATAAAGGTGTTCAGTTAAATTTATTGTACAAGTTCTCATTTGATTTTAAAGATAAAAATGGATCAGATATAGAAAATTTTAGAACAGAATTATCTAATAGTGAAACTGAGAAAAAAGCTATGCCTAAAATATCACTAGATAAAAAAGACCTAGCAATTATTATTTATATTGAACGAATTTTTAATTTAGATACAGCAACATTCTATTTGGTTGATTTATTAAAGCACTTAGGATTAGCAAGGGCTAAGAAGAACTATGATGATATTAGAGAACGCCTACTGAAACTTCCATATTATACAGTTGATAAGAGTGTTGAAAAAGGTGGTAAAATTAAAAGAAAAGGAACTTTTAATTTCTTTACATCAGTAGATATTATAACAACTGAAAGTAATAGAGAGATTGTAAAGGTAATAAGGGCAGTTCCTCCAGAATTTGATAGAGTTTCAACTGACCTGATGTATGAAAATGAATTAAAGAAATTAAAATTAGAGCAATCTATAAATTTAGCATATTTTCTTGAAGGTAGAAGAAATTATTTGATTAGATGTGGAGAAGATTTACAAAATAAAACGTATAGATTTTTTATTGATAATCTTAAATATGAAGTTCATATTGATAGTAAAAAAACTCTTAAAACTAATATGACGTATTTGGAACTAGCATTTAATGAAATAAAAATGAATCAATTTATAATAAAAGATTATGTCATGGGGAAGGACTATTTTGATGTATCTTTTTATGAAAATACAGAAAAACAAAGATGTTTGTTAAATAGTATAATAGGATCTTTACCAGAGTATATAAATGCATTAAAATAAATCCCTTTTATTTTTATAGGAGGGATTTATTTTAATTTAAATTAATTTTTTAAGATATTATAATCTTAAAGATATTTTTGATTGATTATAAATTCTTAAACTTATCAAATTCTTTTCTGTTCAGGACTATTAAACCCTATATTATTATAAATGTTAGTATGCATCTATGCTTTAATAAGATATTACAAAAATAATACTTTCGTAATATCTTATATATTTGTTTATCAAATTTTAATTTATCAGATTTTTTATGTTCAATAACTATTTTTCACTATATTATTATAAAGTGGTATATATCTATGTTTTAATAAAATATTACAAAAACAATACTTTTGTAATATTTTATATATTTTTTGATAGATTGTATTCTTCATATTCTTGAAATGCTTTAGCAGTACCATTATTTGGTGAAGGTAGATCTCTTTGGACCTTTGATACTATATCTTTGAATTCCTCAAACTCATAAAACTTTCCAAGAAAATCTAGATTCGAATTTTTACCTTTTATTATATTGTTATCAATATAATTTCTTTGAGATTGCAAATAACTTATATAACTCTCATAATCTTTGATTAGCTGATTAACTAGTTCTTTATTATCACCTACAACAAGTTTTCTTATATCATTTAAAGCATCTAAATTGGACTTACAAGATACAATACAAGTGTCAAGTAAAATTCTATAACTATCAATTGATTCTTTTGTACTCTGTATATCTTTAAAACTTTTATATGTTATATAAAAGTTAGAAGATAAAGATAAACTATATATGTATATATGGTTTTGAGTTTTATCATTAACTATTTTAGGAATTTCAATCCTTGGGAACCTAGTGTAAAAAATTTCATCTAATTCATTTTCATTTTGGGGTTCATCTAGTTCTTTGTTTTCTTTGCCATAATTTTCATTTCTCTTTGTTGAGTTTTTTATATTCTCAGATATATTATACTCAGCTTTTTTAGGGTTATTGAAAATCATAAAATAAAAAACTAATAATATAAGTACAACAAAGGATGATAAAAATATAATTAATACTAGTTTCTTGTCTTTTATTTTTCTTAAATTCATTTCTATTCCTCCAATTTATCTAAAATTTAATAATACTTAATATGGGGCAATTTAGCATTTTATTTGAAAATATTTAATTATTTTTTCAAATAAAATATTTATTTGCCCCATATTTATTGAAAATAAAAATAGCTGTATATCAGTAAAATTAAATGGAGGTTTTATATGAACTTATTAGGTGTTAATGAGGAACAATTTAAAGCTATAAAAACAAATAGTACTCATGTACTTGTAATAGCAGGAGCAGGATCTGGTAAAACAAAAACTATCAGTAAAAGAGTTTCTTATTTAATGAAAAAAAGGATTAGCTATAGAAATATATTTTGTATAACATTTACAAGGTATGCTTCTAATGAAATGAAAAAAAGAATTATGAATGAATCAGGAAATGGAGAAAAGGTATTTGTAAATACATTTCATATGTTTTCAATTTATATCTTAAAAAAATATGGTAACTTTAAAGGATATACTATGATTTCAGAGATTGAAAAAAAGAATTTAATCAAAAATATAACTAAGAGATTTCAAATAAATAAAAGTGATATTTTGATTAATGCAATAAAAAATTATGATATTCAAAATAAAAATAGAAGTATATCTTTAGCATTAAAAGAATATTTATTTACCCTAAAAAGATATAAATTACTTGATATAGACTTAATACTTCCATTATGCTCTGAACTTCTAAATGATGAAAATATTGCATCAGAAGTTAGAGATGAAATGAAGTATATTCTTGTAGATGAATATCAAGATTCAAATGATATACAAATAGAAATCATAGATAAAATATCACCAAATAATTTATATGTTGTTGGAGATGATTCACAAGCAATTTATGAATGGAATAATTCAAAGGTAGAATATATATTAAATTTTGAAAAAAAATATGGTGCAGAGGTTATAAGATTAGTAAAGAACTACAGAAATACAAATCAAATAATAAATTCAGCAAATAAAATAATATCACTTAATTTAAATCAAATAAAAAAAGAAATGGTAGGGTTTAAAAATGGCGAAGATATTGAGATTGTTACTACTGATAATCAAGAAATACAAAATATAAAGATAACTTCTCAAATTTGTAAGCATGTTTATGGTATTGATGATAAAAACATAGCAATATTATGTAGAACTAATATGGAAATAAAAAAATTATCCAAGGTCTTTATTAATTATGGTATAGAATTTAATAGCTCGATTAAAGAAAATAGTAATAGTAGGCTTCTTAATATCTTAACTTTAGCATCAAATCCACAAAATGATTTGTTAGCTGAAAGTATATTGAAACCTTCAGAAGAACAAAAAATAAGAGCATTGAAGGAAAGTATAAGCATATTTGAAAGTATTAAATTTGATAATAAATCGGAAGAAATTTTAAACTTTGAAAAACTAAATAATTGTATAAAAACATCCACAGCAATAAGAGCATACGAATTAGCTAAGAAGTTATTCAAAATAGAAGATATTGTTTTAAAAAATAAAATAAAAAAATGGATCTCAAATAGTACTGTTATTAAACAAAAAAATATTGGATTTATTGAATATCTTTGTTATGAAAATACAAAGGGAGGACAAGAGTGTTTAAAAGAAAACAATAATAATGTAAACTTATTAACTATTCATTCTTCAAAGGGATTAGAATTTGATGTAGTGATAATTCCAAACTTATATGAAGAAAATTTTCCTAGAAAAAATGAAAGTTTGGAATCAGCAAGAAGGCTTTTTTATGTAGCATTAACTAGAGCTAAAGAAAAAGTAATATTGTATATTCCTAAAAACTCTGAAGAATATGGGAAAAAGATAAAAAATAGAGAACCAAGTATTTTAATAAAAGAAATAACTAACTAGAGGAGTGAGATATTATGAAGTTTAGTAATATAAGAATAGAGCTTTTTTCAATTTTGAACAATATAAATAAAAACAACATAAATAAAGTAATATTACCTTATATACAAAATAGTCCTATTTTTTATATAACTGATGAAGACAAGAAAATAATAAATATTGTTTTAAAAGAATTTTTGGAAAGTAAAGATATTAGGAGCTATAGTATTAATGAGAATCATGTAGCTATAAGTCTTTAAAAATAAATTAATGATATTTATTAAGAGCAACACTAAAGTATTACTTTAGTATTATTTTCAATAAACGTATTACTTAATTAAAAACATCACTAAAACTAATTGGTTCATAGTGATGTTTTTATTTTTTGGAATTTTTCAAAAAAATAAAAGTTTTGACCCATATTAAAGATAAGAAAAATTTAAGCTAATTTTTAGTAAATAAAAAATAAACTGTTTTAATCAGTTAAAAAAAGGGGGACATATGTTATGTCAAGCAACATAAAACAAATATTTAAATCTGGTCGTGATACAAAGGTATTTGCTGTAGAAGATGATTTAAGTGTAAATGATTTTTATAATGAAATAGGTATTTTAAAAGCTATATTACATTCAAAGGTATCTAGAATAACAATGATAATAAATGATTCAAAAAACAATAGTAATACAAAACTAAAGTTCTGTTTTAATGTTAATGAATGGAAAGAATTCAGCGATTTATTAAAAGATGGTCCAGAAGGTTTTGGGAAGAATTGTGTAAATACAAATACTAAACCTAAATATAAAAAGACGAAGATAAATAAATATACAAGCTTTGAAGATGGATATAAAGAAATAAGAAATTTTAGTGTATCTTGTAACAAAGACAATCAGAAAGAAGGTAAATATTATTGGACAATTAGTATATCTATTGGAAAAGGAAAGTTAAAAGACCCTAAGAACAGTTACAAAGGCATAATTAAAGAAACTTATTCTGAATTAAAACAAAACTACTTTGTTTTACAGACTGAAGAAATTAATGAAATGATTGAAATGGTAAATAAATATATACCTTTATGGGAAAATAGTATGTTCCCCATTTTTCTTGAAAATAGAAAGGCATTTAGCAAAAGGTTAATTGAAAATAATTCTGATTATGGAACTATTGGTAGATGGAATAATTCGCCTAATAAAGATTCAGGTGATTATATAAAAAATAATGTAAATGATACTAAAAATAGCGAGTTCTGTTCAGCATGTAATGTACATGTTGATGAAAAAACAGAAAAAATAACAAATTCAAAATATGGTAGAACCTTGTGCTATAAATGTTCTAATGAATTAAATAAAACCAAAGGAGATAAAAAATGATAATAAAAAGAGAAGATATAAAGCAAATACTTGTACAAGCTAGTAAATTTGGAGAATATGTTCAACTACAAATTGAAGATTATAAAGCAATAGTAAAGAGTGTAGGGAAAAAAAATATATATTTTGAAGCAGAGATTAAAGAAATTGAAAATCCTATAGAAGGAGAATTTTATATTTTTGATAAACAAGCCCTAGATATTTTGCAAAAATGCCCTAAAGATGTAACTATTGAAAAAACCAAGAAAAATAAAATTAATATAAAATCTGGAGAATTTAAAGTGAGTCTAGCTGAGACAAAGCAAAGTATCATAGACATTGACGAACCAGAAATCAATTATTGTTTAACTGTAAAAAACTTAAATAAAGTAAAAAATGTTAGATATGCAGCGGCATCTAAAGATACTAGGCCAGCACTAGAATGTGTTTATTTTGAAGTAAATCCAGATATAGGGAAAATAAGAATAATAGCTACAGACTCTTATAGAATAGCTATTGATGAAATTAATTATGTATGTAATGAGAAAATAAAGAAAGGCTCATTTCTATTAGATAAAAAAGTTCTAGGTGATGTAATAAGTAAAGATGATGATTGTGCAGTACTAGGTGTATGTGATAATAAAATTATATTTGCATTTGAAAATGGTATTGTTATAGGTATTGATACTTTAGCAGAAAACTATATTGATATTGAACGTATGTTGGCAAGTATGAAATTTAGTTTTCAATTTAAAATAAAGCGAGAAGCTTTTACTAAATCAATAAAAAGATGTAAAATAGGTGATAAAAATTCAATTAAATTATCTATTGGAAAAAGTAGTTTAGGTATAGAAATGGATTCAAATGAAACTTCAATTTATATAACTGATGAGATTGAGATAGTAGGAGTTGATGAATGCTTAGAGGTTAATCTATCATTAAATTATCTTTCAGATGCTCTTGAAAATATGAACTCTGAATATATTACTGTAAAATACAGTGATAACAGTACATTTCCGATATTAATAGAGGATGATAGCAATAAAGCTATTATACTTCCTGTTGCTAAATAAAATATTAAAAGGGATATTTATAATATCCCTTCTTCAGATTGGAGGATTAATTTAATATGGATTATTTTGATAATGAAGAAAAATTAAATATTATTAATGTTGCATTAAAATGTGATATTGAATTAATTAAAACAATTGATAGCTCTAGAGTATTGGCACATTGTCCATTTTGTGATGATAGAAGTGGACATATGTACTTGACTATAGAAAATAAGGAATTTAGAAATTTTTATAAATGTTATAAATGTGGGAGTTATGGCAGTTCAGTTTCTTTATATGCTAAATCAAAGGGTATAACTACTAAGGAAGCATATATAGAATTAATTAATGATATTTCAAGAGAGAGACTAAATGTCAGCAAAAAAATAATTGAAAAGGTACAAAAAAAAGGTAATTCTTGTGATATTAAAGATGTAAATTATCTAGATTCTATATATAGAGTATTTTTAGATTCACTTATACTAGAGGATAAACATTTTAACAATCTAAAAAATAGAGGGTTAAATGATTTTATTATAAAAAAGAACTTGTATAGAACAATAGATATTAAATATAAAGAAAGAATAAGAATTTGCAAAAACTTAATCAATTTAGGATTTGATTTAAAAGGTGTTCCAGGTTTCTATAATGATAAATTTGGCAAATGGAATTTTGTATCTAAAAAAGGATTTTTAATTCCAATTGGAAATCTTGATGGAAGAATTATATCCCTACAAATAAGAATGGATGATGAAGAACTTATATCAAATAAAAATCTAAAATCAAGATATAAATATTTCTCATCATATAAATATCAAGATGGAACAAAAGCTATTGCAGCAATCCATTATATAAAAGGAAGTAATAATGACAACTCAATAATCATTACAGAAGGACCACTTAAAGCTGATATAACTAATTTCTTTAGTAATAAGTCTATTATAGCAATTCCAGGTGTGTCCATAGGACATAGTGAAGTTGTAAGGATGATTAAAAGTTTGGGCAATCCCTTAGCTATAATTTGTTTTGACATGGATTTATATGACAATATTAATGTTAAAAGAAGCATGATTGAATTATGTAAAAAATTTAATGAAAATAATATATCTTTTGTATATAAGTCTTGGAAGGAAAAATATAAAAAAAATAAAAATCTAAAGGGCATAGATGATTTGCTATACCATGAGTATAAAAACAGAGTATAGGTTGAATGTTAATATTCAATCTATACTCTATTTTTATTAAAAGAAACTTAGTAAAACTAAGATTTTATTTGTATAAAATTTTTTAAGGGAATCCTATGAAAAAAAATAGAAATTTAAGTATAAGGTATCATAAATAATCTTATATAATAAATATCATAAATATCATAAATATTATATTTATGATATTTATGATATAAAATTAATGTAGAAATATTTCACAGGTGTAGAACTAAGATTTTATTTGTATAAAACTCTTTAAAGGAATCTTATGAAAAAAATAGAAATTTAAATATAAGGTATAATAAATAATTATTTGTGATAAATATAATATTTATTATATTTATGATATTTATAATAAATATGGTATTTATTATAAATATTATGTATAATTAATATAGAAATATTTTACAGACAAGGAGAAAAAATATGGATAATAAGAAAGAGATTTTAGAAGTAAATACACCTATTGAAGAAAATATATGTACAATAAAATTAAAAGTTGGAAATGATACAGGAAATAGTGAACATAAGGTAATGATTAATGGAGACTTAATAAGACAACCAAATGTCATTTCAAGAGTAAGAAATATACCAATATTAGATGATGTAAATGAGAAAAATATGATAGAGCATATAGAGGATAATTTAATTGTAAAGATAATGTCTGATAATGAAAATGTAGAAACAGGAACTTATCTAATTGGAAAGTATGCACTCAATAGTGGAAATAAAGTGCGAAGTATAGAGATTGGACAAGATAATGATAAAGCGGAGAGTAACATAGTATTTATAAGTACACTGGCTCAGATAGCAGGATACTCAGTTAAAGAAGCATATAAAAATAATAAATTAGAGGATAAAATAATAGCTAATATTGATATGTGTGGAGCTCTTCCAATAACTCAGCATAATAAAGTAGTAGTAAATGAACTATGTAAAAAATTCATGGAAGATTCTGCTATAGTAAAAGTTGTTTTACCAAGTAAAACAATAACTGTTGAATTAAATTTTGATTTTGTTAATGTTCTTCCAGAAGGTGTAACTACTGTATTTGCATTAACAGAAGCAGAGGATGAGTTATTTGAATCTTATAATGAAATTAATGAAGATAAGTTAAATAAAGAATATTTTAAAGATAAAAGAGTTTTACATGTTTCAATTGGAGAGGGAACTACTGAATACCCTCTTACTGAAGGAATAGCTTATAGACCTGAACATATAAGGGGAAGTGATAATGGATTAGGAATAGCAATTAATAAATGTCTACCAGAATTCATGAAAAGTAAAGGGGTTCCAAACTATACTAGACAAAAATTTAGTGAGGTAATTAGAGATAAAGAACATAAATATCATGTATCAGCTTTAGACATACTTGATTTTTATATTGATGACCAATCAGAAGAAATACTTATCTGTTCTAAAGAAGAATTACAAAAAGCTAATAATGAAGTTGATATAATTCTTGTGTATGGTGGTGGAAGTATTTTAATGAGAAAATATTTAGAGCCTAAATTAAAGAAAATATGTGATAGAGCAGAAATTAAATTACTTTACATAGATGAAAAATATGCAGTTGTTTTGGAATGTATTGGGTTATCTAATTTTGTTAATTCTAAAATGTGGGAAGCTATAAAGAAACGATCTCTATCTTCTTTAAGTAAATAATTTTTGAAGGAGTATATCAACATGGATGAAAAAAAATCAAAACTTAAGATTTTGTATGTAGATGAAGAGTTACATGCCTTATTGAAGTCGGAATCATCTCGCAATAGAATGAGTATGCAAGAATTTGTAAAATACGTATTTGAACAGTATTTTAATGAGTCTGTTCAAAGTAAATATTCACTTGATAGAAAATATAATCAAAGGGAAGTAATTACAAATATTGATAACAAGGATTCAGATATTGAGAAATCTAATTTAAAGATTGAGGAAACAAAAAATTTAAATGATGTTAATTATAATAAAGATATTGAAATAAAAAAGCTTAATGACGATACTGTAGAAGAAGTAAAAGAAGAAGTAGTAGAAGATGATGTGGTAGCGTTGTATGCACCTTTTTAATAAAGATTAAATAAGTTTATAATAATATAAAGACCTATGTTACATAAAGTAATATAGGTCTTTATATTTGCTGGAAAAATACAGTGATAAATCTAATAATAAAATAATATTTTATATTTATAAAAATATTATTTGAAAAACTTTTACTAATGTTATAGAATATGCTCATAAGATGCATTAAAAATTGCATTTTTTGGAAATTAAAAAGTAGCCATTTCACAATAAATGGCTACTTTGCGATAAAAATATAGCTCACATCAAAAAAAATTTGAACTTTTTCCTTAAAAAACAAACAAAAAATATAATATAAAATCAATAATAGTTTGAAATATAATAATTTTAATTACAATTAAAATATAAATCAATAATTTAGTTATAAAAGTACTGTTTAAATAAATTTTTATCTTTAATTACGATAAAATCAAGTCACCCAAAATTGTGAAATGGCTACTTGAAAAGAAGATATTTATGTACATAATTGAGGTTATTATCAAATGAATTAATTGAAATTGGGGGGAGAGAGTATCATGATGAAAACAGCTGACATTCAAAAAAGCACTACAGAAAAGGGCAACTCTAGAAAGAATTCAAATGAGAGGGAAAAGAAAAGATTAGATAATATAAATTTGAAGTCAAACCAAAGGAAATATGAAGATGAAGAAGATTGTAAAGATAAAAATGATGGTATAGCTGAAATGATAAAAGAGACATTTACTATTTGTTCATTTCAAAATGATATATCATATTTTGTTAAAATAAGAGTTGATCGTATAGGATATTATAAAAATATCAGTAAATCAATAGGCATTGAACATACTAATTTATTAAATCCAGAAAATAATATAATAGAAGAACAAAAAAAAATAGTATCTGTATTCAATATTCAAGAAAGATACATAAAATTAAAATTATCATTATCACCAAGATTAAAAGAATTACTTACATACATGGAAGAAATAAAAGAAGAACCACCAGCAAAATATATTTGTTATGAAATGGATATAAGTAGACATAGATTAAAGTCATTACTAACAGAAATCTTTGAACAGATTGATGAAATTTATAAAATTTATTTGGAAATTTCATAAAAAAAAGATAGTTTACTCTATTTATTGCTAGTAAAAGATATATTTTTCACTTTTATAAAATTTTGATTGTTTTTTTTAGTTTTAATATGTGATATTTTATACATAAGGGAAAAGCTATGTCAAAAAATTGGGGAGTATATTTTTGAGAAAAGTAGAAAAAACGGAAAAAACAGAAGTAATTGCATATTATTTGTCAGAATCTAAAAAAAGAAAAGTAAAAATTAGTGAAATGGCAAATAAGTTTAATATAAGTGAAAAAACTATAAACAATTATATTAGAAACTATAAAGTAAGTAAAGAAGAAATAATTAATTATTATATAGAAGAGTCACATCATAGAAGGGTAAAAATTAGTGAAATGGCGAATAAGTTCAATATGAGTGAAAAAACTATAAATAATTACCTTAAAGATATTAAAGTTAAAAAGTCGGAAATAATTAATTACTACATCAAAAAATCTGAATATGGTAAAGTAAGAATTAGTGAGATGGCAAAAAAGTTTAATGTAAGTGAGAAAACAATAAGTAATTATATTAAGGACTATGAACCTAAAATAAAAAGCAAATTATATGATAAAGTTAATATGTTCTTTTTTGAATACAAAATGAGCATATCAGATATCCAAGGTATGTTAAATCTAGATTTTGATACAATAAAAAAGATATTATACAAAAATGAAGAAAAATATAATTCTGAAATACAAAGAAGAAGAGAAGAAAGTCAAAATAGAAAAAAAGAGAGAAATAAAATTTATAAGAAATCAGCTAAATCTTATAATGAAAAAAGAAGTGAAGAAATAGCTATAATGGCTAAATTAGAAAGAGATCAAAAAATTAATGCTATTAATATGTCAGTAAAACAAAGGACTACAAATAGTTCTATCGTGATGATGAACATAAATCATTATGAAGTAAAGGCAAATAAAAATAAAGATATATTTTTAGTTCTTAATAAAGAAACAAAAGAAATGGCTACAAAAGATTTGCCAATTCGGATAAAATTGACTACAGACATGATGGAATATAAAACTTATGAAAAAAATTTTGCAGATTAATTACCTAGTATAATATTAACTGAATGATAGAAATAAAAATAGACACCTTAATAAGTGTCTATTTTTTTGTGAGAATGGAGGTGAAAGATGTGATGAAAAAAAAAGCATGTTATAAAGATATAGACAGCAAAAAATCTAAAAATAAGTTTATCTCCAAGAACAAAAAATTAAATATAGATTTTATTTATGATAGATAAAAATAGAGAACTTATTATGGGATATAAAGCTGGAGATAAAAGCTGTCTTGAAAAACTAATAAGTAATAATCAAAAATATATTTATAAAATGATATCTAAATATACAATTAAGGACTCTTATGTGGAGGACATATTTAATTCAGCAATAATAGGGTTCATAACTGCTATAAATAGATATGATATTAAAAAAGAAGCAAATATCTTAACATATGCGAGAAAGTATATTGAAAGTGAGATATTTGAACAATTTAGGGTTTTAACAGTAGATTGTTATATCCCTAAAAAAAAATATAAAAAAATTGTTAGAAAAAATTCACAAGGAGTTCTAGAAAAAGATAATTGTTTAAAAAAGTCATATAGTTTAATGAACAAATCAATTTGTTCAAATTTAATAAATACTAATGAATTTGATATGAGAATAACTCATTTGGAACTTAAATGGGCCATATCAGAGTTAGATGAGCTTGAAAAAGAAGTAATATTTTATCTTTATATTGAAAAAAAGAATTATAAAGAAATAGAGCAGAAACTAAAAATAAATTTAAATAAAATAAGTTATGTAAGAAAGAAAGCATTGGCCAAGTTAAAAGAGAAGTTAAAACAAAAGGAGGTGGTTTAATGCACAATATAATCCTTTTTCTAACAACTGGACTTAGCAATATTCCTGATGTATCTACAGAGGAAATGACAAATAAAATAAATGGTGCTGTGGGGGAAGTTGATGCACTTGTATCAGGCAGTTTTTACAATATAGCTGTAATTGCTTTTCTTATAGTTCTTGTTATATTTATTTTATGTGCAACAGTGCTTAAATCAAAGTTTGCTGTTAAGGCGGCAGCAAGTATGGGATGTATATTTTTAGCGATAGTTTTATTTTCTATGAGATTCCAAATAATAGGATGGTTCTCTCATATTGGGAAAGGTGGATTATAACTGAAAAAACTAGAAAAAGAGGTATATTTACATAGATGTTAATGGTCAAAGAAGCTAAAAAACTAGTTAAAGATGAAAATGGTGATGTTAAAATAAAAACTATTTTCATTATTGCTAAAAATATAAAATTCTTAGGTTATACTGTAGCACAATTAGTTAATGCAAAACCAAATGAGGTTGTTTTTCTTGATACTAAGCCAAATGAAATGTTTACTAAAGAAAAAGTTATATCAATTTATAAATGTTCTGTAGATGATTTGATTGAAAACATGTAGGGTGGTGATTTAATTGTTAGAAGTAAGAGCTGATGCTTTAAAATTTACAAATTTATTTTTATCAGTTGCTAAAAGCCCAGTTACTGTTATTGCTTTAGTCTTAGCTGTAACTGGTTTATGTTATGCAGGAATTAAATTAATGACTTTGAATAGATCAGATGAAAGAGTAGAAGTATTACAAAATATTAAGTTCACAATAATAGGTGTTATTTTAACAGGTGTATATTTTCCAATGATTGGATACTTGGCGACGCTAATTTTGAAGGGTTAGAAAGGAAGTAATAAAATGACAATAAATAGAATAAAAGAATTATTTTTAAAACAAGATGTCTTACTAGATTCAACAGAGTTAACTGAAAATAAAAATATATTATTTAAACATAAATTTATTCAGTTTGGTGGAGTTATCACAATGTTAACTGGGTTATATTTAGTTAGTAGCAATAGAATTGTAAATCTATTCTTAGTTCCAGGTCTATCTGGGATTCCATCATCTTCAGCAGAATCAATAGGAGATCAAATTATTCCTACAATTCAAAAAATAGCACAAGTAGGTGGTGCTGTTACTGCACTTGTAAGTTTATGTATAGCAGGAATTTCATTAATGGTATCTAAGCGTCAAGAACAAAGACAAGAATCTATGTCTAAGATAATGAATATAGCTGGTGGTATAGCTGTAATAGGATTTGCAGCATCAGCTGTAGGATTCTTAACTGGTTCATTTATGAAGTAAATTAGTAAAAGGTTTAAAGCTCATGCTTTAAGCCTTTTATTTTTTGTAAAGGAGGTTTATATGACTAATTTTCAAATACCTTTCGATTTAAGCTTTGAAGATAAAATAATTGGTGGAAAGTTATCTTTACGTCAAGCCATCTGGTTCGCTGTTCCAGTTGGTTTTTTTATGATAATAATACAAAGACCACAACTATTCGTTAATTACTTAGAAAATGGAGTAACAACAATAAATTTTCTAAATATTTTAATGGTATTTTTATTTGAAGCTTTTATGTTGGCGATATCTGGTACATTCAGCTTTGTAAGAATAAATGGATTGTATTTAGATTCATATGTACTACTTAGAGTTAAGTATTTATTTAGAAAAAAAGTAATAAAACATTATGAATAATCTGATGAATAGGAGGTTTCTATGGATTTTAAACAAAAGACAACAACATATGATTTGATAGATCAAAAGACTGTTAAGAAAATGAAACAAGATAAAAAGATAAAGCTCATGGATGAAATTATAGGAATTCAGGAAGTTTTGAACAATACAATAATAAAAAGTAAATATGGTTATTCTGTGATATTAAAAATTTCAACGACTGATGTAGCATTATTGTCTGAAGATGATATAAAACAATTTGAAAATGTACTAATATCATATAGCTTTGGTCTGAATTTTCCTATTAAATATGCTCGTAGTAATAAAAAGCAAGATTTCAAACATTACAAAGAATTTATAGACAAAAAAATGGATAATAATGAATCAAGTGATTTCCTTAAAAAATACAAAGAGGAATTGTACAATGAATTTTCTGCTTTGGAAAATGGAATTTATAGTGATACAAAATATAATTATATATATATTGTAACTCCAAATCATCCCATTCAAGAAAGAGCTTTAAAGGAATTACAAGGAAAAGTAAATTATGTGGTGAGAGCTTTAAATGATACTAACTTCAGAGTATCTACAGTTAAAGGTATTGATATTATAGAATTTTTTCACAACCAATTTAATAAAGGTAAAGATTTTATTGTAGAAGATCTGATAGAGAAAGGTATATTTTCAGAATATGTAGAAGGATTAGGAATTTTAAGAAAAGAACATGAAGATTATAATGATGCGGATATTAGTATTTTATCAGAAGAAGATTTAATAAAAGTAGAGTCAACTGAAAATCTAGCACCAGAAGAAGAAAAAAAGCTCGTAAAAAATAGGAAAAAAGACAAAAAAAAGAAACAGAATAAAAAAGATGAGCAATTTCTAGAAATAGGCAGATTGACTATATATGATATTATAAAACCTAATATTTTTGAAGAAAAGGAAGACTACATAAAGCTTGATAGAAACAATTATATAAGAATGTTGTCTATTCAAGCATTTCCTAAGAATATGAATATAAGTACATTGAATAATTTGTGTTGTATAGAAAATATGGAGTTATTATCAATAGTTAAAAAGCTTGATGAAACTACTCTTAGTAAATCCTTGAAAAATCAATATTCAAAAATAATGTCAAATATAAAACTGGAGTATAAAAGTACTGGAACAGTTGATTATGATAAGAGAGAAGCTGCTAAAAACATAGATAATTTAAGAATGCTAATAGAAACCAATTCAGATAAATTATATCATACTCAAAATCTAATGAAGTTGTGGTCAAATGATCTAGCTGATTTAGAGAATAAGACAAGCATGATAATAGAGGCATGTGAAAAAACTGGAATAATTGTAAAGGTCTTATTTTATGATCAAAGAGATGCATTTTTAACAACTCTTCCATTTAATTCTTTTAACTATATGCAAGATAAAAGGAATATGACTACTGGTGGAACAGCTTGTCTAGTACCAAGTGGATGTACACATCTAAATCATACAGAAGGAAAGTACATTGGAAGAAATGAACAAACAAATTCTACTTTAATTTTAGATAATTTCTTATGTCAGAAAAAGCACATAAAAGAAAGTGAATTATACTCAAATCCTAATCTATATATTTGTGGCAAGCCAGGTTCAGGTAAATCAACATTCATGAAGGTCTTTATGGGTAGAGGAGCGTTACTAGGTGAATGGAACGCAGTGTTTGATATGGAGAATGAATATGAGAAGATAAATAAAAAGTTTGGTGGCAATTATCTTCATATAAAAGCAGGTAGAAAAATCGGAATAAATCCTTTAGAACTATCTGTTGAAGAAGATGAAAATGGAAGAAGAACAGTACCAATCTATGAGAAAATGGTTGAGATAACTAATCTTATAAATAACTTTATAAAACAATATAGAAATGGTAAAGGATTAGTTGGTACAGAAATAACAGGAGTACAAGATGCTATTAAAAAAGTATATTCTGATAGAGGAATAGGTATAGAGCCAGATTCATTGATGGAAAACAATAAAAAGAAAAGGTTACCTATACTTAGTGATTTAAAAGCTACTATGGAAAAAAATAAAAATCTTGATGAAGTATCTGATATTATGCAACTAATAACTGGTGATGGTGTAATGGCTATGTTCGACTGTGAGACAAGTGAAGAAATATCTAGATTCAAACGAAAGAAACTTATTGTTTTTTGTTTGAAACAGCTTGATGAGTTCAGTAAATTTTTCGCTATGACTACAATTTTAAGTTGGTTATGGGGCTTATTTTCAGACTGGAAATATAAAGGAATACAAAAGAATGTATGGATAGATGAAGGTTGGAAATTCGCTCAACATGAAGCTAGTTTGGCTTTACTTGAAGATTTCTCAAGAAGAGGAAGAAAATACTGGATAAGCCTAATTATAAGTACACAGGCAATTGGAGAGTTCTTAACTAAAGAGGCTGGTAAGGCAATAATAAATCTTTGTTCTACAAAAATAATATTCAAACAAGATGCGTCATTAGCAAAAGAAATAACCAAGTTTTTTGGACTTCCAGAACAAGCTCGGAAAAGAATACCTTCATTTTCAAAAGGGCAATGTATACTTGTTACAGAAGTTGGAAACATCTTAGCTCAGATTGATTTATTCAACTTTGAAAAAGAGTTTGCAGAGACTTAAAATATGAAAATGGAGGGTTATTAAAATGAGTGAACAAATTCAAGCTTTAGTTGATATACTGCAATATGCAGGAGTGATACTGATTACAATTAGTTTAGCTATACTCATATATAAGCTAATAATATATAAAAATGACTATGATAAAAGGACTATCTTAATGCAAGGAACAACAAAACTGGTATTAGGGGCTTTAATGCTAGGTCTTATGCTAAGTTTAGCAGGTTTCTTACAAGATATAATTGTAAATATGGGTACAACAGGAGGCTCTGAATTCAAATCATCAGAGCTTAATTTTATTAAAGATCTAGAAGATGAAGATAGTTTCCTTGCAAATGGAATAGCTTTCTTATTAGATTCTATAACTAAATTTATTTTTTCTGGTGATGGATTTATACAAGAAAAATTACTAGGGACAAAGACATTAGAAGAATTAATATTTGCAAAAGATTTAAATATATTTACAAAAGAACAATGGTCACATCTAGTTTTTGGATACGGAATAGTTCAAAAAGTAGCTTATGTCTTACTTATATTAATGGTATTCTTTACAGCTGTAAGAGTTATAAAAGGTTCAGTTGATGAAAGACAAGAGATAGACACAAAGGAAAGTTTACAAAGATGGGTTTTTGTTTGCCTAATAATAGCAGGAGGTCCAGTTTTAGTTAATGGGATAATAGTCTTTTCAAATTTTTTAACATCAATTTTAAATGAGTCTTTTAGCCATGTAACAATGTCTAATTCTATATTAGATGAACTTAAAACTGGAAATGTTTTAACTACAGCGATAATAAAAGTTTATTTCGCTTATTTAACATTGAGAGTAAATATTGTTTTTATGGTTAGAACATGGGTTTTAGGTATTATGTTTGTTTTTACACCTGTTGCTTCTGCCTTATGGGGAATTAACAAGAACATAAATGCATTTGAAATTTGGTTTGGAGAGATATTAAGTAATGCAATAACAGGACTATGTTACTCTATAGTATTTGTAGTATTTTCATTGTTTTTCTCAGCAACTTCATCACTACTATTTATTTTAATAGGTCTTACTTTAACTATAAAATTATCTGATGTCTTAAGAAATTCTGTACAGGGATATTTTGCTAAGTTATCTGGAATAGATGAATATGGAGAAGCTAGGCGATTTACAAAAGGGACTCTAGGAGCAATATCAGGTATGGTAACAGCATTCAAAGCTTCTACAGCAGGAACAGCAGGAACATTGGAAGCTTTAGAAGGTCTTATGGGACATGGTGATAAAGAAGGTAATTTTAATAAAATGGCAAAAATGGCTGATAGAGCAGTAGATGGTGGAATAGGAAATAAATTTAATAGAGGAAATGATCCTGCGGAAGAGCAAAATAGATATGATGCAGATATGGAATCAAGCTATGGTGATATAGGCTTAGATGATAATATAAACTCTCTTGATGATAATAATATAAAACCTTTAGATAATATGGAAAATGAAATACCGAAAGATGATGATTCATTAGAAAAAAATAGTGGTACTAGTGATGATGAGTATAACTTTGGAATGGATAAACTAGATAGCTCAAAAAATGGAGATGAATTGAAGAAGAATATAGAAACTATTCCAGAAAAAGAACCAGATATTGCGTTCAAAAACCCTAGTAACGCTGAAAGAGCTATTCAAGGTATGTTCTTCAATAACTTATCTAAGAAAGACAGTTATGGTAATAAAGATGATGGATTTATATTCTCTGCAATAAATGATAAAAGAAATATGGGGCAAGTAGAGTCAGCTAGAATTGATACAATAAATTCAATAGCTGGAAATATAATGGAGAAACCAGGTAATAATTTAGATATAATACAAGCAACTGGAAAAGCTGAACAAATTTTTGATACAGCTATGTTTAACAGCAGTGTAACTGAACCTGACAAAGAACATTTTTATGAAAATATTTCAAAAGGTGATATAGACAGTGCATCTAAATTTTTAGCAAGTAGCAAGAAGGACAATAGCCTAGATTCTTTACTTAAGGATAGTTTATAGAGTTAATATAGTTAACTTTTTTATTTAAGGGGAGGATGAAAGCTTTGTTTGAAAAGGGATTAGAGTTAGTAAAAGGTATTGCTAAAAATAAATTTAAAAAGCTAATGTTTAAAATAATGGTTCCTTATGGTGCTTTTGTTGTATTAATACTAATATTATTATCTGCAACATTTGAATTATTTACAGGTGATAAAATAACTCCTAATTTATCCTCTGAAGAAACTAAAGAAGTTCAAACTTATATAGATGAAAAAGTAGCACAATACACATCTAAAGACTATTATTTTTTAGATAGCCAACATTTATTAAGAGCTGAACACGTAGAGAAATATTTGCGATTTTTAGTAAGTAATAGTCAGGTATCTTCAAAAAGTAGTGTTGAACAATTAAAGAAAAAAGTTGATGAAATAGTAGACAAAACATTAAAACCTGATTTAAAATATTCAGAAGCTCAAATAATAACAAGACGTTTTTATAAGGAAAAAGTTGGTGAAGGTAATGATGAAAGATATGTAGAAAGGGTTGAGGAAACTGTTGATACAGTATATTTATTAGACTATGCAAATTCAATTTACAATACTAATAAATATACATATGAAATAAAAATAGAAACTACAACAATAGATTCTGATGAAAGAATAGAAATAACAAAGCCAGTTTTAGCTTCACAGGAAGCTGAAGGAGAACCATATGACCATTTTAGAGAAATATTAATTAAAGAAAATCATGTTGGGAAAAATGATGTTGATATGGTTATTGGTATGATTATAAATTCTGGTTCAGATAAAAAATGGAACTGGTTATTTGGAAATACACTTGCACCATATTATGGAGGAGGTCAATGGGGACAGCTTGTAGGGGTTCCAGAAGAATTAGCATCATTCTTTGATGAAGCATCTCAATTAACAGGTCTTCCAAATTGGATATTAGCTGGATTTGCAAAACAAGAGAGTAATTTTAACCCTAATTGTCAGTATGGAGGAGCATATGGAATAATGCAATTTCAAAAATATGATACTGATGGAAGTGATATATGGGCTGAACATATGAGAAAAGGCATGGGTGATTTATTTAAACAAGCAGGATATTCTTTTTCTAGTTCAGAGCAAATGTGGGGTATTTTTTTAAAAGATGCAAGAGCTCAGATAATTGCAGGTGCATTTGAGGCAAGGTTCTATTTTAACTATGCTTTATTTAGATTAGAAAGTATGACAGGAATAGCTTGTCCAAATAAAAAGAATTATAATACCAACGAATATGTCAATCAAATAAAGTGGGATAGTGATGAAAATGATCCTAAATTTAAAGACCTTTTGAGAAGAGCATTTGTATTATATAATGTTGGACAAGGAAGGGGTATGTCTGTAAATTTAGATAAAGCTCCTCATGACTATCCAAATAAAGTTTACCATTATGCTATAGAATTTAGAAATACAAGTATATCAGGTGGTTCTAGTTCAGAAAAGGTTAATAGGATTATTTCAATTATGAGAAAGCAACTTGGTAAACCGTATTTGTGGGCAGCGGAAGGACCTAATTCTTTTGACTGTAGTGGTCTTATGCTATATTGTTTCAATCAAGCAGGAGTTAAAGGATTGCCTAGAACTTCTAAAGCACAATGTGCAGCATCAACACCTATATCATTTGAACAACTACAACCAGGTGACTTTGTATTTGTACATGAAAAAGGCCAATCTTTAACAAATCCTTGGAATGTGCATCATGTTCAAATGTATATTGGAGGAGGAAAAGTTATAGAAGCTCCAGAATCAGGAAAAGATGTTAGAATAACAGACATGAGAAAAGGGCCTGTGAGTTATGGTAGATTTCCTGGTTTAAAATAAATTATTGTTTAAAAGGTATTCCAATTATGGGATACCTTTTTTTTATTATAAAAAACTGAGGTGATTAATTTATGTTTGTTGCTTTAACAATAGCTATAGCTTTTTTAGGAGTGCTTATTTATGCTTCTGTTTTAAGTACTGAAGTATCTTTGATTCTTGATGAATTGGAAGAAGGAGATATATAAGTAAAGTGAGTAAAATTAATTATAATTTTGGGGGGATTTTAATGAATTTAGCATATAAAATGAATAGTGAAATAAAAAATGAAAACAAAATATCTGGAAAAGATATTATTTATGAACAAATAAAATTAGGCAAAAAAATAATACTAGTAAATACAGAATCTGCGAAATTTAATGATATAAAAGATGTTAGAGTAGTACAAGTTGATAAGAATAAAGAAATAATAAATCCATTGCAAATTTATTCAACAATAAAAGATTTTGATATATTTTCATTTGGCACTCATTTAAAAAAGATACAAAGAATGTATTGTATTTTAGTAAGTGAATACACAGAAGAAGAATTAACTAGTTTAGATATATTACTAACTAACTTTTATGAATATTTTGGAATAGATATAAAAAAGTGTACAAAATATAAAGAAAATGAATACCCTATTTTATCTGATTTTCTAAATTATTTAAAATATATAGAAGGAACACATAGAATGATAAACTGTATGCAATCTCCAAATAAAGAAAAGGTATTTGAAGTATTTAAAGAGTTAAATAGTATTAAAGACATATTAAACATAAGAATAAATGTTATAGACACAATTATTTCGAAACTTAATAAAATAATAGATAATTATGGGTATTTACTAAATATACATTCTAATATAAATCATGTACACAATAATAAATTTATTGCTTTTAATAAATTAAATTTAGTTGATGATGAAAAAATATTAGGTGTTCTATTACTAAATATTCTTACTTTTATTAATGAAAATTATTTGTTTGGAGAAAAAAATGCTGAATACTTAATTGTCTTTGATAATTCAAATGAAATATTTTCTTTTATAAAAACAAGTATAGGAGATATAATAACATCTTATGTTGGAGAAATATTAAATACAGCTGATCCAAATTTCATAAGTTTTTTATTTATAAAGACTAAGATGTCAGCTTTTTTTAACTTTAAAAATAAATTTTCTCTTATTAGGACACAAAATATAGAAGATTTTTTAGAGCAAAGCTAAACAAGTATTATAAGTAAGCACTTGAAAGGGGATGTTATTTTGCTTGAACCAGAATATGGGAAATATACTTTGCTCAGTTTTATTATGGGCTGTGCTCTAATTTTTGTTACAAAATTTACATTTACTCCAGAAAAATTTAAAATAGTATATTCAATAATAGGAGCTTTACTGTTTTTTTATTCTTTAGCTTCAATTTTATTAGGATTATTACTGGTCAAAATAGATGAAAAAAAGATAAAAGCTATAGAACAAATAAAATGGAAAGTAAATATTGTATTGCACAAAAAAGGCTTAAAAATGACAGATGATATCTATATGTATAATATAAAATATGTGGGCTCAAACTATATATTTTTAAAATTAAATTACTTGCAGAAAGTTAAATTATTTTCAAATATAGATATAGAAAAAGAAGTAAATTATATATTAGAAAAAGTTGAATATCATTTTAAACACAATGTTGTAGAATTAGACTATAGAAGATTATGTGAATACTCACTTGAAGAAATTTACGAAAATAGTATTGAATTTTTTTGTGATGAAGAGGGAGCTTATGAGGCATTAATAAATATATATAATGAGACAATTTTATCATTGAAGGATTCTAAAAGCTTTGGAAACAGCACTATCTTAAATGAAAATGACTTACTTGATAAAGAGGATTTGATTACTTTTTTGATAGATAATAAAAATATAAAAATTATTATTTCTAAATTGTATTGTGCAGAAACTATGAATGCATTGTATTTTAAGATAATAGAAAAAATATTATCAGAAGAGTTTTCTAAAGTACGAAATATTTATTTATAAGGAGTCTAATATGAAAAATTGTATTATAGCAGTTGCTTCAATTATATTTGGTATTACCTTATATTTGATAGATTCAAAAACATTTCATGAAGCAGGAGATTTATTAGTTGTGGCTATATCTGAAATAGATATAAAAAGAATAGTAATGCCTTTTATGATCATTATTCTTTTACATATTCAAATAAAAAATTTAAATTAAAAATAAAGTAATAAAAACATAGATAAGGTATTTTTCAATACTGAAACCCAATAATAGAGATAGTGTTTAGCAAAGGCAACATCAATTACACTTGATTTGTTTTAGATTTATGTTTTTTCAATCTAAAATAAGTTTAATTATCAAGCATCCATTTGGGGTGTTTTTTAATTTTGATACATTTACATTTATATTGAAGGGAGAATAATTATGAACCTTAAAAAAAGAATTCTATAAATTTTGTATCTAAAGAAATGGATAGTATTATATATAAATCAAAGGGATATATTTCAGAGAATATTAAAGACATAAAGAAAGGTAGCTCCTATAAGTGGTTTAAGAAAGTTTTTATTTTTATATCAAACAGATAGCTGACTTATAGTTATATTATCATTTTATTAAAAAATAAAATGATAAATTATTGGAGGAATATAAATCATGAATGATGATGAAAAAACAGTTAAAGAAAATACATCTAAGAAGCATAGTATAATTGATTATATAAAAGTTGCTATTCTATTAATCTTTCTTATGATTTTACCAGTACTAACAGATCCTAAATCATTTGCTAACATTGTTGGGGTGCAAATTTTTGTGATATTAGTTTTAATAATAAATATAGTGATGAAGAATGATAGATAAAATATAAGTTATAAAAACACATATGCAAATATACATGAATATGAAAGTGAGACTATATATGACATCTAGTAATAGATGTCATATACAGGTTCATTTTTTGGTTTTTCATAACAAATTGAGGTGGCTTAAAGCCATCTCACCCCTATATTTTACACATTGAAAAAGTATCTATATTAAGAGCTTTTTTATTTGAATAAAAAAACTTAGCTAAATATTAATGAAGGAAGATAGAATACCTATCTTCCTTTTTACTTTATAGATAAGAATTTGTATATACAAGATATTAGTATGTAGGGGGGATCATGGTGGAAATAAAAAAAGACGAGTCTGATTATAAAACTATTAAAGAAAAAGTTGTTTGTGAACAAAAGAGTATATTTCAAATACTGAGTAGTATAGGTACAAGGATCAAGGAACGTATAGAATATTTTTGGATAGATTTTTTGGATTTTATTAAACCTGTTTTTTTTTCAGCATTGGCTGTGTTTCTATGTTTAGTACTTCTTTGCATAAATAAAATTATGGATAAACGAGCGACTTTTCTTAGGGATGATAGAGACATCATAAACAATATGGTAGTAAACTTAGCACATACTGCTTGTTCGTTTTTTGAGGGAATATTAGGGTTTTTATTATGTTTGGCAGCTGTACTTACATTTATAACATTAATTTTGTGTATAGTTAAGAAAATTTTAGATTGAAAAAGGTGAGATTTATATGAAAGAAAAAAAGAAAAATATTGATTTAAGTAAGGACAAAAAGAAGAGGTGTTTGTCAGAACGTCAGAGAGCAATTATTGGATGTATAATAATTTTATTTTTAATTTTACTAGGGCCTTTACTGGGTAGAAAAGCAATAGAATACATATCTCCCCTTATGCAAGAAAAAATAATAGAAATGATTGAAAAATCTTAAAGGTACTTAGCTAATTCATGATTTATATGAAATAAATTTCTTTACAACAAGTATATGTGTTAATAAAAGCATTTTCTAGAGATGCTTTTTTATATATATTTTAAAACTTAAGGAGGATATACATGGAGAATTTATTATTTCAAAAAGAAAAAAGAAAACAAAGAAATACTTTTTTAGAATCCTATATAGGACAAAAAATAATGTGTATAGAAAGACATCTAAGAGAAGTATTAAATAATGAATCTGGTATGGATGAAAATGTATCTAAGGCTATTTGGGTAGTTATTGCAGTATTTTTAGGTGGACTGATGTTAGCTTGGGCAACTGGAGCATTACAAGATGTTATTTTACCAAAAGCACAATCTACAATTGTAAATATGTTTGGATAGGATTTTATATTATGTCTTTCAATAATATTAGTTCTAATAGCATATTCAGTTATTTCTATGATTTAAAATTTCTGCCAACAGGTGAAAAAATTGTATTAAGCAAAGAACAAAAAATGATATTGCTTTTAATAGAATATTTATTAATCATAAGCCTATTTAAACATATTAATAATATAGCATTAATAATAAAAGGTTTTTTATATGCTCAAATATTAATCTATGCTAGTTATGTAGATTATAGAACAAAATTAATACCTAATAAAATACAGGTATTGATATTATTTGTATCCTTTATAAAAATGAATTTATATTTATCTATAATAAATTTATTTTTATTTGCGTTACCTCTTTATTTATCAGCAATATTGAAAAATGGAAGTATTGGAGGAGGGGATATAAAGCTTATGGGAAGTAGTGGATTTTTAATTGGGTTTAAAGGTATAGAAGTTTTAATTTTTATTCTAATTAGCTTAATCTTGGCATTTGCAATCAATCGTGATACATATAAAAATGGTATTGCTTTAGCACCTTACATTTCTGTAGGGTGTTTTTTATCATATTTATTATAGGAGGAAAAATATGAAATTAGCGACAAAAAGAATAATAATTGGTTGTTCTGCATTACTAATAGGTGTATACATTTGTTTTGTTTCTCCATATTTACAGAAAATGAAATCACAAACAACCTTTGTTAGAGCAACACAAGAAATAAAAAAAGGAGAAAAAATAAGCTCCACAAAAGTTAGGGAAATTAAAACAACAGATTCTGAGAGTTTACCTCAGACAAGTATTAAAACAAAAGATAGTGTTGTTGGGAAGTATGCAATAACAGATATTAACAAAGATGATAATGTGTTGACTACAAAGATTTCAAAAAATCGTGTGGCTGAAAATGAATATTTATATGGATTAGATGGTAAGAATCAAGCCATATCTTTTACAATAAAAAATTTTGCGGCTGGACTATCAGGAAAGCTAGAAACAGGAGATATTATATCAATTTTAGCTGCTGATTATGGAGAAGATAAAGAAACTCTAAAACCTGCTGAGTTGCAATATGTAAGAGTATTAGCTGTTACTAATGCAAAAGGTTCTGATAAGAATGATGAAAAAGTACAAAAAGGAAATGAAGAAGAAAATGAGCTTCCGACAACTATTACAGTGCAAGTAAATGATATCCAAGCTAAGTTACTAGCTACGCTAGAAGAAAATAGCAAAATGCATGTAACACTAGTGTATCGTGGTACAACTAATAATGCTGAAAAATTTATAAAAAAACAAGAAGAAACAATAAATTTATTGGCATCAAGAAACATGACTACACCAATAAAAGAATAGGGGAATAGAAATGAAAGGTAAAACAATTGCTATTTGGGGAAGCCCAAGTTCAGGTAAAACTACTTTTAGTATAAAGTTAGCAAAAAAACTAGCAGAGGAAAAGAGAGATGTAATTTTAGTTTTTTCTGATTTAATCTGTCCTTCAATAAATACTATTTTACCGAATGAAAAAATTAAAGACAAGTCATTAGGAAATGTGTTGTCAGCTCCAATTTTATCAGAAGAAGTAATTTTAACAAATTTAATAAATGGGAAAAACAAATATATAAATATATTGGGATACAAACAGAGAGAAAATGTATCAACCTATGCACAATATAATATAGAAAGGGTATTAGAACTGTTTAGAACATTGGAAAACATGGCTTATTATATTATTGTGGATTGTACAAGTTATTTTTTTACAGACTTATTGACATCTACAGTTCTAGAATACTCTGATACTATTTTTAGGCTTGTAGAACCTAGTTTAAAAGCTATATCTTATTTTGATTCTAATTTACAATTATTGATGTTACAGAAATTTAAAATAAATAAACATATAAATGTGCTATCAAATTTCAAGGAAGATGAATCAGTAAGGGAAGTAAAAGAAATATATAGAATAAAATACGAATTACCTTATCTTGAAGAAATAAGAGAGCAAACTCTATCTGGAGATTTATTTCAGGAACTTAGTAAGAAAAAGAGTCAATACAACAAAACTGTTGATGAATTAGCCAGTACCTTAAAAAATGAGGATGATATAAAAAAATGTAAATCATGGAGAAATAAATAATGGCTTTTGGTGATAGACAAATTCTTAAAAATTTCTTGAATGAAGATAAGGAAGAAAAAGAATTTTCAGATGTATTAAAGGAAACTCAAAGTTATATTTTAGATAAGTGCTTTTCAATTATGGCAGGAAAAAATATATTGGAGCAAAGAGAATCAGTAAGACCATTTGTTGAAAAATTTGTTACTGATTATTCTTATAAGGTAAAAGGATTATCTGAGAAAGAATTAATTGATAAACTACTATCTGGAATGTTAGGATTCGATTTTTTAGATAACTATCTTTATAGAAATGATGTTGAAGAAATAAATATAAATGAATGGGATTCAACTAGAATTACGTTCAAAGATGGGCATAAGGAATTTACAAAAGAATCATTTAATAATCCAAAACATGCAATAGATGTTATTAAAAGAATGTTACAAATGTCTCATATGGTATTTGACAATGCTCAACCTGGTGTAAGAGGACATTTATCAGAGAGAATAAGGATAACAGCTCTAGGGTACGGTTTAATTGATGAGAGTAAGGGTCTTGCTGTATCTATTCGTATTATAAACCCTCAGAAGCTAAAAATAGATGATTTTATAAAGTTTGGTACAGGAACAGCAGAAATATTTTATATCATGCAGAGACTCTTTAAATATGGAGCAAGTATGTGTATAGTAGGACCAACTAATTCTGGAAAAACAACTCTTCTAGATTCATTAGTCAAAGAATCTGTAGATAATGATGATAGAGTAATAACAATAGAAGAAGATGTTAGAGAGTTTGATATGGTCAAGAGAGATGAAAATGGTAAGGTAATAAATGAAGTAATACACCTAAGGACAAGACATAGTGATGACCCTAAGCAGGATATAGACCAAGAAAAATTATTAGAGTTTTCTCTTACAATGAACCCAGATTACTTGGTGATTTCTGAGATGAAAGGTAGAGAAGCATTTGAAGTACAAAAAGCCGCTAATACAGGTAATCCTTTTATTACATCTATACATGCAAACTCTTGTATTGATGTTTATTCAAGAATGTTAGATTTGTGTAAGACGAAGTCAAATATGGATGATGATACTCTAATGAAAAATGTAACTAAAGCTTTTCCTATTGCATGTTTTGTAAAACAATTGAAAGATAAATCAAGAAAAATAATGGAAATAACAGAGTGCATTGTTCATGAAGATGGAAAACGTGAGTTTAAAACATTATTTCATTTTGTTAGAACTGGTATAAAACTTGAAGGAAATAAGAAAGTAATCACAGGATATTTTGAAAAGGTAAATAATATTTCTGAGAATATTCAAAAACGTTTACTTGAAAATGGGATTACAGAAAAAGAATTAAATAAAATGTTAAATTATTATGAAGTATCTGATTTATGTAATTGAAAGGAGGTTTTTTAATGGGATTCTCAAATATATTTTTATTTTTAGTGATTATGGGAGGAATATTTACATTATTGAATATATCTCCTATTGAATTTTTAAGAGAAATAGTATCCATATTTGAAAGAAAGCAAAAATCACCTTCTATTAGTGATAAAGTAGAAATTCTAACAGGCAAAAAGAAAGAGAAGGGAATAAAGCGCTTAATAAAAGATACTAGTAATATCTTAGAACGGACTCAAAGTAAGGGAAAATTCTCAAATATATGTATCATTGCTATTGTATTAATGATAGTAGGGATATTTCTAGCACTTAGCATAGGCAATATATTTTTAATACCAATATTAGCATTTGGATTTGGGATGTTGCCATTTTTATATATAAAAATAACCGCTAATTCATATGAGAGGCAATTAAATGATGAGTTAGAAAGTGGTTTATCTATGATTACAAATTCTTATTTAAGAAATGAGGATATAATACTAGCTATAGAGGAGAATATTGACTGTTTTAATCCTCTTTTAGAAAATATATTTAGAAAATGTTTATATAAAATTAAACTATCTCCTGATATAAAAGAAGCATTAGAAGAATTAAGAGATAGTATTGATAATGACATATTTGTAGAATGGGTAAATAGAGTTATACAATGTCAAACTAATAGAACACTAAAGTCTCCACTTAGAGCAACTGTAAGTAAGTTTTCAAATGTAAAGATACTAAATGAAAAAGTAAATAGTAAATTAATGGGGCCAGCAAAAAGTTTTTTAACTATGACATTTATATTATATGGCTCAATTTTTATGTTGAAATTTTTAAATATAAATTGGTTTAAAAATTTAATGTACACATTACCAGGACAAATTTCTATTTGTATTACTGTTTCATTAACGTTTTTCTCCATTATACAAATTAGTAAACTGATAAAACCAATTGATTATAAATCAATAAATGAATAAGGGGGGTGATTAATTGATACTATTAATTTGTTTCTCTTTATTTGTATTTAGTATTTATATGATTTTAGCTGGAATACTAAATATGCCAGGAGCAAGATATTCAAAAACTGTATCATCAGTTATAAATTCAAACAAAAAAAAGAAAACATTAGATGATTTAACTACGAAAGTAGCAATGAGAGTATCAAAATTTGTAAAGATTAATGAGTATAAAAGAAAAAAACTATTATTGACCTTGAAATCAGCTAATATAAACTTAACTCCAGAAACTTATATTGCAAATGCTTTTGTAAGTTCTTGTGTTGTTCTTTCTCTTACAATTCCAACTTATATAATTTATCCAAAAGGATGTATTATTTGGATAGCTCTTTCTATTTATTCTATTTTTCAAGAGCTGAAAAGAGCAGATAGAATTGTTGCAGATAAAATAAAAAGAATTGATTATGAACTTGCAGAATTCGCATCAACATTAGCAATAGAATTAAGCGGAACTAGAGATCTTTTATATATAATTTCTGAGTATATAAAAACAGCAAATGAAACATTAGCTGAAGAACTTAAATTTACGTTAGCTGATATGAAATCTAGCTCTCAGAAAGAAGCTTTAATTAGATTTGAAAGTAGAGTTAATAGTTCAAATTTATCAGAAATAATAGTAGGGCTAGTGGGTGTATTAAATGGTAATGATGAGATTATGTATTTTCAAAAATTGGCTGCTAAGTTAAATGATTTAAAATTACAAAGAGTGGAAGCTATTGCGAGTAAAAGACCAGGTAAAATTGGAAAGTACACAATGCTTATGCTTGGTTGTCTAATAATGAATATGTTTGTTGCTTTAGGCATTGAAGTTTATAAATCCTTAAACAATTTCTTTTAAGGAGGATTGGGATGAAAAAAATATTAAAAAGCAAAAAAGATTTATATCAGCCTATAAGAAATGAAAAAGGAGCTATAGACGAATCTATTTGGATTATAATAATAATATTTATTGTAGCACTTTTAGTTGGACTTGTAATTAATGTGTTACCAGTTATCATTGCAAAGAGTCAATTAAACCACTATGCAAATGAGATTGTTAGAATTGCAGAAATAAGTGGGGAGGTTGGTCAGGATGTTGATAATGAAATAGAAAAATTAAATAAGAGTATAGTTGAGCCAGATAGAATTGAATGGTCAACAAAGTATATAAATGGAACAAACAAAGTCCAGCTCAATGAAGAAATAAAGGTGACTGTAAAAAAAACAATGGATTTAAGTTTCTTTGATTTCGCTTCTTTCCCAGTACCTTTGGTTTCAAATGCGACTGGAAGGAGTGAGGCATATTGGAAATAAAGAACATCTTAAAAAAAGAAGATGGTAATGCGACTTCTATAGTAATATGTATAATTGTTGTGGTTATTATGATATTCTTTTGTATTTGTGCTGAATATTTAAGATTAGCACTAATAACTAAAGGTGTTAGAGATGCTTTTGAAAAGTCTCTTATTGCTGTAGCTACAGAAAATTATGATGAAACATATCCCTGTCTGAGAGAAGGATATGGTGCTGCATATCAATTAAATAAAACTGATGAATGGAAAGAGAATGTTGATAGAGGAGAGGTTGAGAATAAACTGAAAGAAGCATTAAAATTAACTGAAGAAGAAGGACATTACATAAAATATAATGATTCAAATGTTGAGTATACACTTTCAGACTTAAAAGTAGAAGTAACAAATAGACAACTAGCTCCAAATAATAGCAGTAAAGTTAAAAAGTATGAAGTAAGAGGTTCAGTTATTTTAAAAATACCTCCTTCATTTGGATTTACAAGAGCAGAGACTACAAAGATAAATTTAGATTCTGTGTCAGGATATACTCCTTTATTTTAAGGTTAAATTATTTAAAAATATAAAATAATTTAGTAATTAGATATTTATGGTAAAGAGTGGTATAATATTTTTAGCAAGAAGAAAAATATATAATCTATTAGAGTGGAGTTCATACAAACAAAAGAAATAACCTCCGAAAGAAAGGAGGTGTAGGTATGAACGAATTTTTACTTAATATTTTCGCTGGTGTTATTGCCAGTTTAATATTTTGCTTGATTGGCAAAATATTTACAAAAGTAAAAGGCCACTCTGTGCGAAAGAGTGACCTGAGAGTTGAGTTTAAATTTATGTTTAAACTCAAAAAATAATCATTTTTAAAGAACTCCACTCTAAAGCAAAATAGATTGTAATTCTTCTTGCTTTTATTATATCACAAAAAGTCAAATTTGATACGATTTTATATCATATCTTTTTTATTTAATTCTAAAAACGAAAAAGTAGATAGTAATTATATTTCTAGTTAAATATATTTTTTTTATTAGATTTTATATAAATTTCAATAGTGTCATTGAAGCCATTATTTAATAAAAGACATACGAAAAAATGCACCTTTCTATTTAAGAAAGATGCTAAAACCATTATAATATGTATATTTGAATATAGTTTCTTAATTATTATTATAACATTAATCGACATCTTTTACATGTTCAATTATGTCTTCTATATTGCAATCAAATACATCACAAAGTTTATCTAACATATCAATATCAATTCTTTTAATCGTTTCATTGTAGAGAGCAGTAATTGTGCTAGGTCTAATACCAGTTTTTTCACTTAGTTCTATTCTAGACATTTTACATTTACCAAGCAATTCTGATATTTTTATTCTGATCATTTAAAATCCCCCCCAATAATTAATAATAAATTAATTATACTTATTCTAAAGAAAAATATCAATAGGAGTGAATTATTAACGCTAGGAGTTAAAAAATAACGCTAGGAGTGAATTATTAACGTTAGGAGTGAATTTTTATATTAGGAATTATTGACTTATGGTAAAAAATGGATTATCATCTAGATATAATAAGTAATCACTCCTATGAACTAAATCAAAAGGAGTGAAATAATATGAAATTTTTAAAGATAATAAAAAAAAATAAACTATCTATTTTAGTTGTAGCTTGTATCGTAATTGGATGTGCTGGAATTTTTAGTATAAGTACACTAGGCAAGAAGGTATCTAAGGTCTCACAATTAAGTTCTAATAAGATAGAAAATAATGAAAATTCTAATAATGATAACTTAGAAAATAGAAGTGTAAACGTTCCAACTATTGATTTAAGGGATAATGTAAATACTATACAAGAAGAAAAAGATAGAAAGGATTCTGAGAAAAAGAATAAAGTTCAGAATATAGATAATATAACTAACAATAATACAATTAAAAACAATAGACCTACCAAAGGAGAAGTTCAGAAAAAAAGTGAACCAAAACCAAAAATTTCAAATAATAACAAGTTAGTTAATCCAGAAGTTACTAAGGATTCTGAAGACAATAAACTAAACAAGCCTAATAAGCCTGAAGATAATTCAAATAATCAAGAAAAACCATTAGACAAAGATGATGGGTTGATTGATGTACCAGGATTTGGACCTAGTAAGCCAACAGAAAGTCAAGGCGATAATGGCTATGCATCAGAAGAAGATTGGAATCATGTATCTGGAAGTATGTAGTAATTATAAGAGGGGGAGTAATTATGAAATTTAGTAAGAAATTGTTAGCATTAGGAATATCAATTATGATATTTATGACTAATTCATCTAGTATATTTGCTTTGTCATCTATAAACAAAATACAGGGTAAAGATAAATATGAAACAGCAGCTCTTATTGCAGACAAACAAAGTTATACAACAGCAATTATTATAAATTCAGATGATACATTAGCAGATGGTTTATCTGCAAGTGGGTTGGCAGGTGTGGAAAATGCTCCAATATTATTAACTAAAAAAAATAGTATTCCAAGCTCAACGCTAGAAAGATTAAATAAAGTTAAAAAAATCTATATAGTTGGTGGGGAAAGTTCAGTAGGTAAAGAGATAGAAAGTATTCTTGAATCTAGAAATATAGAGATACATAGAATAAGTGGAGAAGATAGAATAAAAACAAGTTACAAAGTAGCTAAAGAGATAAATAGTAAAACTAAAGTAGAAAAAGTTATGATAACAAATGGATATAAAGGAGAACCAGATGCAATGAGTGTTTCTCAAGTTGCTGTTAAAGAAAAATCTCCTATAATATTAACTGATGGGAAAAATATACCTTTTGACATGAATGGTACAAAATGTTTTGCTATAGGAGGGCGTTCAAGTATAAGTGAAGAATTAAGGAAAGCTACTAAAGCTATAAGAATAGGCGGAATTGATAGATATGATACTAATGCAGAAGTTGTAACTTATTTCTATAATAGTACTAAAGAATTTTATGTAGCTAGTGGCACAGATTTAATATACTCACTTGTTGGTTCAACAATATCAAAAAATATTCCTATCATTTTAGTTGATAAGGGTAGTAAAAAAGAAATCTTGTATGATGCTAAGAAGATTACAGCAATTGGTAGTTTGGATGATAAAGTACTAAAAGAGGTTTTAAATGCAGTGAATGGAGAACAAGAAACAAATAAACCTGATTCAGATAAAGAAATAGTAGATGTTCCAGGATTTGGGCCACAAAACCCAACTGATAGTGAAGGGGAAGATGGGTATGCACCAAAAGAAGATTGGGAAACACCTTCAGGAAATATGTAAAATGTACAAATAATATAAATTAACAAGAAATGACCTAATTAATGGGTCATTTTTTATTTAAAAATATTATAGGGAGATGAATAAACATGAAAAGAAAATTTATGATTGTATTTATTTGTGTAAGTTTGATATTTATTTCTATAATAGTTTCTTTTGCTGATGGCGGTGGAAATATGGATGGAAGTGGTGGAGGAGGAACAGGTGGTGGAGGAACATCACAAAATAAATGGTCTTCAGGTGATGAAGGTGTAAGAGTAACAATAATTGATGTAGAAAATCAAAAAAGGGTTGGCAAAACGGTAGACTTGACTAATAGAACTCCAAAAGTAAAGTTTCATTTTGGGAAGAATAGTAAGATAGAATATAGAAATGGAAAACAATTAACTCTTTCTTCTGCAAAATATGAATATACAAATCCAAATCAAAAGTTGCCTGTTATTATTTCAAGT
The DNA here is from genome assembly GCF_056716065.1 of Clostridioides sp. LIBA-7678. Classification (NCBI taxonomy): domain Bacteria; kingdom Bacillati; phylum Bacillota; class Clostridia; order Peptostreptococcales; family Peptostreptococcaceae; genus Clostridioides; species Clostridioides sp. LIBA-7678. Next base: position 97,659 of record NZ_CP196989.1, on the reverse strand, counting down.
AATAAATATGGAAAAAGTGATATAAATAAAATAAAGAAATATTTTTGTAATAGTGGAGTACAAAAAATAATTGCTGAGAAAGCGGATATAGATTTTGAGGATATGACAAGTGGTGAATATAAATTGCTTCTAGAACCTATAGCATATTTTACATTTGGTGGAAATAAAATGGCTATGACAGCCACAGAGACTGCCCTTTATAATAAAAAACTTGGTGGTAATAAACTAAGAAATAAACTAGCAAGTATATCACATAAAAACTTACCTCTTTCTATGTTTTTAGAAAACGATGATTTAGGTTTCAAAGCTTGGAAAGGCATTTCAGATACAGATAAAGCAAAGGCAAAGGATGATGATACAATAATTAAAATGCTAGGTTTAGGTATAGTATACTTTAATAATGAGCCAAAAGAAGATGATGAAGTTGTAATTCCTCCAGTAAAACCACCTAATCCAGAAGAACCATCTAAACCAGATGAAGGTGGTCAAAGTGATTATGAGTATAGGACAGATACAGATGTTATAACTTCAATAAAGATAAAAGGATCTAATCGAACACCTAAAAATCCAGTTAAAGTGATTTTTAATATTAAGGGAAAAGACTATTCTATGAATAACATATATCTTCCCAAAAATGGGGGAGAGCAATATGCTTGGGTTAAATGGCATACTCCAAAAACTCCTGAGAAAATAACTATTAAAGTAAGTTCAAATGCTACTACAGATAAAGCAACCATAATTGCAAATGTAGTTGATTTAAAAGAAAAAGTTCCGCCAGATCCTAAAGCAAAAGACAGGAATGATAATTTTAAAACTCCAAATTTACCTAATCCATATGTAAAAACTAATGCTACCTATGGGGAATGGGATTGTTATTGGGTTCCACATTGGGTATATTATTCAGATGGTGATGGAGGCGGAGAATGGGTAGATGAAGGATGGTATGAATGGAAATGGCTAAGTTACAATGTTTCTTTAACAGCTAATATGCAAATTAAAGCTGATTCAAAAGTACCTACATCTAAATCTGATAGAAAAGAAATGAAATCAGGATATGGGTTTAATATAAATGTAGATTCAAAAATGAATTATGATGCTCCTGAAACAAGTTTTACTGGTGCTCAGAACGTAAATACTTTATATCCTGAATTTAAATATGAAACATATAACAGAGTTTTACAAAGGATTCAAAATGGTTTAAGTTCTAAATTTGAACTAAAAAATAATAAGTACTCTACATATAATCAAAAAGCTCATTTTACACCTATTTGGTATAAAGATGGAGCATACAATGTTTATGGGCAAGTGATGGATGTGTGGACACCTGTTGGTGAGTTAAGAACAAATGTTAATAATGCCATGACAATAAAAGGAAATCTATTTCAAGATTGGCATATAGGACCACTTAAAGATTAATTTTTAAAAAATAGAATTAAATATATTTAAAAAACAAAAAAGAGAACTTTATGTATTAGAGTTCTCTACTTTTGTCTATATATTATTTATATAATTAAAGCTATCTTTTTAAAATATTTATGTTTTATGCTAGTCCACAGTTACATAACAAAAGCATTACTCTGTGCAAGCAAAACTCTACCACTTGTTCACCATATTTTTTTATGAAACTTTCCATCTGAGTATCAATAAATAGATAGTATTCTTTTATACTTGCTATATATGCAGTCATTATATGAATACATTCATCTGCTTTATTTCCAAACACAGTATATCCCCCCAATAAATAAAAGTAATAATAATACCAGCCATTAAATTTAATTATTTAAATATGCTTATATGTTCCTATATAATATGAATTCACAATATTATGATACTTTGGATTAATAATTTTTACAAGTGGATATGTAAAACTGGATATTACAAATGTAAAACTGGTTATATAGTAAGCCGGAGGAAATTTCAATCAAATAAAAACAGATGCACAAAAATCTCATGGAAAAGTATTTGAGGTTGTAGATGGAGAAGTTGTTGTATGGGACTATATAAAAGAAATCCTTATGGAGTATAAGAGTTATTTTATCCAATCCAAATTATGATAATATAATATTAAGCAGATATTATATTTTAGTAAGAGAGGGATGAATTAATTGAAACTTCAGTTTGAAAGATGGTGTGAAGCAAATAATGTTAAAGGGGAGACTTTGAAGTTATTTAATGAAGGAGTTATATGTTATAAGATTGGAGCATATAGAGCTTCATTTATAATGACCTATCTAGGTTTTCAACATGAGTTAAGAAATAGAATTGTTACATCTCATAATAAGCCAGATAATACAAAAGATAGTTATTGGAAGCAAATAATAGAAAAAGTTCAAGATGATAATAGTTGGGATACAGAAGTATTTAATATAGTTAATAGAACAAAACCTGATAACATATTTTTAATAGATGATGATATTAGAAAAAAATATGATTACTGGAGAAGTATAAGAAATGATTGTGCTCATGCAAAGGGAGAAATTATAAGCAATCCTCATATAGAGTCATTTTGGCTATTTATAGAATCAAATTATAATAAGTTTGTTATTAATGGAGGAAAAGCAGGGATTTTAGATAAAATAAAGACTCATTATGATAGAAGGTATACTGCACCAGGTACAAATGTAGATTATATAGTTGATAGTATATTACCTTCAATTAAAATAGAAGAACTTCAAATCCTTTTATATGATATATATAATATGTTTAAAAAAGAATCTACATATGATGTGTTTTGTCCCCAAAATACTAGACATGATTTCTGGCAAGGTATTATCTATTCAGAAAATAATATTTTAAGAGAATCTATGATAGATTTTGTTAAGAAGGATAGGAGATTATTTGTTGATTTTATAAAATATTATCCTGAACAATTATCTATTTGTTTATCAGATAAGAACTTTGCTAGATTAATTTGGACAGGCTGGATAAGCGATATGCTTGAAAAAGTCTGGATAGACTTGGAGTATTTTTTAGAAACTGGAGACAAACATATTGGCTGGATATGTGTTAGAAAACTTCTTGAGGAAAAAATAATACCTGAAAAAGAAATTAATTATTTTTTATTGTTGGTTTGGTCATCAACTTATCGTTGTGCTGTACCTTATAATATGGTAGAGTTTATGAACAATTATGGTTATTTTAAAATAATCAGAGATACATTATTTAATAAAGATACATATAGAGTAGCCAATTTTATGAATAAAATAAATTTTCAATGGCCTGTTATGAAGTGTATCATAGTTAAATTAGGTATAAATGAGGAAGAATTATTATTATTAGATGAATTATACAAAAAAATACCATATGGGGAATTCCATGATGGGATAAGTGACTTACTAACTAATAAAAAAGAATTTAGAGAACAATACATAAAAATATTGAAAAAAAATAGTGTAGAGATACCTGGCGAATTAATCAATCATTAATACAAATTATTTAAAATGCTTATATAAGTAGGATAAACCTACTTATTTTTTTTGTCTATTTTAATTTATATAATATGGAGGTGAGATATTGATAAAAAGGATAAACAAGAAATTGATTGTAAGATTTATAACTTGTATTTTGATAATCAATATTTTTAGTGATAATGCACAAGCATATAGGGATCAAGATGTGTTACAAATAAAAATTGATGATGAAAGAGAATATGATTATAAGAGCATCATAGAATCGAATAAGAGTGACTGTGAAAAAGTTTCAAAGCTATATAAATACTTAGATTTAATACCTAGTAATATTATAGATGAGTTTATCTACAAAAGCTGTAAGATTGTGTTAACATCAGAATCATTAGAAGATAGATTTCTCAGCAAATATGTATTAGCAGGTGTTTTTTTTGATAATAAAATTTATCTAAGTAATAAATTCGACTGGTCTGAGCAATCAATAATACATGAGATGGGTCATTTTGTTGATTACAATATGAGTGGAGCGTATATTCCATATGCTAATGCAAGAGCAAGTGATGCAGAAGAATTTTTAAAAATATATGAAGAAGAAAAGAATGTCATGAAGTTAAACTCAGATAAGGATAAAGCCTACTATATAAATAGCTCTCAAGAGTATTTTGCACAAGCTTTTGAGGAATATATATTAAATCCTAATAGATTAAAGTTAAATAGCTTAGAAACGTATAAATATATGAATACTTGTACTAAGATTTTATAGTATTTGTGGAGGATAATATGATAACTAAAGATAAGGGAATGATGATTTCAGTTGAAGGTAATATTTGTTGTGGAAATAAGAAGCTTATTTTATCTATAATAAAAAATCTTCCAACTGATAAGCAAGTTTTATTTTTAACTAAAGATAATATAGAAGTATCAGGAGACAATATAGCCATTAATTATAAGTTTGATGGAGAATATAATGAGTTTCAACTTAAGATTAATGATGATACATTATCTTTTTATTCATTAGAGAATTTATTGAAAGCAATAATTAATGATAAAGAAGATGAAATTATATGTATAGATGCTACAGAATTTCAAGATAGTATTGATTATAAAAAATTAAAAATTTTAGCAGAAGAATATTCCATTTTAATGTTTGTAATTACTAGAAGAAGTGAACAAGAGTTATTAAAGTTAATACAACAAAAAGAAAAGGCAAGAGACATATACCTAAGTTTAATTTTATATATTGATGAGTATAGTTATTCCTCAAAGAAATTTCTATATACAAGGACTAGAAACACCTTTAAATGTGAACAAATTGAATTTGATAGTGATGAATGGATGTATGAAATAACAACTATTATAAAAGAAATAATAGGTTGGTAGAATACAAAGAAGTAAAAGGATATGTATGTTAAATGTAAATATCTTATATCAAAAGAGGATTAGACAACATCTAAGGAGGGAAAGTTTATGATAGGTTCTAAAGGAAAATTAGTTGCATTAGGTATAAGTGCGACAATTGCCACTAGTGCTTTATTAGTAACATGGAATGGTAGTGGAATAATAGAACAAGCTAAAACAAAGCTAACAGAAATGAAAGAAGGAGTATCTTTATTAAAAGAAGGAGAGAAAAACTTAGTAGCAAAAGCAAAAGAAATAAAAGGTCAGATAAGTACTTTAGAATCAGAAATAGCTAAGTTAGAAAATAATGGTAGGACAAGTTCTATGGCATATAGAAAGGCTACAAGTGAATTAGCGAAGGCAAAGGAAGAACTAAATAAAGCTAATAGTGATGCAAATAGGATACAAGAAGCTTTATCTAAATATACTCCAATTAAAGGACATATTGCAGGTTATGCTGAAGCTATGAATGATGATTATGTTCTACCAGAGTTTGGAAGCGAAAATTATGCAAGAAAATTAAAAGGAATAGATGATATAAATGCAGTAAAAGGAAGCTGTTTACTGAAAGATAACAACATGTTATTAGTATTAAATAAATTTAATAATAGTACAAAGGCTGGAAAGACTATATTTCAAAAGGTGAATCTTAATGGAACAGAGGTTTGGCATAAGGAATTAAATAATACTAGTGTAAGTAATATAAATCTATGCAAAGCAACAAAAGATGGTGGAGCTTTAATACTTGTTACTTCTCAAGATAAAAGCTTAACAAGTTCGCTAGGAAAATTAACAACAAATACAATACACATAATAAAATTAGATTCCCAAGGTGAAATAGAGTTCACAACACAATTTGATAGTGGAGATACAATGGCTGAGACAATTGAAAATGTTATAGAACTTAAAAATGGGAACTATCTATGTGTTGGTAGTATGTCAGCTGGTGCTTATTCAAGGGTTCTATGTATTGATAATACAGGGAATAAACAATGGGAATCTAAAATAAATGGTAATGGTGGGAATGTTAATATTGGAAATGCAATAGAAATGTCAAACGGAGATATAATTGTGGTAGGTTATGCAAATAAAACCTACGATAGTATAACTTCTAGTACAGCTTTCCCTTTTGCTACAAAGTATACAAAAGATGGGACAAAGTCATGGACAATTAAAATAAGTGATGATTACACTTATTATAATGGAAATAGTTCAAGACCAACATGTGTAGTTGAAGAAAAAGATGGGAAATGTGTAATTTATGCAGTAAAAACAATCAGTACAATAACGACAGATGGAACAATAGAAAGTACAATCCCAACTGAAGATTTAATAGGAAATAAGTATGACATTGCATTAAACAATGGTGATATATTAGTATCTAATTATTTTAGTAGCATAATGGTAATATCTTCAGATGGTACTTTAAAGAAAACCATAAAACCTCAAGATGATTTAAAAATAACAAATATGTCTTTATTAGCTGGGAATAAAGTGGCTTTTACTGGAATGACAGGCACTAATGATGATAGTTATACTGGATATATGGGAATATTTGATTTGGATGATGATAATTTCCCTGCATTAACAGATTAGGAGGAAAAGTATTATGAAAAATCTTAAAAAGCTAGCTGCATTAGGCATAGCAACAGCATCTGTTTCTGTAATCGCAATGACTTACACAGGTGGCGATACAGCCAATAATATTATAAATACATTACTAGGATTGGATAATGATGCAAAGCTATTATCAGAAGGGGAAACAAAGCTAATAGCAGAAGTAAATAGATTAAAAGAAGAAAGAGCTAAGTTAACTGAACAATATAATGAGCTAAAAGGAAATTCTGGTGGTGAAGATGATTCCACAGACATTACGGTTATAAATAATGAAATAAGTAAAGCTAATGATGACTTGGCATCGGTACAAGACATACTAGATGGAATAACAACAGGAGTTACACATGTTGATGGATATTCTGATGTGATAAATGATACAAAATAAAATAATGAGGATATTATGTATGATGGATAAATCTAATGTAAAAGAAATAGTAATAAAAATAGTGTTTCAAGATGAAAAAATGAAACATGAAAAATTGATACAAGAGTTACAAAACACTTATGAACTAAAAAAATTACAAAAAATAAAAGTAATTGATAAAAATAAAGACGACTTTGTAAGTCGTTTTTTTAATGGGGAAAAAAGTAAAGCAAAAGATTATAAGATTGATTGTTTTGTATAGTGATAGAAATCTATAGTATTAAATTTGGAAAATTCAATATTACTAAGTATTGATTAAAGATCCTATCAAGAATAAAGCAATTAAAATTAATTAACAAATATAAAGAAAGGGTGTTGTGTATGTACAACAAAAAAGTAATTTCAGTTTTATTATCTACTATAATTGCAAGTTCAACTAGTTTAGGCATTACACCTAGTATTAATGTTTTTGCTGATAATAAGAATTATGAAAATAATTTAGAAAATGAAAAATTTTTACTTGATATGGGTGAATATGAAAATGACGATGGAATTCTAAGTTTTCCTGATGCAAAGGGAGTTATAAAAGAACAAGCTAATCTATTTTTTAATTTTGATGGTGAAAGTAATGTGAAAATTAGTTATATAAAAAATGGAAATAAAATGGAAGGAATAACATATGAACCTTCTCTTAAAAGTCGAGTTATAAATATAAGAATAGAAAATCAACAAGAGTTAGAAGAAGTATTAAAATCATTAGAAATAAAATGTGATGGGAATGTAAATTTCTCAATAAAATTGACTAGTATTCCAAAAGGAACTATAAGCTCAAATGGTGATGGAGAAAAAGAAGCAATAGATGGGAATTTAGGAAGCCATTTTAAAGCTGATGGAACAGGTTGGTGGCAGTTATTATTTGATAAAGAAACAGAATTAGATAAAATAAATTTGACATTTGGAAGAAAAAATGGTGCAGAAATACAAGCACTTAAAGATGGAAATTGGACAAAGATAGGTGAAGCCAATGACTACGCTATAGACCTCTATTCTAGAGAGACTCAAACTATTAAAGTAGATAAAGGTATCTATAAAGGAGTAAAAGTAATCCCTAATTTATCTGACGATAATATGAGTAGACTTTGCGAGATTTCATTTGATGAAACTGAAGCACAGCATTTTAATTATACTGATTCTCCAAGTTTAAACTTAGGCGAGCCATCTATTAATGACTCTTTTGTTACTTTTCCAAGTGCAGTTGTAAATGGATTTGATAAATTGAGTCTAAAGCTTGAATATTCGACACCTATAGGAACTGAATATGAAGTTAATGGAAATAAGATAAATAGTGATGAAAAAGTGGTAATTACAGAGGCATATGATAGAAAAACAATAAATGAAATACTAAAAACATTGAAGTTAAATACAAAAAACCAAAAAGTTAAAATTGATGTAAGCCTTGTAGATATGGAACTAAAGAAAACTTTTCCTGATGGAACGGTTGCAACAGGAACTTATTATGGTGCAGGTTATCCAGCGAATGTGATTGATTGTAATGTAAACACGTATTGGAATGCTCCTAGTGAATCTGGAAATATCAATTTCAAATTTCCAAGTCAAACTAAAGTTGATACTATAAAATTAAAAGTATCTCCATCGACAACAATAAAAAATCAATACACTATAACTGGTAAGAAAGGAGGGTCATCAGAGGTAATTGGTCAAACAGTTGAAATAGTGAAAGGGAATGAGATGAATACAGTTGATATCCCTATTATAAAAAAAGGTGATTATGATGAAATTAATGTAAGTTCGTCTTGGATAGCTACTGGAGGATTAGGAAGTGCTTGGGCTACTATACATGAAGTTATATTAAACTCTAATTTAGAAGAAGAACTTGCTTCAGATTCTGTAACAGTAGATAAAATTGAAAGTATGTTAAATTTAGAGCTTGGAGAAAAGAAAGTAATAAATAATAAAATCACATTTCCTGATGCTAAGGGAAATACAGTCGGATTTGGTTCTAGTATAGTCTTTGAGCTCAATGATGTAGAAAATCAGGATACGTCTATAAAGTATCAATTAAATGGAGAGGAAATAATAAAAAAAGATAAGACTGTTAAAATAGAAATAAATTCTCAAAAGGAACTAGATGAGATATTAAAAAGCTTAGAAATTACTTTTGATGAACTTGAAGGATGTTCTTTAAAGATATTTTCAGTTTCTTCAGATGCAGATATGGAAAATTTATCTTGGCAGATTCCTAAAAATTTTGTAGCTTCAGGAATAGGTTATGGAAATAATCAACCTAGCAATGTTTTTAAAGGTAGTGTAGGATGGAACGCAGGAACTTATAATACATCAATGTATTTAAAAAATATAAATAATGTATATCTATCTGCAATAAGATATAATTCTAAAAACGCTTTAATTGTTAGGGGGAAAAATAATGGAACTTGGAAAGATATTGGCTCATTTGGGGCAAATCAATCAAATGCAAAATTCGATGTCGTTCCTAATAATTATGAAGAGCTAGAATTCTATTCATATGGAAGAGATTGGGCTCATATCTATGATTTAGAGTTTTTTATGTCTGATAAAAAAAAGGAATGTTTAAACATATCTATAGATAAAGCTAATTTTGAAATAGGTGATTTTAACAGCGATGGAAAAGGGAATATAACATTTCCAAGTGCAGCTGGCAAAATAAATACAAATACTAGTTTAAATATATCATTTAAAAATGGATATAATAGAAATTTAGTAACAACTTATAGTGTAGATGGCGAAGAAAAAAAAGAAAACAATGAAAATATAGTTATTAATATAGAAAATAATGAGCAACTAAAAGAAGTATTAAGTAGTCTTAAAATATCACATGATAACACATCTAATTTAGATATGTCTTTTTCTCTAAATTTCAACTCTGGGAAAAAGATTACAAAAGATATTAAAATTGAAATGGATGATAGCTTGGATATGGGTGAAATACAACATTCTAATGGAATAATAACATTCAAAAATGCTGCTGGAAAAATAAGAGATAAGGCAGATTTAAATTTTGTTTCAAAAACTGAGTTAGAAATAAGATATAGTATAAATGGCGAAGAGATAACTAAAAAGGGAAAAGATATAGTTATCGAAGGATTAACACAAGATACTTTAAATGAGCTTCTAAGAAGTTTTTCTATAAGTTATGATGAATATGAAGGTTGTGAATTTTCTATTAGCCTATTAGGTAAGACAGTTACAATAACAAAAAATTATAGCATACCACAAGTTCAAGGTAATTTAGAACTAGATTTAGGTGACTATGAGAATGATGGAAACGGAAATGTATTATTTCCAAATGCTAAAGGCTTACTATATAGAAAAGGTAACTTAAATATAAACTTTGAGAAGGGTTTTAGTAACGATATAGAAATAAAATATAAATTAAATGACATTGAATATACTAAAAAACAAAATAGCTTATCTATAGCACTTTCTAATCAAGAACAGTTGGATGAAGTATTAAAGACACTAAAAATTAAATGTGATAGCAGCTTAGAATATAATTTAAATATTACTTTAGCAGAAGAAAGATATATTCCTTTGGGAACTACATCAGATAAACCAGAAGCTTTAACAGGAGGCTGGTATTCTGGAAAAGGTGGAAATACTGCAATAATAACATTTAATTCACCATTAAAAATTAGTACTGTAAGTATATCAAAAACTTCTGGAGTAGATAATCGCTTTTATATTAAGGGGTTAAAAAATAACATATGGAAAGATATAGGTAATTTTACAATATTCTATCCAAATTACGATTATACTAAATTAAGAGAAATTGATGTACAAAGAGATAGTTATGATGCAATTTCTATATATTATGTCGTAAATAACGGATGGGGGAGTGCAAATGTTAGCAAACTTGGATTTTTAGATAAAGTCTCTACTAATATTAAAATTAAACCAGATATAAATTTAAAAGTTACTTTAGTAGATAATTTAGAAAAAGCAAAATTAAAATGGAATAGTGATTTAGAAGCATATGCATACAATATTTATGTTAAGAAAAAAGATGATAAGAGTTGGACCTTATCTAAAAGTGTGACATCAGATATTAATGAAATAGATGATTATAGTATAAAAGATTCAGTAGCCCCTTTAGTTCCAGAATATAAAATACAAGATGAATTGAAAAAAGGAATACAATTAAATTCAGACGATTTAGGAAGTGAATATTCATATTATATAAATGCAATTGACAGAAATGGAAATAAAATAGGAACATCAAATGTTGAAAATATAAATGTACAAAGTGATTTTAAAGAATTTGTTTATGAGGTAAGCAATAGTTCTACAATACCACTTGAATTAAAAAATAAAAGTAATGGTTTTATACAATTTAGAGATTTAGTAGATAAAAATTATTTATATGTAGCATCAGTTGATAATGCAGGAAATATTAGTGCTATAAAAACAATTCCAATTTTAGGTCTGTTTGTAGATGAACCTCCTGTTATAAATGTACCTGGAGATAGTTCTTTAAAAGCAAATAGTAAAATAGATGTAAATGAGGGAGTGTCTGCTACTGATGAAATAGATGGAGACTTAACAAGTAAAATTAATACTAAAATTATATCTCCTAAAGGGGAAGTTGTATCTGATATAGATACAAATATTCTAGGGAACTGGATTATAGAATATAAGGTAACTGATAGCAAGGGTCAAACTACAGAATATATCAGAAAAATAAATGTAATAAAGAATATAAACTTAAAACTTAATGTTGGAGAACTATTAACAACAAGTAAGTTTACACAATTTCCAAATGCTAAAATAGAATCTAAAGAGCAAAATGAAAAAGTAAATGGAATTAAGATGTATTTTAGCAATGAGTTTAATGATTCTATGAAAGTTCATTATACACTAAATGGAATTGAAAAAATAACAACTAATAGAAGTATAGTTATAGATGATGAATTAACCATTAAAGATGCTGAAAATTTAATTAAATCAGTAAAAATTGAACATGATAATAGTAAGAAATTTAACTTTAATATAGTTTTAAGTAGTAATGATGCTGAAAGTATAATTTATAATTATGAAAATAATCATTATTATAAATTTATTTATTCGAAGGGAATTAGCTTAGAAGATGCTAAAAAAGAAGCAAGTAAACAAGAGTTTTTAGGTAATAAAGGTTATTTAGTAAAAATAGATTCAGAAAGCGAAAAAGAAGTTTTAAGTATGTTAACAGAACAATCATTTTGGAATGAAGCATCAACAGATAATAAAGAAAGGAATGGTTTTGTAGTAGAATTTGGGATGGAAGATAAACTTCCTTCTCCAGATACAATAAATATTTTTGACTATGAAAGCATTATAAATATTGAACCTTTTAAGTCTAAACAAGATATAGTACTTAATACATTAGTAGATAAAAAAGAAAATAAAGTAATACTAGATTGGAACGATGTTAAAGATATAAGTTATTATAAAGTATTTCAAAAGAAAAATGATATAGGGGATTTTCAAGTAATTTCATCAGATAAAAATGAAAGTTATTTTGAAGATATTGAAGGAAAAGATATAAATGAACCAACAACTCCTATATATAAATTATACGATACAGGAATAAAACAGGGTTTAAAATTCGATTCTGAGGATGTTGCTTCTAAATTTGAATATTATGTGGAAGGTGTATCAGAATTTGGAGATGTAACGCATACTTCAAATAAAAAAATGGTTGAAATAAAATCTGGTCTTGAAGGTTTTAGCTATGAAGTTACTGATAACGCTACTCCATCATCAAATTTGGGGGATGTAATAAATAGTTCAGATGGATTTATTTCTGCAAAAGAATTAGCAAGTAAAAAATATATCCATATAATCTCTATAGATAAAGCAGGAAATAAGAGTCAGATAGTTACATTACCAATAACAGGATTATTTATAGACAACCCACCAGTTTTAAGAATTGGTGGAAACATATCAGTCTCACAAAATGAAGAGTATGATGTTATGAAAAATATCTCAGCAGAAGATGATTATGATGGAGATTTAACTAAAGATATAAAAGTGAGTATTAAAAATCCAAATGGTAAAATAACTGATAAATTTGATACAAATATCTTAGGAAAATGGACAATAGAATATAGTGTGAAAGATAGTAAAGAACAAGAGAGTAAGGCTATAAAATACATTACAGTAAAGGAAGATTTTGATTATTTAAATCTTGATTTAGGTGAAGCAAATAAGAAAAGATTCCTAGTTAATTTTCCTGATGCAAAAATTACAAATAATAGCAATGAATTAATAAATGGTATTAAACTTTATATAAATGAAGGATTTAATAATAGCATACTTATTAAATACAATGACAAAGGTGTAAAGAAATCTGTAAAAGGGCAACAGGTAATATTAAAAGATAAATATACTACAGAAGAAGCAGAAGAATTAATTAAATCAATTGAGATAGAACATGATAATAGTACAAGTTTTACATTTAATGTAAGATTACAAAATAATAATGTAGATGATATGGTATATAATCCTCAAAATGGTAATTATTATCAATTTGTAGAAGCGAAAAGAATAAGTTGGAAAAATGCTAAATTAGAAGCTGAAAAAATGGAATATAAGGGTCTAAAAGGACACTTAGCAACAATTAAATCAAAACATGAGTTAGACCTGTTTAACTCTTTAACAACGAAAACTACTTGGCTTGGAGCAACAGATGAGGAAAAAGAAGGTCAATGGAAGTGGGTTACAGGAGAGCTTGTTAAATTTACAAATTGGTGTTCTGGAGAACCGAATAATTTTGGAGGAACTGAACATTATATGGTGTCTATTAAAAATTCAAAAGGTTTATGGAATGACACAAACAACTCACCTGACCCATATTGGACAGACATAGAGGGGTTTGTTGTTGAATTTGAAAATGATAAAAATAATGATAGTAGCATTATATATAAATATGAAGATACTGCACATATACAAAAAATAGTATCAAATCAAGATATTGTTTTGAATTCTACAAATGATAATAAAAGTAATTGTGTTAATTTGAGTTGGAATAAATATAAAGATTCAGAATATTATAAAGTTTTTAGAAGAGAGTTGAATAGTAATTCAGATGAATTTAAAACTATCTCAGAGAGTACAAAAGAAAATTATCTTAAAGATGTAGATGGAAAAGATATAACACCTCCAGTATACGATTTTTCTTTAATATTTGATAAGGAAATGAGTTCGAGATTAGAATTTCATGCAGAAGAAGTTGGAACGACATATGAATATAAAATAGAAAGTTATGATAAAGACGATTATCAAACTGCATATTCAAATGTTTCTAAAGCTACAGTCACATCTAAGTTTAAAGGATATAGCTACATTGTTGATGAAAATCCAGATACAGAGCTTGATGATAATATTATAAATAATACAGATGGAAAATTTTCTTTTGAAAATATAACTTATAATACATATCTTCATATAAAAGCAATAGATGAGCAAGGTAATGCTACAAAAACAAAACATATTAAACTTGCTGATGAAACACATAATAATGAGCCACGAATAACTGTAAAAGGAAAAAATAGAGTTATTAAAATAGGAGAAGAATTTAATAAACTGGATGGTGTAAAAGCATATGACCTAGAAGATGGAGATTTAACAGATAAGTTAGTTGTTGAAGGAGAAGTCAATAATCAAATAAAAGGTGTATATGAAATTAAATACAGTGTTGAAGATAGTAAAGGCTTAAAATCAGAAGTAATTGTAAAAGTAAATGTTACAGGTGATATGAAGTTAAATATAGAAGAACCAAAAAAAGATGAATTGGTAATCAATTGGAATGAGGTAAAAAATGCTGTTAAGTATAAATTATATAGAACAAATATAAATGGGTATGATTTTGAAGAAAAAGGAGTTTTCAATGATACCACATTTATAGATAATTCAGCCAATGATGTAAGTTCCCCGATAATAACTTATTTAAATGAAGTAATTATCGGAGAAGAAACGAGTAAAATTGGTAGACTTACTATTTTAACTAAAAATATAATAAAATTAGCAGATAAAGGAATCAATAAAGATTCAGAACAAAATACTGAATTAAAATTATTAGCAAGAGATTTAGCATCAACATATAGATACTTCGTTGAAGCAATAGACATAAATGGTAATGTTATAAACTCTAGTGAAATTAAAAATGGTTCTGTTTCAGTTGGATTAGCAGGGTTCAATTATATAATAGACGATAAGGAAGATACAGAAGCAGCCAATTTTGTAAATGCAAAAAATGTGAGCGATATAGATATATCTAATAGTAAGTTCAAATTTCTACATGTGAGAGCTATTGACCTAAATGGAAATGTAAGCCAAACTGCACATCATTTAATAAGTAGCAAATATGATACTAATCATGTTCCCGTTATAAGGGGTGTGAACACTATAAGGGTTAAAGAAGGGGATAAATTTGACCCATTTAAAGGAATAAGTGCATATGACACAGAAGATGGAGATTTAACGTCTAAAATAGAAATTGAGGGAAAAGTAAATTCAGATGTAAATGGAAAATACCTATTAACATATAAAGTTGAAGATTCTCAAGGGAATAAAAGAGAAGTGAAAAGAAATATAATTGTATATGCTGATATGGAAATTAAAGTAACGCCAGACTTTGAAGAAAATAATTTAGTCATATCCTGGGAAGAGAACCCTTTAAAAGAAAAAGTATTTTATGAAGTTAGAAAATATGATTATGAAATTGGAAACTATAAAACTGTTGGATATACAGAAGATTTAAATTTTGTAGATAAAAATGCAAAAGATATTTATGGTCCAAAAGTAAATAATATACATGGTAGTGATATGGATACAGATGAATTAAAGGATAAAATTACACTTAATATAAATGCTAGAGATGTAGGAGCTTCTGAAAAGTATCAAGTTAGAACTAGATTAAAGGAAGATAACTTAATTCTTAGGGATATGACAAGTGAAGAAGGAAATGAATGGGGAGTTACAGGAAGTATAAGTGGAGTTGTTAAATCTTTTAAATGGAAATTAAGCAATAAAAGAGAAGATAATTTAAAAAGTGGTATGATAACCACATCTATATCTACTAATAAAATAGAATTTGAACATAAAGGATATAAATATATTCATGTTGTGCCAATTGATTCTTATGACAATGAAGGAGATATTGTACATTATGAAATTGGTAAACCACCTGCTGAGGAAGTAATTGAGCCACCTATTATAAATATAACTGGAGTTCCAATTATAAATGGAGTGAGTACTGCAACCATAATGATTGGTGATGAATTTAAAATAATGAAAGGTGTTACTGCAAAAGATTACAAAGGTCAAGATTTAACCAATTTTATCAAAGTCAAAGGATTTGTAAACAGATATGAAAAAGGTGAATATGAGTTAGTATATTCAGTAACAGATTTTAAAGGTCAAGAAACTTCAAGAGTATGTAAGATAAGAGTTATAGACTATAGTGAGCAATTACCAGATTCCAAACCAAATGAAATAAATAGTCCTCCAGAAGTCAATTTTTGGGATGAAGATTACATTTATGTAGGCGAAAAATATGGAGAAGATAGAATTTTAAATGGTATAAGAGTTATTGATGCTGAAGATGGAGACATAACAAATAAAATAACTTATGAAACTAACTTAGATATTAATGCAGTTGGGACATATGTAATACTTTATAGTGTAAGTGATAGTGATGGTAATAAAGTAAAATTTACTAGAGTTGTGTATGTCATAGAAAAAGGAGCAGATAAACCAAATTTAGGTAATAATAATGAAAATTGGCAAAATGGAAGATGGGCGAGAATAAAAACTTATAATAAATACCTAAATGTAGGAGATACATTTAATATAAAAAGTGGAGTATATGCTTATGATGATGTAGATGGAGACATAACAGCACAAATAAAAGCGTCTGGTATTGTAAATACAATTAAACCTGGTGCATACAATGTGACTTACAAAGTAAAAAATTCAGATAATAATACAACTGTAGCAGGAGCGACAATATTTGTAAAAGATGGTGGATGGGACAATAATAATGGTGAGGAACCTAATCCAAATCCAGATTGGGGTGATAATGATAATGATGATTCACATAATAATCACATTCCAACTAGACCAGACCAACCAAATCAAGATGAAGATAACGTAAATGGTGATAAGCTTCCTAATATAGATGATGATGCAGGTAAAGATGATAATAAAGATATATTCATTGACAAAGACGAAAACAAGGTATTTCCAGATGGAACAATTGAAAAACCAGATGGAACAGAAATTAAACCAAATGAAGAAGGTGAAAAACCAACTATTGATGATAATGGAAATATAATTGTACCACCAGGAGGGATAATTATATTTCCAGATGGGACAATTCAAATACCAGAAGGTGGAGCAATACTTAAACCAGATGGAGTAATAATATATCCTAAAAAAGATGAAGAAGTAAAAGACAAAGATAATAATTCTAAAGAAGAATCCTCAAATAGTATAAGTTCTCTTATAAATGATGAGAAGATAGAAAAGGAAATTGATAATAATAATATAGAGAAAAATAATCCTCCTACAGGTGATACGGGGATAGGTATATTTTGGGGTATAGGAATATTATCTACAATAGGTTTAATTTTTAATAGAAGAAAAAAATAATTAAACTATTTTATATCATAATAGTATTTAGAAGAGTTATCTTTTCAAGTAATTATCATTTTAAAACATAAGATGGTTGTGAAGTTATAGTGTTTATTCTGTATCAAGCATAATTTTTAGAAAAAAGCATAAGATATTTAATAGTAATTAAACCTAGAAGAACGTAATGCGTTCTTCTAGGGTGTTACAAAATAAAATTCAAAAATATATACTATGAATAAAATTATGTAAAGAGAGAGATCATCATGGAATTTTTAGGTACTAGAATAAGAGAACGAAGAAAAGAATTAGGACTCACAATAGAACAACTATCTGAAAAAATTGATATAGGGTATAACCATCTCAGTAATATTGAAAGAGGTAGAAAAATACCAAGTTTGAGTACATTTTTAGAACTTATAAATGCTTTAGACATATCAGCAGATATAATTCTTAAAGATTCAGTTGAGCATGTTAAACCAAATGTTTTAAATGAAATAACAAATAAATTGGAAGATTTGAATCCTGATCAATTGAGAACTGTAGAAGAAGTTTTAACTGTATTAATTAAAAATCTAAAATATTTAGAAAATAAGGATTAAAAAAGAGTTATTTTAATAAGATAACTCTTTTTTTATGTTCATCAGTTATATTGTAGTTGCTTTATATAGCCTACAATATAACTTTTTTTATGAATATTTTTAAGAGGTGATAAAAATGTTTTTCGATAAAAATGAAAGAAAGAACTTTAAAAAACAATTAGAAAGTCAACTAAATTATAATGTGATTTTAGCTAATTGCAGAATAGATGGGATAGAGTATCCTTCTATTCTATTTAAATGTAATAGACAAACAAATTGGGGTGTTGTATATGTTGATGAAAAATCAAATGAATATTTAAATAAAAAATTATATTATTGGGGAAGGTTGTGTAAATATGAAGAAGAATCAAAAGAGCTATTAATTGATACAGTTATAATAAGTGAATTTCTATCTATAGAAAAGGCAAAAGAGATATTAACTAATGGCGAGCTATATCCTAAGGAATACAGAAATAATATAGATAATGAATCATCTATACTAACAACATCAAATAATGAATAATATTGTGGAGGAAATATGTTAAATAAATTTGGAAAATACAAAATAGAATTTGTAGCTAATATTGAGGAGATATTTATTCATATAACAATTTATAAAAAACTTGTGATAGAAGAAGTATCAGAGATATCACTTTTTCAGCTAGGAAATTATAGTGAAATAAAGCTTTTGTCAGATTGTATTTATATAAACAGTAATCTGTTAGGAACTACAGTTATACAGAATAGTTTTAGACATAAGTATGAGATTAAAAAATTAATAAAGAAAAATACAATAGCTGAAGATTATATAACAAGTTTAAATGAAAGCGAGTTGTATAAATCAGTTATAGGAAATGAAGAATTTGAAATTATAAATGAGGATATAAGTTTTGTTTTTAATACTCTTAAGAAGAAATATAGTGATTCAGATTGTTTTGAATTAAATAATATTACTTATAAAATTACAGAACTTTAAAGGTGAGCAGATGAAAATAAAAACATTTAGAGGAAAATCTATAAAAAATAATCACTGGATATATGGACATTATTATTCAACAGGAGTTAATGATACTAAAATACATAAGATAGTATATAACACAGGAAAACCAGATTTAATAGATCATCATATACCAATAAAAAGAAATACGCTAGGAGAAATTACATTTAAAAAGGATTCTGATGGAACTAATATATATTCTGATGATATAGTTCATTCAATAGTATATATAGCTAAAAATGATATGAAAGACTTGTATTTTGATAAAAAATCAATAATAGGGGTAGTGAAATTTCATAATGGAAGTTGGAAAATATATGATGGTGATAGTTACTATTTATTATTTAATGAGTCAAATGAGATAACCATTATAGGAAATAAATATGATAATGAAGATTTGATAAAAAAGTATAATTTATGTACCAAGAATAGAGGTGATTTATTTGAGTGAAGAAAGTTATATTATAGACCATTCGCTAAAAGACATAAGAGATAAAATAAATTTAAATAATGGAAATATCTTTAAGGCTTTAGAAACATTAGAGAATACAAAGTATCATTTAGTACAACAAATAATGAAAAATGAACAGGTAGCTGAAAGATTAGAATTAGATGATGTGAGTAATTATTCTGATAAGTTAATCGAAGTAAATGAATATGTAGAAAACAAAAAAATAAAAATATGGACAGATATGTTGCCACCAAATTTATTTTCAGTAGAATCTTCAAGATATTATTCTGATTATAAAGAATTGATTCAACAGTTAATAATTTATAAATTAAGTGGATTTAACGAACATTTCAACAAAATTATCATAAAATATAAGTTGTATTTAGATTATCTAAAGTATGATGTTGATAACTATTTTTTTAAAACATATACAGATGCAATTATGAAATCTAATTTAATCAAGGATGATAATTTTGAGCAAGTAAAAATACTAATGACTGGTGAAAGTAGTGAAAATATAGGTCTAGAAATAACAATTTATAATCAAGATTTTTCCTTAGAATATGTAAATGAGATTTGTATATTATAATGAGTTTTTTAATATACAAAATGATAATTTTTCAATATTGAAAAATCGCATTTTTCAATATTGAAATACTTATTCTAAAAAAGTATTGAATTTCAATACAAAAAAAAGGAGTTAAATGTAGTATTTGCAATGGTTTCATGAAAAAATTTCCTGACAAAATAGGTACAGATTTAGGTATGCTAACAAAAAAAGCTGAGATTTGTGTACCGATAAAATCTCAAATAACTTTAAAAAAATTTGCTAGGAAATTGAAATAAAAAAGAGTTATATTTCAGATAAAAAAATTTGAATAAAGAAAGGAAAATTATACAATTGGGTGATATAACAATTAAAGAACGAGATCTAGAATGCTTAAAATTATTAAATGAGTATGGATCTGTGAAAAGAAAGTATTTACATAAATTTTATGAGTTAAAAGACCCAAAGAATAAATATTCTAATCAGTATAAGTATGCAAGAATAAATAGACTTAAAGAAGAACAATATATTGAGGAAAATAATAAAATGTTCACATTAGGTAATGAAGGTCGTATCTATTTAAAATTGCTTGGGGAAAAAATTCATTATAAAAATTATTTGAGAATGGAAAAAAGAAGATTTTTAGCAGAGATTCATGAGTTATTGTATAGTTTTAAAAATTTCAAAAAAAGATTAGGACGTTCACAAATACAGAATGGTAAATATATAAAAGATGGAACAGAGTTTATAAAATTATTTTATGGGAAAGTTATTGGTAATAATGACAAAGAATATTTTGTATATAAAATAAAAAGAAATTCAAACAATTTTTATATTAAAAAAGTTATAAATGAGATTAATGATCTAATGATAGAAAATGTAATTATATTCTTCGAAAATGAAGATAATTTAAGATATTATAAATCAATAGACATTCAAAAAAAATTTATCAAAAAAGAAATATTAATGAGTTTGAAAGAGGATTCATTTAAAGTATTAAATTTAATTTCTGATGATATGCTCAATAATGAAAATATATTTGATTTGCTAAAGAGCAATATCAATATAAAGTTTATAAATAACTATCTCTATATAAATAATATAATAACATTTAATTTTTTAGAAAATGATTTTGTAAAAGAGGAACTAGTTAATTATTTTATACAGGAGCAGACAATTGATAGTTGTTATATCCTATGCTTTGAACATCAAAGAGATAAAGTAAAGAATGAATTTAAGAATGCAAAGATAGTTAGTCTAGATATTAATTCTATATACAAATAAGGCATTAAATACCCATTTAAAGCTATTTTATAAATGTTTCTAATCTTTTACATGATGAATAGCTAATTAACTAAATAAATCCAATTTATTAAATACAATATTCAGATTCTATAACTGAATATTGTATTTTTTTTAGGAGGTGATTAAATTATCAAAGATTTATCTAATTTTAAGTAATATATTAAAAAAGATACCAAGAAGTAGTCAAAAAAAGTATTTAGCACTTATAGCTACAATAATATACATGGAAGCTCCTATTGTAATTATGATTAGAGAAGGATTCTTTAATGTAAATTTATTAGAGCTATATTTTTCTCCTATTAAAGTTTTGTTTAAGTTATTTAATTTCCAAATAATATTTACACTTATAAATCTTAATATAACTTTCTTAATATTTGGATTCATAATAAGAGCCATATTCATTGTAAATAAATCCGGTTCTTTTAATTTTGAGGAGAAAGAGAAAAAAATAGATTGTGCAAAAAATTTAGGGACATATGGAACTGCTGAATGGATGGGAAGAGGCGAAATTAACAAATTACAGGATTATATTTCAATTAATACAAATGAAGGTATAATATTTGGATATTTTAGGGGTACAAAGGATATAATCACCTTGCCTAAAAATACATTCAATAATCGAAATGTAGCTGTATTTGGAAGTTCAGGTTCAATGAAGTCTCGTAGTTTTGTTATTCCAAATATTTTAAATCTCATTCGCTCAGAAGAAAGTATGTTTATAACAGATCCAAAAGGAGAGCTTCTTAGAAAATGTTCTAGTATATTAGAAAAGTTTGGTTACATAGTAAAGGCATTAAACTTAAACAATATTGAATGCTCAAATCAATGGAACATATTATCAACTGTAGAAGATGATATGAGTGCTATAACATTTGCACAATCAATTATGCTTAATACAAAAGAAAATAAAAAAGCTGGAGGTGATTTTTGGGAAAAAGGACAAGAAAATTTATTAAAGGCATTAGTTTTATACATAATAAAAGAACTTCCAGAAAATGAAAGAAATATGACTTCACTATATAGTTTTCTAACTGCAAAAGATGCAGCTAAAAAACTAGAAATGAGATTTAAATTTCTTAGAGAAGACCATATTGCGATTCAGCCATATAATATATTTTTAGAAAGCTCTGAAAATACTAAAATAAGATCTGGAATGATCTCTGGATTAGCAACTAGATTACAATTGTTCCAGTCTAAAAAATTTAAAATGCTTACCTCAGAAAATGAGATAGACTTAGGGCTTCCAGGAAGAAAAAAATGTGCTTATTTTGCTGTTTTACCAGATTCACATGCTTCATTTGATTTTATGGCCTGTTTATTTTTTTCTATGGCTTTTATAAAATTGATATCAATAGCAGATAGAAAACCAACAGGAAAATTAGATAAACAAGTAAATTTCATATTAGATGAGTTTCCTAATATAGCTCAGATTCCTGACTTTGAAAAGAAAATGGCTACAATACGTTCAAGGGGTATAAATGCGTTTGTAATATTTCAAAATATAACACAACTTCAAAATAGATATCCAGAAGGAAAATGGGAAGATATTTTAGGAAATTGTGATAATCATATATTTTTGGGATGTAATGAAAATACAACTGCTAAATTTATCTCAGACACTTTAGGTTCTATGACTATTAAAGATTTTTCAGAAAGTAAAGATAAATATAGTTTTAATCCATTAGAAAAGAAAATATCCGAAAAATATGTAAAAAGAAATATTTTAAATATGGATGAGGTTAGAAGGATAAATCCGTTTCATTCTATATTAATGCTAAAAGGGCAAAATCCTATAAAAATGAGCAAGATGGATTACACAAACCATGAACTTAGTGATGAAATGGAAGAAATACCAATATATTATATGCTCAAAGAATGGTCCAAAGAATTCCATAAAGATTGGCTATATTCTTTTAGAGATGAAATAACAATTGATGAACATATGGAAGAAGATATGAAAGAAAGAAATATAAAAGCTCTTCAAGAGTTAGATATGTTGATAGCAGAATGTGAAAATAAATCTTTTGAACAGAGTAATTTTAATACCAATGAATTAAGTAATCAGATATTTAATATAAAATCTATTAGTAATGAAACTAATCCTGAAAAAGATATAAAAATAAACTTAGAAAAAAGTAATCTCATACAGGATGAGTATAATTTAGAATTTTATGAGTATGAAGCACAACAAATAATATTAGAAGAAGAATATTATAATGAATTAGAAATACATGAAGATAAAGGGATTTCTAATGAAAGAGATTTAGTTGTAGAAGATGTTGGAGGAGATATACATATAAATATAGCTCTAAACAATGAAGAAGATGAAAATGATGATATAGATATAGAAAATAAAAAAGAATTGATGTCTTTATCTATGTTCAACAAATAAAAAACTTGGAGGATAAAAAAATGGAAGAAATAAGAATAAATGAGGAAACAGTAAAAATAGAGGAAAGTAATGAAGTTAGAAGTATCGAGCTTCCAGATTCAGAGTTGATACAATTTATGGAGAAAGACAAAATAAATGAAATTGAAGAAGTAAATGTTGATAGTACAAATGTAACTACTAAAGAAGAAAATACATTAATTGAACAACCTAAAAGAAGAAATAATTATACTGGAGAAAGACAAAAAATATCTGAATATAGAGATTTAATGTATCAAAGATATATTGATACTTGTGTAATACAATCTGTAGAAAGAGAAAACAAAAATGGTGATATATATGCTTGTGCTTACAAAGATGAATTAAAGATAAAAATACATGTAGAAGAAATGGATTTATATTTACCTTTATCTGTTAGAAAATTGGAAGGGAGTCAACTTATAGCTGCTAAAGTAAGAGGTTTAAGAAGAATGGTTGGTTCTACTGTATCATATTTGGTAACATCTATAGATGAAGAAAATGAGGTTGTTTATGCTTCTAGAAAAAGAGCATTAGAAATATTAAGAAAAGCTAGACCTCATAATGTAAATGATATTGTATTAGCTAAAGTTATAGATGTAAATGATTATTATGCTGTGACAGAATTTGATGGCCAAATAGGTACTATTGGAAAAAGAGATATATCTAACTCTAGAGTTTATAGAATACAAGATTACTTTGAAATAGGCGATGAAGTAAATTTAAAGATATTAAAATTAGATGAAGAAGGATGCTTTTTAAGTAGAAAAGAACTTGAAGAAGACATATTTGATAAATATATTATTGATAAAAAATATTATTCAGAAAGAGGTGTATATATAGCAAAGATAAAGGAGCTTTCAGAAAAACTAATATATCTTGAACTTAGAAGAGGATTAACTATAGCATGTAATTATCCTGTAAAAAGAAATGTTAATTTAGAAATAGGAAAAGAAATAACTGTATTATTAAGAAAAATAGATAAAGAAAAGAAACAATTATCTGGTCGTATATTTTAGATAGTTCTACTTAGAGCTATCTCTTTTTAATTAAAACAATGTATATAGAAGGTGGGAATATAATCAATGTTAAAAAGCTATTCAGTGGATGAATATATTAAAATACTTAGATTTTGTACATCAGAACAGCTTATAAGACTAGATCCAAAAGATATAGAAAATGTAACTCCCAAAAGTAAAATCAAAAAGATTAATAATATAAAAAAATTTGCATTAAAAAGAGGGCAAAGAATTATAAATCCAGGATATAGTTTTTATTATGATAATGAGAATGATATTTTTATAGATGTATTAGCAGACCAGGATAAAATTAATCAAGACGAGTTAATATTAACTAATGTATATATAGAGTTTAAAAATATGATGAATATATGTTATTTCAATAAAGATAATGGTGTTATTCCAAGGATATATTTTTACCAACTCTATAAAAACAATGATGAGGAAGACTTGAAAAGATTTGATATTATTTATTGCAATCCTTCAGAGCAAAATCTAGTAGAAATATTAATTCAGACAGAAGAAGATATAAAAAATATATTAATAGTTTTAAATGAAAATAGTCTTACCAGCTATCGAGAATTTAAATTATTTAAAAATAAAATGATTGCATTTGTCTTAGTAAAGGATAGAAGATTACTATTAAGTGATAAGCTATCTGATATAGTACAAAAATATAATAATTATAATAAATGCAAATGATATAAATTATTGGTCAATAAGTTTTATTGGCCAATAATTATGAATAGGAGCTTTTATGAGAAAGTATAGAGACATTTTTTTGATAACAATCATACATACAATATTAATTTTGACATCTACGTCGTTAGTAACTATAATAACAAATAGAGTTACTAATGTGTATGTGTATTCGGTTTTAAATATAGTACTATTAGTACTAATATATTACAATATGTATGTTTTAATATATAAGTTCCCAGTAGATATCATTAAGATTAAATATAAAAATAATAAAAAGAAAATTACACACTACATAACAATACTACTTTTTATAATGGTTACAAATTCAATACTACTAAGTAAACTTGAAAATACTTTTTTAAATTTAAGTCTATATTCTGTACTCCCGAAATTAAACTTAATACTTGATACTTCATCTAAACTTATCATTTATTTATTATCTTTATTTATTCAGACTTGTTTAATTGCTCCTATCGCAGAAGAATTAATTTATAGGAAATTTATATTAAATAATCTACTTGATAATTGTAATGCTTTCAAGTCTATAATATTATCTTCTTTTTTATTTAGTATATATCATTTAAATCTATTACAAGGCATCAATGCAATGATAATAGGTGTCTTTCTAGGCTATTTATACCATAGGACTTGTTCAATTAATATATGTATCTTATTACATTTTATTAATAATTTTATTAACTTCATTATTTTGACAATCTATATTACATAAAAAATCTTTAGTTTTTCTAAAACATTTTAAAATATGACATTTATGCTATAGAACAAGTTAATAATATGCATGAAGTTATTGATTTAGTTGACATTAAGAATAAAGACTCAGAAGATATAGCCATTCAATGCACAGTAAATATATGGTAATAATTGGATTTGATTATATAAAATTATTGCTGTAACATTTAATTAAATAAACAAATGATTGGGGCGATAATTATGTATTTGAGAAGATTATCAAAATCAGAATTAATTATAATGAAATTTATTTGGAGTTTAGATACAGGGGTAAAATCATATGATGTTGTTAATTATATGAAAGAAAAATATAGCTGGTCAGAAAAAACAACACTAAAGACTTTGTCTAAGTTATCAAATAAAAGATTCTTATATATTCAAGAAACAAGTCAATGTACATACTATACAATTTCAATTAAAGAAGATAAGTATTCTGAATTTATATCGCAAAAAATACATAAGCTCTTAGGGTGCAACTCTATAAAAAGCCTTTTAGTGTCATTATTTCAAGAAGAATTAACAGATGAAAAGTTAACCTCATTAGAAGAGTGGGTAAAAAACTGGGAAGAAGATGACTAAAAATTTCACCTATACTATTCTCTAAACACCAATTTAAATATATCTAGTAAAAAAGCCCTCATAATCTAAATAAATGGATTGTAAGGACTTTAATTCTATTATAAATAATAATCAATATATCTAGCCATTTGATGAATTTTTATTAGTTCTATACTTATGTTTTAAATTAATAGCAATTGCTATTGCAGTTGCTATTGCAAATTCACTTAATATTATACTTGGATTCCATATTTCAAAGTAGAAGTGGCCAATAATATAGATAGAGAATGCAATTAAATATATTGCGAGACAACTTAATACAATAAATCTAACCCTATCATTTTTTCTTTCCTTTTCGACTAACTGTTGTTGTTGCTTCTCTAAAATTTCTGTTCTAATTGATATTTCATCTATTTCAGATGGTTTCAAAAGATAATCTATTGTAACATTAAATATTTCACCTAAAACTATTAATTTTTCTGTTTCTGGTATTGATTGACCTGTTTCCCATTTTGATACACTTTGTCTTGACACACTAAGCTGCTCTGCTAAATGTTCCTGAGATAAATTATGTGCTTTTCTTAATTTTAAGATTTTTTCAGATATATCCATTTTTCTCCTCCTCAACCTTTATACTAAAATCTTAACAAATACGCAGGTTGCATACTATCAATTTGACTATATTTTTTGTCAACCTTGAGTTGCATCCCTGTAAAATAAGTATTTTTCTTAACTTACAGTATTCATAAAGTAAATCAAGTGCTATTTTAAAACTCTATAATGTGAATTCCTACAATAATATTATTTTCAAAAAAAAATTATATTTGCCCCATATTATATATGAGGTGAAATAATGTATTTTTTTAATACAAATAAAAATAAGCTGCTTGTCAGCAAAATTAAAAGGAGAGATAAAATAATGGAGTATTTTGATGAATTATTAAAAATGAGTGATTGGAAAAGGTATTTACCACCTTATGTGTATTTAGAGGATTATAGAGATGCATTTAAAGAATATTTTATATCTAATTATCCAGGAGATGTATCAGAAAAAGTTTTTGTAGCAGAAATATTAGAGTGTGAGATACGTCATAAAGAACCATTTGAGTTTAATAGATATTAGCCAATTGGAGGAAGAGGTATGAATATACAAAATGTAGATAAAGATGCGTTTGATCGTATTGTAAAAAATAATATTATAGGTTTATATCTGTATAAGGATGATAAATACTATATCTGTATAGACAACTCATTAGGCAAACTTTGGATGGAAAAAAAGAAAACTGAGAAAGAAGCTTTAGACTGGCTTAATGATGAAGATAATAGTAAATATCAAATTTTAGGTGAAGAACCTATTACAATCCGAGATCCTCGTTTACCCAAACTTACAGCTAAACAATCAAAGATTATATTAAGTATATTTGAGGAATATTTTAAACAATAGAATAATTAGGAGGAATATATAATGATACTAGGAGTATATTATTCAAAACCTAGACATTGTTTATATGTTAATATAGACAATAATAAAACCAATTGCTTTTATGACATAAAATTGAATCACTGGAGCTCAAAAAGAATAGAAAAAGATAAGGTCCTTTTAAGAAAAATATTTGATTTTTGTGGGGTAGAAAGTTTAAAAGAATTTAAGTGTATAAGAAAAAATATCTATAGTAAGCAATATAAAAATCAAGTGTTTATAGATAAATTTCATGAGATTAAACAATATGATATGGATAAATCTACATACAATTATGCTCTAACATTTGCTATAGAACTTGTAATGAAGGGTATAATTAGAGATGATGAGATTAAAGACCTAGAAAAACTTAGGGTAGATTATTTAATAAACTCTTGTAATAGACTGTTTGATATGATTAATTATAATAATCTAGAATCATACCAGAAATTAATATCTATATATATTAGTAATCTTGAGGAATTAGGATTTAATACTAATGAGTTTAAAAAAAAGTTAAAAAATATAATTAAAGATTGTAGAATAAAATATCTTTTAAATTCAATTACTAAATATTGGGCTAAAATAAGCAATTTAGATTTTATTAATCTAAAAGATGCTAAGGAATATGATATCATAATAGAAGAACTCTCTTTCTTAGGCTATGACACTAAAGAACTTGAAAAAAGATGTGAAAGAATTTTAGAACATAAAAAAAATGAAAAATATGAATTTATGAAAGACAAGGTTGTATATTCAATAAATATAAATTCTTTTATACTTGAAAGTAAAGTAAATACACTAAATAAAATAGAAAATTTTATAATCAACTCAGGTATAGATAAACACATAAGAGAAATTAGTGACAGTGAATATGATATAAAAGTATACTTAAAGGGATTAGATTTATATAACAGAAATTATGAACTTCTTGAAACTGGGATTACAAAAAATCTAATCAAACTGGATAACATGCCTATAATTTTAGATTTACTAAATAATACTGTTCTAACACTACAAAAAAAACCTTCTGAGTTTTATATAGCAAAATGTAATGAATATGGACAAATAGAATCATTTCTTTTAAAAACAATTCCAATAAATGATAAAAATTATACATATGATTTTGGGACATATGACTTTATACCTGGGTATTATATCATAAAATATGGAGATAAAGAATCTATATATAAATATGATAGTACAGAATGGTTTAAAGTAAAATATATACAAACATATGTTTTGGATTTCAACTATATACCTTAAATAAACATGCATTATAGTGTAGCTAGATTAATAGCAATTAAAAATAAGCTGCTTGTCAACAAAGTTAATAGGAGATAATAATATGAATGAAAATAAGATAAATACAATAGCTGAATTAGTAAAAAAAGCAATGTTAGAAGATGATTATATAAATGTGAATGAATATCTTTACTTGCAAAAAACATGGAATGGAAAAACAAGTAATAGCGTTTGCATTACTTTATATGATGATACAAATATATATCTAAGAATGACAGAAAAAATTAAATATATTAGTATTGATAGCTGCAAGTATGGAGATTGGGAAGATTACAATATAGAAACTATTTATGAATATGAAGATACCATAATTAAATGTTTAATAGGTTATATGAGTCAAAATAATTTAGAAGTGTAAAAAGTTAATTTATTTAACTTTTTATACCTATTACAATAACAATTTTACTAATAAGAGTTATAATTAAAATATAAAAAATAGGAGTTGTTTTAAATGGATAAGACAAGAACTTTAAATGACTTAAAAAAAAGAATCTTAAATGAAATGTTAGATAGGCACTATTATATGGTAAAGTCTATGTTAAAATTCATTTCAATGGATAATTCGATTGATAAAGGATATGCAGATAGTCTTTTTAAATATGCAAGCATAAAAAGAATGAAGTTTCTATTAGCTTCATGTATTGAAAAATTAAAAAATATTAATGAGAAAGACGAAGAAGCTAAGCATATTATTCTTATTGCAATCGAAACTAGTCTAGATGAACTAGGTGACCTTATATTGATTAATTATGATATTGAG
This sequence comes from Clostridioides sp. LIBA-7678, assembly GCF_056716065.1. Taxonomy (NCBI): domain Bacteria; kingdom Bacillati; phylum Bacillota; class Clostridia; order Peptostreptococcales; family Peptostreptococcaceae; genus Clostridioides; species Clostridioides sp. LIBA-7678. The sequence goes on along the minus strand of NZ_CP196989.1, from coordinate 67,364 downwards.
AAAATTAAAAATGATTTAAAAGATGATATTGATTCTAATAATATTATTTCAATATCAGATATTGAGAAATATGAAAAAATCTTTGAAAAAGAATTTAATAATGTGTGTAGCGAATATGTAGGAAAAATAGAAAATGTTATCAAAAGAAATAGAGAATTTTTAGATAATAATATTGTATATGTTAATTATTTTAATAAAAATTCATTTTGTTTAGATAGAGACAAGCATAAATCTATAAATGAAGATGACTACCATACTTTATTTGGTGTATTGATGGATACTAAAATATGTAAACTATCAGAATCATCAACGAATGAAAATAAATTTGAATATAAAATAAATTTGAATAAATTGAAGAAATACAATATAAAATATGAGATATTAAATAAGGAGTTTGTTAAAGCTATTGAACTAAAAGAGTTCAATGATATTCCATATGAATTAAAAAAATTAAATGGACAGACTTTTAAATCAATGCCTGGCTATTATGTTGCTAAATGTGATGAAAATGGTGAAATAATTTCTTTTCTAACAACAATAATAGATAGATCAAGAAGTGGTGCAACAGTAACATATGAATTTGAAAAATATGAATTTGAAGATGGCTATTATGCAGTGAAATATAGTGATGGAAGGTATGCTAATAAAGAAATTTATAAATATTGTGATGGAAAATGGTATAGTGTAATTTACAATCAAAATATAGTTTATGAAAACTAATTTGTTAAATTAAAAAATATTGTAACAAAAAAGAGTTGTAAATATAATATATTTACAACTCTTTACATAAAACTAATTTAGTATAATTTAAACAACTTGCAATATAACTATAGTTTAAGCATAGAATTTTATAACTAACATAGTATAATTTAAACAAATATTATGCAATTTAAGCATAAGGTTTTATAACTAACATAGTATAATTTAAACAAAATATTATGCAATTTAAGCATAGTCTTTTATAACTAACATAGTACAATTTAAACAAAATTCCATATAATTTAAGCATGGCATTTTATAACTAACATAGTACAATTTAAACATGTATATCGCAAGTATAAACATTGAATGTTTATGCTTTAATTATATAAAAAATAATCTGGTATGTCAAAATAAATTTGAATTATAGCAGAAATAATTCATCAATAGCTGCTATAATTAAATGTAGGTAAATTCTATAAATATAGAGTTCAGTATAAGGTTAAATATAACAAATCCAATGGTCAAACCTAGTTCATTTATTGGTATATATTTTATGTTGTTAAAGCTATTCAGAGCAGATAAACTTGAAACTATAGTCATATAAAAGATAACTGTTAAAATTGGTATGGAGATACTTACATCCAGCTCTAATTCATGCTCTTTCATAATATTACTCCTTTCAACATTAATTTATTTAGCTTTATTATAGCATTTAATCTAAGTTTGTTTTAGTATTTTGTCTTAGAATAGGTTCACACTCTTATTTTGTATGTTGAAATAAAATATTTTTATAGCAATATATTATTATTAAGGCAACTTATAATCTTCTTAAAATACACAATAACAGGACAATTATATGTTATAATATAGTAAAATATATTATTTTATTAATGAGAGGTGAACTTTATGACAAAATATTATATAACTGATTATATAACAGATGATGGGATACATATTGAAATTCTTCAAGCTTGGGAGTATGAAAATGATTGCTATATTAAACTACTTAATAAAAAGATTTTAAATAATGCTATATGTAATGAAGAAATATTATGCTATCAAGATCCATATTCTGAAGGTTATTCTGGATGTGAGATAGATTATGAGGAATATATAAAATTAGCATAACACTTATTTTTACCTTATAATCGAACGTACGTTTTACAACAGTAAAGGGATGTGTATATATGAGTAAAGATTTATCAGACAATCAGCTTCTAATTTTAGATGTGATAAAAAAAGAAATATCAATAAAAGGATATCCTCCTTCTATCAGAGATATTTGCCATGCTGTTGGTCTTAGTTCAACTTCATCTGTATATGAGAACTTAAATAAGCTAGAAGCTAAAGGATATATTAAAAGAGAATCAAACAAACCAAGAGCAATTCAAATTTTAAAAAATAGATAATGATGAATTGAAAAAATATCTAAAAATTAAGTAGACTATTTGAAAGGCAGTAAATTTATATTACCCTTCAAATAGCCTACTATTAATAATGTTCTAATTTTACTTTTTCAAGATTTTCTAGATGGATTTCATCTAATATTTTTAATTTGCCAAATGCCATTAATTCATATTTTCTATATTTTGACTTTATTATCTTTAATCTTAAATACGATATATATACAAGTGATTATACTTATGATGAATAAAATCCTTATTAATGAATTAAAAGTATTATATGCTAAAAAGCTTGAAATACTAATAAAGAGAATCGCTATAACAGCAATTTTAATATAGGAACCAAACTCAATATTCTTATTATATTCAAGTAACATACCTATGTTTAGTTTATCTTCTTCTATTTTTTCTATAGATTCATGTAGTTCTAAATTACAATAATCAGCTTTATAATCCGCTCTATAATTTTTATAGAAATCATTCATCATTTGCTCTTCAGCATTACCAAATTTATAAATATATGACATATATATAGCCTTCCTTTATTATGTATTATTGAGTACATGTTATTTATTTAAAGATCTTCAAAGAACTCTTTTTTTATTTCTGTACACCTGGTATTTTTTATATCCTCTAATACATTTAATGCACTAAAATCAATTAAATCATAATGTTTATATTTTATATTTATTTCCCTTATCTTTAAGTATAGTAAACAAGTAAATAACACTATACCAAAAACAAATAAATATTGTAATGGTGAATTAGAAGCATGATAGACATTAATACTTAAAAATAAATACATCAGAATACTTATAATTGTTATAATTATAAAAACTATTTTTCGCTTTAAGTTTCTTTCCCTCATACAAATTCGTATAAATACATCTTCACTTGTTATATCTCTATATAATTGAGAAACATCAAAATTTCTGTATTTATCCTCATATTTTCTCTTATTTAATTTATCATATTCTTTTAGTATTTTCTTTTCATAATCATCTCTTGGTTCATATATGTAAGACATTCTTTGTCCTCCAGTTCACTTTAAATTAATTTTATCTATTACATACTTTTTGTAATTCTGTATTTATACATGAAGCAGTATAAACATAAATAATAGATATAAGGATAAAGCTTATAAGTACTTTATATTCTTCATGTTATAAAGGCTCTTCTATAAGTAACAATATCAGTTTTTCAGCATTGGATCTTCAGATTACCAACTCATCTAAACGCATGTAACTTTCCTCTTAATTTATATTTTATATTAATAACATAAATTTTTCTATATAGGTCAAAATATATTTGAATTAAATTCTTCATTATAGATAAATCAACAAATTCTTAAATAAAACATATCTTAAAAAATTATTTATATATATATATAATTGTAATTCTACAATTACAATTATAATCTGTTTTTCTGTTAAACTCAAAAAGAGTAACTCTACAATTACAAAATTAAAAAGGAGGATAGACTATGCATCAATGGTTTTATCAAGACGACAATTATAATATAGGAAGTGCATTAAAAAGATTGCGTAAAAGAATGGGTTTATCACAAGAACAGGTGTCCTCAAAATTACAAACAATGGGGTACAATGTTTCTAGAGCAGCATATGCTCAGATGGAAAAAGGTACATATGGTATTCGGATAAGTGTGTTAGTTGCACTTAAACAGATATTTGATGCAGAATATGGGGATTTTTTTTCAGACTTGCCTTAAGTTAAGTAAGCCTAAGTAATATTTATTCTATGTCTATTTTATTCTCATCATTAAGAAGGCAATTTAGTCTACACGAAATCATGTAACTTAACTCTTGAAAACCAGCTTTTTCAAGTAGTAACATAATTTTGTAATTATTTTGAGGTCCTGTTTCTCTAGTGCCACATACAATTTCCCATTCATGTGGATATTCTATTGACCATTGTGATAACTCTATATTTTTTTTATTCAAGTATATACACCTCCTATTGTAATTCTACAATTACAATTATAGCTAATATTTATGCTAATATCAAGTAAAATATGTAATTCTACGGTTACAAATACTTAAGGAGGATAGACCATGTCACAGTGGCTTTATCAAGAAAATAATTATACTATAGGAAATGCATTAAAAAGGTTACGTAAAAAAACAGGCTTGTCACAAGAGCAAGTATCTTCAAAGTTACAAATAATGGGGTGCAATGTTTCTAGAGCAGCATATGCTCAAATGGAGACAGGTACATATGGCATTCGGCTAAGTGTGTTAATTGCACTTAAATATATATTCAATGCAGAGTATAAAGATTTCTTTTCAGACTTGCCTTAAAATTAAATTTAATATGTATTATATCCCTTAATAATAAAAAGGTATGTATAGCACATACCTTTACTCAGTCAGTGTGAAATTTTTATAAATATATCTGATTATATCATAGTAATAATTAAAAATAAAACATTAATAAAAACGTTTATATAGAATATTATTCTATTGTATTGTCTGTATTATATATCTCTATTTTATCAGTATCTCTAGGAACTTCACCTATTTTTTTACATTTTTCTTCATAAAGTTTTCTTACATGTTCTGGAGCTGTCGCATATGTATAATCTGTAGTTTCAAAACTAAATCCAGTACTTGGTACAACAGTTTTATTTTCAGATAAACTTTTCTTTTTTAGTGGTGCTTGTGCATTCACATCAATAAAAGAAAAACATGAACCTATAAATATTAGAATAGCAAGGATTATTCCACGTTTACCTCTTCTTTTTCCAATACTTTTTATTCTTATCTCTAAATTTGTTTTTGTAAACTCTGTTGCCAACATACCCATTTTATTGAGATTATTTAGCTCAATTGCACGTAAAATAGTTAGTGCATATTCTTTTTTCTGTTTAGATGAACATTCATTAATAACACTTTCATCACAACATAGTTCACAATCAGAATCAATTTTCTTGCTCATAATATAAACAAAAGGATTGAACCAATAAATAGCTTTTACAAAGACTACTATAAATTTTATCAAGATATCTCTATGTTTAAAATGTGTTAACTCATGTTTTAAAATCCAATAAATATTTTCTCCATCATATGGAAGGTCCAATAAAAATATATATGGTTTAAATAATCCTACACCTGCTGGACTGGCTAATTCATCTGTATACCTTAGAGGAATATTGTTTTTTATATTTAATTCAGATAATAACTCTCTGTAAGTACTATTTATATTTTCATCTTCAACCTCGAAAGAAGTATCAACAATAAGATTCTTAAATTTTACATATTTAATTAATAGACGAGCTAAATAAAATATAACTCCAATTATCCATATACATATAAATAAAAGTGTAAGGTTTTTGTTTGGATGATTATTATTAAAATTAGTTATATTATCAATTAGAGTATAACTTTCTTTTGTTTTTGTTTTAAATTCAATTGAACAAGAAACAGGAAAAAGTAACATTCTAAAAAGAATAATTAGCCAAATATAATAATTAAACTTTTTACTAAATATTTTAAATATACATGTTTTGAGAATTATCAATATACAAATACCTAAACTACTTATTAATGTTGTCTTTAATAAATTTTCAAATAAAACATTCATTTATTTCTCCAAATCATTCGCTATTTCTATAAGATGCTCAAATTCTTCTTTTTTTAAGATATTATCTTCATATAATGAAAGAAATAGACTTCCTACTGAATTATTATGCAAGTTACTTACAAAATCTTTTGTTACATAGTTTAAGTATTCTCTATATTCAATTATAATTTTATAATGTGTATATCTATCAATTTTTTCAGCTGATAAAAATTTTCTTTTAACAAGCTTTGATAGAAGTGTTAGCGTAGTTGTCTGCTTCCAATCATATTCATTTTGCATTGCTTCAATAACCTCTTTAGAAATCACATTATCATTTTTCTTCCAAATAAATTTCATTACTTTTAATTCTGCATCTGGTATTTTCTGCATAATAAATCCCCCTAAAGTATATTGCATTTTAATACTGTAAAATAAAAATAATTATATTAATAAAAATCTTATCTATTAAGATAATAGTACACGAATAATTAAGAATATTCTATACAAAATTTAATATTAGTCACTATAAAAAATAATGACCTTCTAATAGCCATTTAGAAACGAATATTTTTTATCGCTTTATAATTTATCCTATGGCAAATTATAATGCCTTAAAATCGAAATTTATATTTAATTATTAAAATAATAACTAATATCATAGAATTATTAATTCTATGATATTTTTTTATAACTATTTATATTACAAGGATATATAATTAATATTCTTATAATTTTCAGTTATAATTCAGCAAAATCACACTTTTATTTATTTTTTAATGGTATAATTAACATATAAAGCTTTTTAAGAAAGGTGGTTTTCTATGACTGGGTTCATAAGAATTGTAAATAAAAAGTACATAGTCTACTTAGAATATAAAGATGAACTTACTGGTAAGAAAAAACAAAAGAACATGGGTTCTTTTACTAAAAAAAGAGAAGCTAATAAAAGATTGGCCGAAGTAAAAGATAGTATGTATAAAAATAACATACTAATCCCAAATAATATTTTATTTGAGAATTTTTTAAAAACATTTATAGAAGAATATAAATCTAAATGGTCCATAACTACCTATAGTAAATATATCAATATATGTAATAAATATATAATAAAATATCTTGGTAAAATGAGAGTTCAAGATATTGATACAATACATATACAAAATTATATAAACACCTTGTCAGATACTCTAAGTTCTAAAACCTTAAAAATACACATTAATATAATGAAACTTGCATTTGAAAATGCTTTTGACTTAAGAATAATTGATAAAAATCCAACTAAAGGAATAGATATAGTTAAATCAAAGAAATTTAAAAATGAAATTTATGATGAAGAACAAATAATAAGATTATTAGAAGCCTGTAAAAATACCGCTTTAGAGCTTCATATAAATTTAGGTGTTGGTCTTGGTATGAGGATATCTGAAATATTAGGTCTTTCATGGGAAAATATAGACTTTGAGAGAAAAATAATTTCAATAGAGAAAATCACTGCAAAAGTTAATGGAGAAGTCATACTGAAGGATACCAAAACTGAGAGTTCAATCAGAAAGATATCGGCTCCAGATGAAATAATGAATCTCATATTAAAACATAAATTGGAGCAAGAAAGAGAGCTACTGAATATTGATATAGAAAATAAATATAATCTATTATTTATTAATAAGAAGGGTTCTCCTATAGATGAAAGTGTTATAAGTCATAGATTTAGAAGATTCCTGGAATATGAGCAACTTCCTCATATTAGGTTTCATGATTTAAGACATTCACATGTTACGTTACTTATGAACTCACATATACCTATAAAAGTTATTTCAGAAAGAGTTGGCCATTCAAATGTTAATACCACTCTGAATATATATTCTCATGTACTTGATGAAATGGATAGAGAAGCTTCAGATAAAATTGCAAGCAAATTATATAAGGATGAATCATAAGGGGAAGATTTACAAAGAGCTATAAATGGAAGATAGAGAGTCATTTTCATAAAATTAATTTTAAAATTTACTAATATTTAAAATTAATAAAAAAATACCATAAGAAAATCGTTGAAAAATATAATTTTCTTATGGTATAAATTATATATTGTATTTTAGGGAGTTTGAAGTGGCTTTATTTTATACTAGTTAATACTAAGTACTAGTATCTCTCTATTATCTAAAGTAACTTCATATATTTTAAATTTTTTATATCTTATAACCTTATTTAAATTAGTTTAATAGGTTGAGAATTATATTTATTTATGATATTCATAAACGAGTACTTCTCTATTATCAGGTGTAACAGCATATATTTTCATTGGCTTATATGTTAATACATTTGCTAAATCTGTATCATAAGTTTTAAAGTTTATATAATTAGTTTTAGGTTGATTTTCATCTCCTCCATAATTACGCATTTCTTTTTCTCTAGTACCTATGTCTTTGTACACTCCATTTCCTGTAGAATCTTCAAGAGTCGCATATACATGGTATTTATTAATATAATTAAGTACATCTTTATTAGTATCAGTAGGCTTAAAGTAATATCCTTTAAAATAAGATTGACCAGTACTCATATTCCATTCAAAGTCTGCATAGTATGTTTTATGTGCATCTATTATTTCTTGATCAGTTGGGACTTTAATCTCTGGCTCTTTAAGTACTTCAGGTGTACTATTTAATTCTGTAATAGATAAATTATCTAAAAATATTGCTCCACTACCATTTAAAGTTATTTCTATATCAGAAGAATCTTTTCCAGTTGTTTCAAATTCATAACTAAACTTTGTATAATTCTTTTCTGGTACTAAATAATCTGTTTTATCTTCCTTTGCTTTTATATTTACAGATATTGAATTAGATACTGAAGGATCTTTTGAATATCCACTAAAAACATAACGCTTATAAGGTTTTAATTTAGACATTGGTATTGTAATCTTAGTCTGTCCATTGAGTTTATTTGCTGCCCCTCGTAAGCCTTCTTTATTTATAGTATTAATATTACTCCATTCACTAGGATAATTGTTATAACCATCAAAATTAGTAAAGTATGTTGGTGTTTTTATAAGTATATTCATACCTCTCTCAAGTTTAACATTATATATTTTTTTATCATCTAAAGATTTTAATCTCTCTTTAATTGTATCAGCTGTATAATTATCAAATACAAGTTCAACACAACTTTCATCTATTGGTGTCCCATTAAAATATAATAAACCATCTTTTTGAGTAGCACCAAATGCTTTTTCAATTGCTTGACCAATTGTAAGTTCTGGAGTTTTATCTTCTGGCTCATATGAATCTTTAGCAGCAACACGTCTCTCATAAGTTTCATTTCCTATATCTAGTATAAAAGATGCAGATATGCTATCAACTTGACTTATATAGTCTGACCAACTATTTCCTTCTGTTACTATTTGTCCTTGACTGTTTTTTGTACCAAAGTTTCCACTTACTTGCGTTGTTTCTAGTTTAATTTGTTTCCCAGAATCTAATTTTTTCATTTGTTCATAATTTAATGGTATTAATCTAGAACTGAACTGGTCCATTGTATTAAGTGCTAAAGGAGATACCCCTTTTTTAGGATATGTGTCATTAGGAGATAAATTGTTACCAATTTGATTTTCTTGTGCTTTAATAGTTGATAGTGTATCTCCATCTAACACTAAGTTTGTTGTTGGTGTTACTTTATACATAGGTGCAGTACCTGTGTTATAGTATCTAACATTAGCATTTATATATGCTGATTCACTTTTGCTTATTTGTAAACCTGTATTCCAAGATTCCCCATTACTATCTTGTACAGCTGTTGAATTATCTGTTGTATGAGAATAGTTTGCTGTTACACTTCCTGTGAAACCATTTTGATATCCAGCAGTAACAGATACGCCTACTGTATTTGCATCAGTTTTACTGTTTGTAGTAGCTCTAGAAACTGTTTTACCAACATCAGAAGATGCATGCTCATTTGTAGACAATATTAATTTTTCCATACCAACTCCAACTACTGGATAAGCTGCAACTAGTGGATCTCTTGCTTCTTTACTTATCGCTTTATCAAATGTGCCAGATGCCTTTTCATAATCTGTATATGGGTCTCCAGCAGTATTTGGCTCTAAGTAGTTTGATACATATTTTTTATATCCTTGTTCTGCAAAACTATCTTCCCATTTTACTGCAATTAAGTCTTTTATAGTATATCCATTTCTTTCATATGCATCTGGTATATTATCATTATCTGTATCTAAGTCTTCATCTTCCCAATCAGACATCAAATTTGGATCAAAGAAATTATTATTTGGAATAAATGGATCATTTTTCTCTATTTTTGAGTAATCTCTTAAAAATAAATTTTCTTCTGGTATAATTGTTTTGTTACCATTTGATTCCCAATAAAGTTTAGGTGACGATAGATTATCTATAGTTCCTAGATTGTTGTCTTGCAATTCTATTCTAATTTTATATTCCTTACCCTTTTCCATTTTAGCTTTAATTGTGTTTGCAACATCACCTTTAGCATCTATCTGCATCAAGATATCTTCTCTATCAGTAGACAGTGTATATTCTCCATCCATTGATGGAATTATTCTTCCTGTCCAGCGTATAGATTTTACATCTGATACATCTTTATCTAAAAGCTTATCTACCTTCTTTTCTTCAAATTTCAAATTACCATCTTTTATTGGAGCCATTAATTCTAGATCTTTAAAATGTTCATCTGTGAAATAATATCCCATTAATCCATTACTTGGGAGTGTATCTTCACTTACAACTTCTCTTTTCTTAGTAGAGTGATAATTATTATTAGTTTGTGCATATACAGGATATGCTAGAGCTTGACTAACGATAGCTGTAAGTGTTAAAAAACTCAGTAATTTTTTATTTTTCATTTGTACCTTCATTTTTTCTCCCCCTTATATTAGAAATATTATTAAATTAATTGTTAATTTAATAATGTTGCATCAACAATTAATTTTGTTGTAGTTTTATCTTTATAAGTATCAACTTTATTAATCTTAAACTTACTACCATGGTTTAACAAAACCTCATATTCTCCACCATAGCCAGGTATAGCTGATAAGTAAGCACCAGGAGAACCTTTAGGTATACTTATACGTAGTACTATTTTTCTAGGAGCAAATGCACTCATGTTTGCACTGCCTATACTAGTACTTACAAAATTTTGATATGTTAATGTTTGTCCTTCCCATTTTTCCTTAAATGCATTTACATTTGCTTCTATATTAAAATTGTATCCTGGTGATGAAATTTCTAAACCGAATTCAGGAGCTCCAGCTCTTCTATATACAGTTAAATTTGATGGAATAGGCTTACTTTTTAATGCATTTTCTATATTATTTATTTGAGAATCTAATTTTGGGTCAGGATTATTTGTTGGTCCATTTTCTAACAGATATTTATTGATAGCGACATAGTCTCCACGCATATAACCATTTATATCAGCAAGTTGTTCAGGAGTCAATTTATTACTCCAGTCATTATAATTTTCTTTTCCCCAAGAATCTCCTTTGGCTACATCTTCTTTAAAATCAAGACTACTTACTAAAGATGCCTCAACTTTTATATATTGTTTTCCGCCTATAACTATACGAACTGTTTTATCAACTTTAACACTATATCCTTGTTCTATTAGTGTACTTACAGATTCATTACTTTGTTGATATGGTAACATCCCAGTTCCTTTAGGTAATTTTAAATGTACAAGTAATGGTGTAGGTTTACTGTCTTGATTGCCTGGTTCATATAAAGATATATCTTTAAATCCGTCTTGTTTAAATAATCTGTCTTGAACAGTATCTTTAAATTCATTAAATTTCTCTAAACTGATTTCATTTTCTGTATTTCCTCTAATTTCGCCCTTAAAAGCAAATCTATCAGCAGATTCAAAATAGTAAACATACATAGGTTTATCTAACTTGTTTTTTGATATCGCACTTTTAAGATCCTTATAATCTTTTTCAAAAGGATTCTCTTTTATTTCATAGTCATAAAAATAATTTCTTTCTCTAGAATACTTACTTATTTCTGATGCATTTTTCTTATATTCTGCTAAAGCTTCTTTCTCTACTTTTTCAAGACCCTTTTCAACCCTTTCAGCTTCTTTTCTTTCCCATTCTTTAGCTTTTTCCTTATCTTTAAAAAAATCTTCTGGTCTTTCTATTCCTGCCTTATAAGCAGTGGTAGTTATTTTTTGAGGTGAATATTCTACTAAATTTTCAGCATAAGTTCCTCCACTGAATAAGAGACTTGTTAAAATAAGACTTAGTACTAATATTTTAGAAATATAACTTCTAATCTTTTTCATTTAAAATACCTCCTCACATTATTTTAAATATTTATTAATTTAATTATATAATCTAAATATAAAAATATTAGTTAGATTTCAAAATCAATATTTTAGTGGTCATTAAATAGTTTATTCGACACAAAGAAATTGTTTAAAATATAAAAAAATAATTTTTCTGCTTTGAAAACGGGTTTTTAGGAAATAATATAATAATTTATGTAAAATAGCATATTAAAAAAGGTATAAAATAACGTATTATTTTACACCTTTTTATATCTTAAACTGATACTTCTTTCATTCTAAGTTGTTTTTTTACAGATTGTAGAGATCTATCAGATATAGGACATTTATCTCCATTACTCATTTTTACAAATTTTCCTTTTACATTTAGAGAAATTATATGCTCTCTATTAACTATAAATGATTTATGTATACGAAATAGACATTCATCTAAATCTACTATAGATTTTAAACTTCTGTATAATTCGATTTCTTGTTCTTCAGTTACTAATTTTATTTTATGAGGGGCAGTACATGTTTCAAAATAAATTATATCGCTAAATGGGATTCTCCAAAGCTCAAATTTTCTATAAATAACAAAAAAATTTTCTGGATAATTTATTTCCTTTAAATATCTTTCATGAGAGGTTTTAATACAAGCTCTTATTCTGCCTTCAGCAATATCCATATCGTATTTAGATATAAAATCCATAGCTTCAAGCCTATAATAAAAAATACTCATACTTATTTCAACATAATTTGAAATAAATATAATAGGACTTAAATAGTCATTTCTTCTAATTTCTTGGGCCAACCATAGTCCATCACACATATATTTATTTAAGTTATATTCAAAATCAACTCCAATAAAAAATATCCTTACTTTATTTTTTGCATCAATATCCTTTAACAATAAATCTACATTATGATATAGTTTTACAATATCATTATCAAATCCCTCTTTAATTAGTATGTTATTTATACAGTCTTTTAACTTTCTTCCAAAATTTACATCGTTATCAAACAATAATATATCCATTCATATTCCTCCTATTACAATAAAATTTTCGAATATTCAAAAAAAAGAAAAATATATAAATATATATATATAATATAACGTTTTGCAAACTACATCAATAAAATATTTTGTTTTTGTAGTTTACAAATAAAATATTTTTTTTCTTTATTCACTTAATTTATTAAAATACATTTCTAAATTTGTTAATTAAGTCAATTTTTAAATTATATATATTCTAGAAACTATTGCAACTATATAATTTATTTATGCATAAATGTTGTCAAATCCCAAAAAAAAATATCATTATACATATAAAAGGGGATGATTTTATGCAAAAGTCTTTTTATGAATTAATTATTTTATCAAGAAGTAATTCAGCAGAAAATTTACAAGAACTTCTAATTACATTTAAACCATTAATAAAAAAACTTAGTAAATTTTTATATTATGAAGAGGGAGAAACAGACTTAATAATATTTTTTATTGAGTTAATAAAAAGTATTAATTTAAATAACTTCACAAAACAAAATGATGCTATTATAGTTAAATATATTCATAAATCTTTATTAAATAAGATGTTTCAGTTGTCTAAAAAACAATCTAGATCAAAACTTCAGTTCTTAGAACTTAATGAAAATATGCTGAATTTAAGAAATAATTATCCAAATGAGTATATATTTGAAGAAGATATTTGTTTTCAGGAATATATTTTTAACGAACTATCTGGTATTCAGAGAAAAGTTATTTTTTATAAATATTTAGAAGGATATTCTGACATAGAAATATCAATAAAATTAAAAATATCAAGGCAAGCTGTCAATAAAGCTAAAAATAGAGCCTTTAAAAAAATAAAAAAGGACTATGAAGATTATTTTAATTTATAACTAATGTATTTAAAATAATGCTTGCTCATTGAAATAAGATTTTAAAATTAAAATTAATTTAAAACTGATAATTTAATTCAAGAATATCTTAATTTTTTATATTATACTTACAAAAATGTTTACACATTTGTCTAAAATAATATCCTTATTCAATAGAAGATCAAATTAATCAATTTAATATCTTCAATTTAAAATGTTAGGAAGTGAATATATATGAAAACTTAAATTAAGATTAATCTATTCTTCAATTAGAAAGGAGGATATATAATAAAATTTTATAGTTTATAGGTAGAATAATCCAATAAAAATAAATAGTAAAGGAGAAGTTTTTATGAGCTTAGTTAACAGAAAGCAATTAGAAAAAATGGCAAATGTGAGATTTCGTGTTCAGGAAGATGAATATGTAGCAATATTAGATGCATTAGAAGAATATCATAATATGTCAGAAAATACTATAGTTGAAAAGTATCTAAAATTAAAAGATATAAACAGTTTAACAGATACCTATATAGATACATATAAAAAATCTGGTCGAAATAAAGCCTTAAAAAAATTTAAAGAGTACTTAGTTACAGAGATATTAGAATTAAAAAATAGCAATTTAACTCCAGTCGAGAAAAATTTACATTTTATATGGATTGGAGGGCAAATAAATGATACTGCTATTAATTATATAAACCAGTGGAAAGATGTAAATAGTGACTATAATGTTAATGTATTTTATGATAGTAATGCATTTTTGATAAATACATTGAAAAAAACTATAATAGAATCCGCATCAAATGACACTCTTGAATCATTTAGAGAAAATTTAAATGATCCTGAATTTAACCACACTGCATTTTTCAGAAAGCGTATGCAAATAATCTATGATAAACAGCAAAATTTCATAAATTACTATAAGGCTCAGAAAGAAGAAAATCCTGACCTTATAATTGATGATATTGTGAAATCATATCTTTCAGATGAGTATTCAAAAGATATAGATGAACTTAATGCTTATATTGAAGAGTCATTAAACAAAGTCACAGAAAATAGTGGAAATGATGTTAGAGACTTTGAAGAATTTAAAACTGGAGAAGTATTCAATTTATATGAACAAGAGCTAGTAGAAAGATGGAATCTTGCTGGTGCATCTGATATATTAAGAGTCGCTATATTGAAAAATATTGGTGGAGTCTATCTAGATGTTGATATGTTACCAGGAATACACCCCGATTTATTTAAAGATATAAACAAGCCTGATTCAGTAAAGACAGCTGTAGATTGGGAAGAAATACAATTAGAAGCCATAATGAAATATAAAGAATATATACCAGAATATACTTCAAAACATTTTGATACATTGAATGAAGAAGTTCAAAGTAGCTTTGAATCTGTTCTAGCTTCTAAGTCTGATAAGTCAGAAATATTTTTACCACTAGGAGATATAGAGGTATCACCTTTAGAAGTAAAAATTGCATTTGCCAAAGGTTCTATTATAAATCAAGCTCTAATTTCTGCAAAAGACTCATATTGTAGTGACTTACTAATAAAACAAATCCAAAACAGATATAAGATACTGAATGATACTTTAGGTCCAATTATTAGTCAAGGTAATGATTTTAATACTACAATGAACAATTTTGGTGAAAGTTTGGGAGCTATAGCTAATGAAGAGAATATAAGTTTTATAGCAAAAATCGGAAGTTATTTAAGGGTTGGATTTTATCCTGAAGCTAATACTACAATTACTTTAAGTGGTCCTACAATATATGCAGGAGCTTATAAAGATTTATTAACATTTAAAGAGATGAGCATAGATTCTTCTATATTGTCATCTGAGTTAAGAAATTTTGAATTTCCTAAGGTTAATATATCTCAAGCAACAGAACAAGAGAAAAGTAGTTTATGGCAATTTAATGAAGAAAGAGCTAAAATTCAATTTGAAGAATACAAGAAAAATTATTTTGAAGGTGCGCTTGGAGAAGATGATAATCTTGATTTTTCTCAAAATACAGTAACTGACAAAGAATATCTTTTAGAAAAGATCTCTTCATCAACGAAGAGTTCAGAAAGAGGATATGTTCATTATATTGTTCAATTACAAGGAGATAAAATTAGCTATGAAGCAGCATGTAACTTATTTGCAAAAAATCCTTATGACAGTATACTATTTCAAAAAAATATAGAAGATTCAGAAGTAGCATATTACTATAATCCTACAGATAGTGAAATACAAGAAATTGATAAGTATAGAATTCCTGATAGAATTTCTGATAGACCTAAGATTAAATTGACACTTATTGGTCATGGCAAAGCTGAGTTTAATACTGATATATTTGCAGGTCTTGATGTGGATTCATTATCTTCAGAAATAGAAACAATAATAGATTTAGCTAAAGCAGATATTTCTCCTAAATCTATAGAAATAAACTTACTGGGATGTAACATGTTTAGCTATTCTGTAAATGTAGAAGAGACTTATCCTGGAAAATTATTACTTAGAGTTAAAGATAAAGTATCAGAATTAATGCCATCTATAAGACAAGACTCTATTATAGTAAGTGCAAATCAATATGAAGTTAGAATAAATAGTGAAGGAAGAAGAGAATTATTGGATCATTCTGGTGAATGGATAAATAAAGAAGAAAGTATTATAAAGGATATTTCATCAAAAGAATATATATCATTTAATCCTAAAGAAAATAAAATTATAGTAAAATCTAAAAATTTACCTGAATTATCTACATTATTACAAGAAATTAGAAACAAGTCTAATTCAAGTGATATTGAACTAGAAGAAAAAGTAATGTTAGCAGAATGTGAGATAAATGTTATTTCAAATATAGAGACACAAGTGGTAGAAGAAAGGATTGAAGAAGCTAAAAGCTTAACTTCTGACTCTATTAATTATATAAAGAATGAATTTAAACTAATAGAATCTATTTCTGATGCACTATACGACTTAAAACAACAGAATGAATTAGAAGATTCTCATTTTATATCTTTTGAGGATATATCGGAGACTGATGAAGGCTTTAGTATAAGATTTATTGATAAAGAAACTGGAGAATCTATATTTGTAGAAACTGAAAAGGCAATATTCTCTGAATATGCTAATCATATAACTGAAGAGATTTCTAAGATAAAAGGTACTATATTTGATACTGTAAATGGTAAGTTAGTAAAAAAAGTAAATTTAGATGCTACACATGAAGTGAATACTTTAAATGCTGCATTTTTTATACAATCATTAATAGAATATAATAGTTCTAAAGAATCTCTTAGTAATTTAAGTGTAGCAATGAAAGTTCAAGTTTATGCTCAATTATTTAGTACTGGTTTGAATACCATTACAGATGCAGCCAAAGTTGTTGAATTAGTATCAACTGCATTAGATGAAACTATAGATTTACTTCCTACATTATCTGAAGGATTACCTGTAATTGCAACTATCATAGATGGTGTAAGTTTAGGTGCAGCAATCAAAGAGCTAAGTGAAACAAGTGACCCATTATTAAGACAAGAAATAGAAGCTAAGATAGGTATAATGGCAGTAAATTTAACAGCAGCTACAACTGCAATAATTACTTCATCTTTAGGAATAGCTAGTGGATTTAGTATACTTTTAGTTCCTTTAGCAGGAATTTCAGCAGGTATACCAAGTTTAGTAAACAATGAGCTTATCCTAAGAGATAAAGCAACAAAAGTTGTAGATTATTTTAGTCATATATCATTAGCTGAGTCTGAAGGAGCATTTACTTCATTAGATGATAAAATAATGATGCCACAAGATGATTTAGTAATATCTGAGATAGACTTTAATAACAATTCAATAACTTTAGGTAAATGTGAAATATGGAGAATGGAAGGTGGTTCAGGTCATACTGTAACTAATGATATAGATCACTTCTTTTCATCACCATCAATAACATATAGAGAACCACATTTATCTATATATGATGTATTAGAAGTTAAAAAAGAAGAACTTGATTTGTCAAAAGATTTAATGGTATTACCTAATGCTCCAAATAGAGTGTTTGGCTGGGAAACAGGATGGACACCAGGTTTAAGAGGCTTAGAAAATGATGGTACAAAACTGTTAGACCGTATAAGAGACCAGTATGAAGGCCAGTTTTATTGGAGATTTTTCGCTTTTATAGCTGATGCTTTAATAACAACATTAAAACCAAGATATGAAGATACTAATGTAAGAATAAGTTTAGACAATAATACTAGAAGCTTTATAGTCCCAGTGATAACTACAGAATATATAAGAGAGAAATTATCATATTCTTTTTATGGTTCGGGAGGAACTTATGCATTATCTCTTTCTCAATATAATATGAATATAAACATAGAATTAAATGAAAATGATACTTGGGTTATAGATGTCGACAATGTTGTAAGAGATGTCACTATAGAATCTGATAAAATTAAAAAAGGAGATTTAATAGAAAATATTTTATCTAAATTAAGTATTGAAGACAATAAAATTATTTTAGATAATCATGAAATTAATTTCTCTGGAACATTAAATGGAGGTAATGGATTTGTATCTTTAACATTCTCAATCTTAGAAGGAATAAATGCAGTTATAGAAGTTGATTTATTATCTAAATCATATAAAGTTCTTATTTCTGGTGAACTAAAAACATTGATGGCAAATTCAAATTCTGTTCAACAGAAAATAGATTATATAGGATTGAACAGCGAATTACAAAAAAATATACCTTATAGTTTTATGGATGATAAAGGAAAAGAAAATGGATTTATTAATTGTTCTACAAAAGAAGGTTTATTTGTATCTGAATTATCTGATGTAGTTCTCATAATTAAAGTTTATATGGACAATAGTAAACCTCCATTTGGATATTATAGTAATGATTTGAAAGATGTTAAAGCTATAACTAAAGATGATGTTATTATATTAACAGGATATTATTTAAAAGATGATATAAAAATCGCTCTTTCTTTTACTATACAAGATAAAAATACTATAAAATTAAATGGAGTATATTTAGATGAAAATGGAGTAGCTGAAATATTGAAATTTATGAATAAAAAAGGTAGTACAAATACTTCAGATTCTTTAATGAGCTTTTTAGAAAGTATGAATATAAAAAGTATTTTCATAAAATCCTTAAAATCTAATGCTAAGCTTATATTAGATACTAATTTTATAATAAGTGCTACTACTTCTATTGGTCAATTTGAGTTTATTTGTGATAAAGATAATAATATACAACCATATTTCATTAAGTTTAATACGTTAGAAACTAAATATACTCTATATGTAGGTAATAGACAAAATATGATAGTAGAACCAAATTACGATTTAGATGATTCTGGAGATATCTCTTCAACTGTCATTAATTTTTCTCAGAAATACCTTTATGGAATAGACAGTTGTGTTAATAAAGTTATAATTTCGCCAAATATATATACAGATGAAATAAACATAACACCTATATATGAAGCAAATAATACTTATCCAGAAGTGATTGTATTAGATACAAATTATATAAGTGAAAAAATCAATATTAATATCAATGATTTATCTATACGATATGTATGGAGTAATGATGGAAGTGATTTTATTCTTATGTCAACTGATGAAGAGAACAAGGTATCACAAGTTAAAATAAGATTCACTAATGTTTTTAAAGGTAATACTATATCAGATAAGATATCTTTTAATTTTAGTGATAAGCAAGATGTATCTATAAATAAAATTATTTCAACATTTACCCCTTCATATTATGTGGAAGGATTACTTAATTATGATTTAGGTCTGATTTCTTTATACAATGAGAAATTTTATATTAATAACTTTGGAATGATGGTGTCTGGATTAGTATATATTAATGATTCATTATATTATTTCAAGCCACCAATAAAGAACTTGATAACTGGATTTACAACTATAGGTGATGATAAATACTACTTTAATCCAGATAATGGAGGAGCTGCTTCAGTTGGAGAAACAATAATTGATGGCAAAAACTACTATTTCAGCCAAAATGGAGTGTTACAAACAGGTGTATTTAGTACAGAAGATGGATTTAAATATTTTGCTCCAGCAGATACACTTGATGAAAATCTAGAAGGTGAAGCAATTAATTTTACTGGCAAACTAATTATTGATGAAAATATTTATTATTTTGGAGATAATTATAGAGCAGCTGAAGAATGGCAAACATTAGATGATGAAGTGTACTATTTTAGCACAGATACAGGTAGAGCTTTTAAAGGGCTAAATCAAATAGGTGATGATAAATTCTATTTCAACTCTGATGGTATTATGCAAAAAGGATTTGTTAATATAAATGATAAGACATTCTATTTTGATGATTCTGGTGTGATGAAGTCAGGATATACTGAAATAGATGGAAAATATTTTTACTTTGCTGAGAATGGAGAAATGCAAATAGGAGTATTTAATACAGCAGATGGATTTAAGTATTTTGCTCATCATGATGAAGATTTAGGAAATGAAGAAGGTGAAGCACTTTCATATTCTGGTATGCTTAATTTCAACAATAAGATTTATTATTTTGATGATTCATTTACAGCAATAGTTGGATGGAAAGATTTAGAAGATGGTTCAAAATATTACTTTGATGAGAATACAGCAGAGGCATCTATAGGTATATCAATAATCAATGATGGTAAATATTATTTTAATGATTCTGGAATTATGCAAATTGGATTTGTCACTATCAATGATAAAGTATTTTATTTCTCTGATTCTGGAATAGTAGAATCTGGAATGCAAAATATAGATGATAATTATTTCTATATAAGTGAAAATGGTCTAGTTCAAATAGGAGTGTTTGACACTTCAGATGGATATAAATACTTTGCTCCAGCTAATACTGTAAATGATAATATTTATGGACAAGCAGTTGAATATAGTGGCTTAGTTAGAGTTGGTGAAGATGTATATTATTTTGGAGAAACATATACAATTGAGACTGGATGGATATATGATATGGAAAATGAAAGTGATAAATATTATTTCGATCCAGAAACTAAAAAAGCATATAAAGGTATTAATGTAATTGATGATATAAAATACTATTTTGATGAGAATGCCATAATGAGAACAGGTCTTATAACATTTGAAGATAATCATTACTATTTTAATGAAGATGGTGTTATGCAATATGGTTATCTAAATATAGAAGATAAGATGTTCTACTTTAGTGAAGATGGTATTATGCAGATTGGAGTATTTAATACGCCAGATGGATTTAAATATTTTGCACATCAAAATACTTTAGATGAGAATTTTGAAGGAGAATCAATAAACTATACTGGTTGGTTAGATCTGGATGGTAAAAAATACTATTTCACAGAGGAATATATTGCAACAACTGGTTCAGTTACAATTGATGATGAGGAGTATTATTTTGATCCTGACACAGCTGAATTAGTAGTTAGTGAATAAATCAACTATATGATTTTATACTTGAATATAGAAAAAATGATTAATCAAATAAAGTTTTCTATCTAAAATAGAGATTTGAGAATAAAAAGGTGAACTATAGTTAATATATAGTAGTTCACCTTTTATATCCATAATAGTAGGAAAAATTTATCTTACTATAAAACCAGGAGGAATCATTAACATGACAGTATTTTCTTTGGTAGATAATATATTTATAAAATTAGTTATTTTAACCATTTCATTTGATACGTTATTGGGATGCTTAAATGCAATAAAAAATCATAAGTTTAATTCAAGTCTTGGAATAGATGGAGGAATTAGAAAAGTAGCAATGATAGCATGTGTATTTTTTTTGTCAGTGCTTGATGTTCTTACAAATTTCAACTTCTTATTTATGCTACCACAGGACTGGATCAACTTTCTAAAATTAAATCGCCTTGGAATATCTGAATTTTTCTCTATTTTATTCATTTTATATGAAAGTGTAAGTATATTAAAAAATATGTATTTATGTGGATTACCAGTACCTAAGAGATTAAAGGAAAAAATAGTAGTTTTACTAGATACAATAACAGATGAATTGAATGTTAAGGATGGGAAGTAAGCAATGGTAGATATAATAAAGATGTTAACAAATAAAAAGTGTTATCCAAACAAAAATAGCCCCAAATTTATAGTTATACATGAGACTGACAATGAGGACAAGGGAGCAGATGCTAAGAGACATGCACAAGCACTTAATAATGGTAACTTAGAAGCAAGTGTTCATTATTATGTTGATGATAAAGTAATATATCAAACACTAGACCACAAAAATGGAGCTTGGGCAGTTGGTAAAAGCTATGGTACTGCACTAATTCAAGGAGTAACAAACTACAATAGCATAAACATAGAAATATGTGTAAATAAAGATGGAAATTATACAAAAGCAAGACAAAATGCAATAGATTTAACTAAAAAGTTAATGAAAGATTTAAATATAAGTTCAGACAAAGTGATTAGGCATTATGATGCTAAGAAAAAATATTGTCCTCGTAATATACTTGATAATCCTTCTCTATGGATAGATTTTAAAAATCAAATAAAAAATAGTAAAAAGGATGATAAAATAATAAGATACACAATTGTTTATGATGGAGAAGTGGATAAAATATCAGCTGAAGTCATTAGTTGGAATTATAAAGAAGAAGAATATTTAGTATGTGATATAAGAGATTACAAACCAGGCATGACACAAAATTTATATGTTGTAGGTGGAAGAGCATGTGAGAAGATAAATTCTATAACTAAAGAAAAATATACTATGATAAAAGGCGAAGATAAATTTGATACACTTTACAAGGCATTAAAGTTCATTAATAGATAGAGTTGGCAGCTTTAACATATATTCAGTAAATTTGTCTAAAGTAATGAAAAATGACATTAAGTAAGCTATACTTATAATGTAGAATATAAATAATTGGAGGGATAGACCAATATGTTTCAAATAGAAGTTGGTAAAAAATTAGAAGCAGAAGTACCAGATGGTTTAAGTATTACTTTTAGTGAAACTGGATTTAGAGCTATATTTAAATTAGACAATTTATCAGAAAAAGAAATAATGGAATTTCGAAAAGGTAATTTAAGAATAGATGTATCTTTTTTAGACAAAATTATTTTCTTCGTATTTACAAATACAATGGGTATAGGAGATGCAGATATACCATTTACAATTCATTTATCTAAATGTAAAGAATTTCAAGAACTTGAAGAAAATGAAGGATATGCAATGGATCTAATGTTAGTAGAAGCTAATAATAATATTGTAAAAGGTTTCAGACGTGTTGGTCTTAATGTAAATACATCTAAATATTTAAAAAAATGTGCAATGGAACAATTATCACATGATTTTAATAAGGATGAACATGTGAGAAAGATCAAGGAAATACAAAGAAAATACAACTCAAGAGAAATAAAAAAATTAGCAGGAGCATATTCTAAGTTTGAAAGAAAACAGTAATTATAATATAAGTATTAATAAATCATTGCAAAAAAAATTAATTATGTTTTATTCAAAGAAGATGTGAAAATAAATGACAATGTAGCTTTAAAAAATACATTGACACTGATAATATTATAGAGTTAGATATATGATTTGTACATATAAAGAGAAATAAAATATCTTAATTTAGTATTGTATAGAGAGTTACTTGATTAAAATTAAAATAAAAGCTACAGGATAAGAAAATCTGTAGCTTTTTAAGTTATTATTTATTTGATTAGTTTTAGCTTTGTTATATTTATCTAATTTATAAATTTAATTATAATATATGCTAATATTTTTGCTACAAACCATTTAAATTCAGGCTCGATTCCTAAATCCATTAATATATGGGAGATAAGAATTTCAATCACTTTACCTAAGAAAATATTTATAAACCTCGGAAATTTATAAGGTATTTTATGATTCATTATTAATATTTTGTTTACTTTTAAATTAAAGTTAATACAATTTTGTTTTCCATCGCAATATTTTAAAACTAATTTTAATTTACGTTTACCCATCCCATTAGTTTTAATCTTTCTTTTTTTCATATTTTTTTCCTCCGTTATTTGTAGTCAACATAAATTCGTAATAATTAATCGAAATAATCACAGAAATTTACATTGCTATATATATCAAGAAAATATGAAAAAAAAATTGCTGATTTTTTTGCTTTTTTATTTTTAAAGTTTTTTAATAAATCTGATTCGAATTAGGTTTTTTAATGTATAATTTAATAAGAAATTGATAAAGGAGAATTTTATGCTATTATTAAATATAATTTTTATCTGCATAGTATTTTTTATTTTATGTTTTTTTTTAAAAAACAAATTTACTTTTATGTGTACACTAATCACATTAACTTTTTACACATTTTTAATTTCATTTATAAGTTTATTCATTTTAATAAATTATAAATTTATGAAATCATCAATATTAGTATACTTTATACCTACATTTTCATTAATTGCATACTTATATTTTGGTGTCTTTATTAATAAAATAATGCTTATCTTTTTTAGTAGAAAATTTTATGCATTAAAAAATATTGAATATAATTTCAATATTTTAAGATACCATTTAATTTTAATTTTTGTAATACTCTTTATCTATTTAAATATTAATGGCTTTTTTTATAAAAAAGATTTAAATGACACAGTTTTTTTAGTGAGAAATGTTTTTTTTACAATCATTCCATTAGCTATGATAAATATAACTCCTATATTTGATATAGATTCTTTGTCAAATATATGGATTAAGAGATTTGAGCCTACAAAATAATATACTTAAAACAAATGATAGTTTATCAATATAAGGAAATGAGTCCTGCTTTAAGAATTCATTTCTTTATTCAGCTTTTCTTACCTTTACTCCTTCTTTTTCGTTACTTAACCTTTTAAACTCCAATATATTAATAAATATATTCCCAATTACTCGTCTTTTAATCTATTAGTAATATAGAGCTTATTGTTTAAAGTGTTTAGTCATATATGCTGACTAATTGCTTTCCTGCATTTTTCAATTTTAAATAATTCAATTACTTTTATACCTCAAAAACATTTATATTAAAGTGCAGTAGGTCCTAATATATTAAAAGATTTTTCAAAAAAAAAATAAATCTGCCCCATATTATTTATGTAAATAAAAAATAAGCTATTTTAAGCAAACAAAGAATTAAATTGCATTAGTCAATTAAATAATGAGGGGGGTAATTATATTAAAAAGAGATTAATTAAGAAAAAATTGGTATAATAAAAAAAAGAGGTGTTAAAATGAAACAGATATTAGAAGAAAAGTCTAAAATTACTAAAATATCAAAGGAATATAAGCGAACTAGAATTGAAGAAAAAAACAGAGAATGGACTCAAAAACTAAATGATATACTCAGTAAGGGTGATTTTTCTAATGAGGAATTACATAAAATCAAAAATTTAATTCCAGAAGAGATATTGACTAGTGAAAATGTTGGCGAAGTTGTGACAGAAGATGGTTACGCTAAGCCTGAATATGACGAAGTATTTAAATCATTATTTACTTTAAATAATGATTACGATTTACTCATTAACTTTATCAATGATATTCTCAAAGATGCTCCACATGCTAATAGAAATATTAAACCTTTTACTCAAATAAAAAAAATAATCCGAGTTGAAACTGATCCAACGATTAATTATGTTGGTGAGAAAAGACCTAGACTTGATATTTTGGCTGAAGATGAAGAAAATAATCACATTAATATTGAGATGCAAAGAGCTTTTGAGGACGATTACTTAGAAAGAGCTGAATATTATCTTAGTCGTGTGCATGGTAGAAAATTAGAAGAAGGTAAAGAATACAAAGAAATTGGAAAAACTATTGGAATACACATATTAAATCATGTAAAATATAATCAAATAGATGATTATATAAATTGTATGAGACTAACTATGGATGGTCATCCAAATATTTATTCAGAAAAAACGGCATTGTACTTTGTAGAGCTTCCTAAAATTAACAGACATAACAATATAGTAAATAGAATCATGTTGTGGGGAAAATTAATTAGTAATCCTTCTAATTTAGATGTTAGGTTTATAGCTAAGAATGATTCTGTTGTTAAGAAAGCTTTAGATAGGCTAAAAGAGCTAGGAAGCAATGAAGAATATTTATTAAATCTGAAAAGAGGTGCATATATTATGAATAAAAGTAGAAACTTCAAGGAAGAAATTTTTAATGAGGGTATCGAAAAAGGGAAAAGAGAAGAGAAATTTAATTTTATCATAAAGTTAAAAAATAAAGGTTATAATTTAAATGAAATATGTGACATTATAGATGATTTAAATAAATCAGAGGTCGAAAAAGTATATAATCAAAACTAATAAAAATAAAACATTAACTAAATAGTTAATGTTTTATTTCTTTAAATCTAAATGTAATAGTTTCGCAGTTATATTTTACTCCATAAAATAATAGTTCACCAAGAAATGTTAAACTTGAATAAAGGTGGTATATTTATATGAGTAAAATAGAAAATGTAATTAAAATTATATTACTTCTAAGAAAAAATGAAAATTTAAACTCTAGTGAAATATACAAAACTAGGTATACTGGAGAGAAAAGTAAAGGAATATATATGTCAACTAAGAAAGGCTGGAGTTGACATCAAAAGTAAACCAGGTATTAAGGGAGGATATTGTATAGAAGAGTGTTCATTTTGTATTAGATAAATGAAGATATTAAAATATAAGAAGAAATTTTAAAGAAGGTACGAAAGATAGATGACTATTAGAGTTGCAAAAGAAAAAAATTATAAACTACTTTAAAGGATAGGTGTTTAACATGAAAAAGGAACTATTAGCTGGACCATGTAATTTAAATGTCAATAAAAAAGAGCAAACATTAGTTGAACATATTAAAGATTTATTTGAAGTATTAGAATCTATATTAGACCCAGATTTGTATTCATATAAAGATATAGAAATACTAAAGATATGCTGTGCTTTGCATGATCTAGGAAAAATTAATTTAATTGTTCAACAAAAAATAGAGATTAATAATAAAATATCATCTAGTTTTTCAAAAGAAGAAATAGAAAAATTAGAATATAAAAAAAAATCTTTAGAAAAGATAGCAAGACACAATGTATTTTCTGGAGCATTTTTGCAATCAATATTGGAAAAAATGAATTTATCAGAAGAAGATAAGTTATACATATATAAAACTATAATGTTACATCATGGAAACTATATAGATTATATGAAATTAACTACTACTAAAGTGCAAGAAGAAATTTATAAGTATATTGAGAGTGGAATTTTAGAAAATAAAGATTCTTTCAATCTAGAAGATATAGAAAATTATATAAAATACATTTTAGATATAGAATTTAAATTCAATGAAGATATGTTAGATTATGATTATCTAGACAAAGTAAGCGAGAATATGGTTATAGAAAGTGATTATAACAATGGTCAAATAGATGACTCGGTTTTAAATGATAGAAGGTCTAAACATATTTTTTATAAAGGAATGTTAAATTTAATAGACCATAGAGCTCAAAGTATAAATAAAGATATAAAATTCTATAATGATTTTACAGATAAAGAAATTGATGAGATGATTTTAATTGATATCTGTAAGAATCATTCTGATTTAGAAAAAAGTAATGTAGAATTTAATATTATACAAAAAAGACTGAGAGAGCTATCTGGAAAAAATGTATTGACTGTTGACTTTACAAACTCAGTAAAAATGTATGCTGATGATAGAAAACGATTTAAAAGAAAATTATTTTTGGTTTCAAATCAATTATCATTAGAAAGTCTTTACATAAAAAATATATTTAAGAATAAAAATAATTTAGATAGAAGAAATGATGATTGTATTGGGTTAATTGATGGTGATATAAACTTATATTCATATACTGAAAACAATAAAGAACTAGATTTTGTAGTAACATCAAAGGATATAGATTTAAGTGTAAACTTTTGTAAACCATATATAATTGCAACAATTGACCAGTTATTACTTAGTATGTTTAAATTTCCAGGATATGAAATGACATTTGCAGCTATTAAAAATTCATCTATAACTGTTGATGAGGTACATTTGTTGCATCCAAAGATATTTTTGATTTTAATATATTTTATGCAATTTGCATGTAAATATTTAAACGTTGACTTTCACTTAATGACAACTATACTTCCAAAACCGTATAAAGATCAAATGATAAGTAAGGGCATTATTTTTCAAGAAGAATGTAATGAAAACATTACTGCTAAAGGAGAAATAGTTTTTATTGAGAGCAACAAGGAAGAAGAACTTTGTGAAGGTAAAAATGTAAAGGTCTCTTTTATAAAGGAAGAAGAAATTAAGTTAATAGTTGAAGAAGCTTTAGAAAAGAAACAAAGGATTCTAATAATAAAAAATACTATTGATTCAGCTAATAGTTCATATGAGTTTTTAAAAGAAAACTTATCAGATAAATATAATGGTATAGATATAAATGTTTTGCATAATAGATTTAAATTCAAAGATAAAAAAGATAAATATAGTAAAATATTAAATGGAAAAGGGGATATTTTGATATCTACTCAAGAAATATCATTAGACTTAGATTTCAATATAGTAATAAGTGATTTAGCACATATGGATTGTTTAATACAAAGGATGGGTAAATGTAATATAAATAATAAATATGAATATGGAAATTTTTATATTCTACCTAGTGAAGATAACTTTTATGATAATAAACTTAAGAATACAACTAAAGATATCTTAAATAATACCTTAAAGACTAATTCTATTTTTACAATGAGTCTTAGAAAAAATATTTTGGATTATTATTATGATAATGGTATAGTTAAAAAATATTTTGAAGACAGTTTTAGCAATTGTGATAAAGAAATTAAGAATATTTTTGGTATATATAAAACTCATTTTGATGGTTTAGACCTAATATTTAATTTTGAACCTTATAAAAATATTATTGATAATGAGAAAGAAGCATCTAAGCTTTTCAAATCTACTGAAATAAGCTGTAAAATAATTCTAGAAGAAGATTTTTATAAGGAAGATAGAGACTTGCGAAATGATTCAATTCAAGTATCAGGATTTATATTTAATAGATTTTATTATCTAGGATTAATAACTCCATTAGAAGGATATATGATACTAAAATCTAGCAATAAGTTTGAATATAATAGTACTGTAGGTCTAATCTTACAATAAATGTATATCAAATATATAAATAAAGACAATATACTATAATTTAGTGTATTGTCTTTATTATTAAGAAAGCTTTAGATAGGTTAAAAGATCTAGGAAGAAATGAAGAATATTTATTAAATCTGAAAAGAGGTGCATATATTATGAATAAAAGTAGAAACTTCAAGGAAGAAATTTTTAATGAGGGTATCGAAAAAGGTATTGAAAAAGGTAAAAGAGAAGAAGCTAGAAGAAAAGATCATAAGTTAATTGTAATGCTAAAGAAAAATGGTTTTAAATTAGATGATATATTAAGCAAATTTGACGATTTTGATTTAAGTGAAGATGAAATTAAAGAGATCTATAATAACAATTAATCTAAAAACATTAGCTAGATAGCTAATGTTTTTTCATAAAATTAATGTCTAATACGCTTTCCTTTGTTTTTGTAAAATGATATAATTCCTCCTTTCATGGCATAAGAAAAACAGTCAATCATATAGACTAACTGCTTATGGTATTTAATATGAAGTTATAGACAAGCTGGGATTTACTTTAGTCAATAATCATTTTAATAGACGAACATTTCCCGCTGTTACATTTGCTTTCAGATACGCTACAAGCGGCAACTCCCAATGTAATGTCCAACAATGCTTTTATTATGATTTTATCCCCGGCTTTAGAAATAGGCGTTTCCACTGAAATACTACCATTAGTATTGATTTTCGTGTGCATAAATAAATTGACAGGTGTAATAATGGCTCGCTGTTCTTCAAGGGCGTTATTGATATTGTCGAAACAGTTTGGGTGTCCTTCGCCATTATGGTAGAAGAAATCATACATTTCTAGTCGGCAACATGGGTGGAATAAATCATGTTCTCCAACATCATCAGAAAGGACTTTCATCATAGGTTGGTATAGATTGGTGTAAATAATATCTCCAATTTTTAATTTCAAAGACTCGTTACAATCAATCGTCACTCCAGTTGAAAGAAATTCATTTGGACTACCTGTCACTTCTGCAAAAAAATCAACCACTTGACCGCCTTCAATATCAATCACTGTAATATTTTGTCCTTGCTTAACATCAATTTTTATTCCTGAACATGCTGGTATTATATATTCTTTACTCATTCTCCTTCCCCCCCACAAATTCTAATTTATGAGGATATTATACAGCTATTCAATACTATTAGCAACTCAAAACAATAGTTACCTATTTTTTACCCTGTTTTTAAATAATTATTATATATTTTAAAAAAATATTTTACTTGGTACAGATATAGTTCACAAGCATTGTTATAATTAAGTTAAGATAACTTAGAAAAATTAATTTACTTAATTATAAAAATATTTTCTCAAAAAAAATATGAAAATGCCCCATATTATTTATAAGAAAAAATAAGCTAATTTTAGCAAATAAAAAACTAAGTTGCATTAGACAGCTAAATAAAAAAAGAGGTGTAAATATGATAAAATAAGTAAAGGAATTAAGTTTAAGAAGAACCTAAACTTAAAATTATATAAAAATAATCTAATTCGTAAAAATAAAAAATAATTGTATGAGGTGAAAAAATGAATGAAGAAATGAGATATGAATTTGAAACATCGAGAGGAATTTGCGAACTTGTAATATCAAAAAACTTAAAGGGAAAAAAATTTGAAATCGAAACATTGGTGATAGATGGGAATTTATTAAAAGATAGAGGAGAAAGGTGGGCTGAGTTTACTTATTACTGCATGGAATTTGTAATTGAACTTGGGCATGAGGTTGCTAAACAAGCAGGAAAATTATTTAATATGAAAAAAAAGAAATTTTATATTAAAGCTCCACCTGAACTTGAAAAAATGAGAGAAGCATTTTTAAAAGAAGCTTATAAAATAGAAAGAGACTATTATAACAATGTTTGGGAAAATTTAGGCGAAGATGAAACTATTGAATTAGTAATTGGAACATCTCGTTTTTACATTAACAACAAAGAAATAAATCAAAGCACTAATTTAAAAGAATTAATGGATGAAATAGATAAAGTTGCATATGAGGTAGGAGGAATATTTAAAAAAAGGAAAACTTTCGAGTTTGCAGATACTTGCCAAATTACTAAAAAAACTTTATTGGAAGCAGCAGAAAAAGCAAAACAAATTTTAGCTGAAAAGCAAGAAAAAATTGAGAAACAAAAAGAAGATAGAAAGCAAAAAGAACAGGAAGAAATAGCAAGATTAATTGAAGAGGCAAAAAGAACAGGACAAAAGCAAGTAGTAAAAAGTTGGGCTGTATCTTGCAACGACCCAAATGAAGCTTGCGACTTAGATATAATGACGGAAATGATAGACGAAAATGGAAAAATAGAGATAATTAGAAGCCACACATATTAAGCAATAAGTGTTAGAAGATATCTACATAGAGGTTGTATGTTAAAATTAAGTGTACAGCCTTTTTTAAATTAATATAAGAATATAGTTTAACAGTTATTATTATAAAAACAGAAGTGGAAAATAGAGACTTACAAAATGATTAGATTCAAGTATCAGTATTTATATTTAATAGATTTTATTACCTAGGATTAATAAGCATATTAGAAAGATATATGATACTAAAATCTAGAAATAAGAAAGATATAAATAAAGACAAGATACTATAATTTATTATCTTGTCTTTATAATTTAGTGTTCAAAAACTATAATTAAGTTTTTTAAAATTTATTATAATTAATATTATATCTACTAGGAATGTTTATATTAATATCACATAAAATATATTACTCCTGTTCTTTTACCTCTTCTATAATTTTAAAAAAGTTTTTGCGATAAATAACATCTACTTCAGTTATTGTATATAAAAATTCTTCTTCTCCTCCTTTTTCTAAAACTTTAATAGATAAATATATATTATTTAAAAATTCTTCAAATTTGTTTTGTAGATTATATTCAAGAACATCATATTCATCAATTTCATCAATTTCATTTTCATAATCACATTCAAAATTTCTCCAATAAGCCTCTTTAACTAAATCATCTATTTCTAATTTGTATAGAGTCTTACCTTGATAATTTTTTAGTTCTTTTATAAAATTATCTTTATAACCTTTAATTTTCACATATCTTTTAAGCATTTGATATATTTCAGTACAAATATCATTCTTTATTTTTTCTCTTGCTGAAAATTCACTTACTTCTTCTTGTTCTATAACATCTTCGATAATATCATCAAAAATAATAATAACATCATATAATAATTCATTTAGATTTATATAATTGTGTGGATTCATTTTATAATAATAAAAGAAAAACATTTTTTCATTTTTTATAAAAAATCCTCCTGTTATTTCTCCCAAATCTTCATAATCAACACGTTCTAACATACTATTTAATTTGTTTTCTATGTCTACTCCAAACATATCAAAATAATCATACTCTTTCATTTTTTTACTTTCCATTTTATCAACCTCTCATAATTAATTATTTTTTATTACTTAAGACACAATAGTTCTCATTTTTTATCTTTTTCATAATTATTCATATCTAAACATCTCCTTCTTATTGCTGACATATACAGCTTACTTATAATTACTAGAAAATCAGCTTATTTTTTCTTATAAGTAATATGGGGCATTTCTTGATTTTTTTTGAAAATATATTTGATTTCAGATATTTGTATAAAAATCATGTTATAATATATATGCTATAAGCATACTTTTTTATCTTTTAGATAACTTTTTGAATAGGGGGAAGTATTATTTATGTTTTTATCAATAGCCATTTGTGAAGATGAAGAATCTTGCATGGATATAATAAAAAAATATCTTGATAAAATTATCAATGGTATTGAAATAGATTATAATATAAATCTATTTTATTCAGCTGAAGAGCTTATTAAAAATTATCCTAATGAATTAGATTTACTTATTTTAGACATAAAAATGGAAGGTATTAATGGCATGGAAGCAGCAAAGACAATTAGAGCTTTTGACAAGATAGTAGATATTATTTTTATTACTTCAATGACAAATCATATTTTAGATGCTTTTGATGTGAGAGCTTATAGGTATTTATTAAAACCTATTGATTATAGAATCTTTAAAAACTATATAGATTCATTTATAAATGATTTCATATTTAGAAATAATAATATACATATTGAATCAAAACATGTAGGACACAATTCAAGTTTATTTCTTAAAACAAGTGAAATTATCTATATAGAAGTAATGAAAAAAACAGTAATTATACATACAGAAAAAAGAAATCATGTATTATCAACTAGTTTAAGCAGTTTAGAAGATAAGCTTAAAGATTATGGATTTTTTAGATGCCATAATAGTTTTTTAGTAAATCTAAGAAAAGTAGTAAAAATCGAAAAAAATACAGCATTTATGGAATATGACAATAGATTAATAGAAATACCAGTAAGTAAATATAAAGTCAAAGATTTTAAAAATAAAATAACTTTATTTTTAGGAGGATTATTATGATAAAAAACAACTTTTTCTGGACAGTTTTTATATTTATATCTTTTTGCATAGAGTGGTTTATGTGTAAAAAAACATTAGATTACAATAGTGAGAGTAAAAGTAATTCCAGGATAACATTTATGTTCATTCTGGTAATTTTTTTTGCAAATACACTATACATCTTAGATATATTTCCAAATACTAGAGTTATAATATCTATATTTACGACCATAATAATAGCTAAACTTGGATATAATATAAAACTAATAAAGGCAATTTGTATCTCAATCATATATTGGATGTTATTGATTTGTATAGATGCCTTAAGTATGAGCTTTACAATCTGGATAAATCTAATAAATGATATGAGTATTCTACTAACAAATAATATTTATAGAATTGAGTCAATTATAATTGGTAAAGTTCTTTTAATTACTGTTTTATATTTATACAAATCATACTTTTTTGAAATTGACTCAGATGTGAACAGAAAAATATTAACTTATATGTCAATTCCTATTTTCACAAATATAGTTTTATTTTTCATAATTTTTAAATATATCTTTAAGTATTCAGAAGGAACTTTAATAGACAAAAACCAGCTTTTTACAATTGCTACAGTATTATTCTTATCTAGTATTTCATTGATTTCTCTCATAAAGAAAATACAAACAGATAATAAATTACTCATGGAAAATAATATGATTGAGAAAATATCTAGCATGAAAAATGAATATTACAAAAACATTGAATCAAAACAACTTAAAATAGAGTTGTTAAGCCATGATATGAAAAATCATATTTCATGTATAGAAGGTATGTATGAAAACAACATTGATATAAGACCTTATTTAAATAATATAAAAAAAACAATTAGAAATAATAATATATATCATACAGGGAATGTTACATTGGATATTATACTAAACGATAAGAAAGATCTTTGTGATAAATATAATATAAACTTTATAGCATTAATAGATTTTAGCAAATGTAAATTTATTAAAGATATAGATATATGCGATATATTTTCTAACATATTAGATAATGCAATAGAGGCTTGCAATAAAATCACTTTAGATCCTAAAGAAATTATTTTAAAGGGGAATGTAATAAACGATTTTTATATAATTAAAGCAGAAAATACTAAAATAAATGACATCTTAATTAAAGGCAATGACATTTTAACCGACAAAACTGATACATTAAAACATGGTTTTGGAATAAAAAGTATAAAAAATTCAATTAATAAATATGATGGAACATGCTTAATTGAACATAATAAAAGTAGATTTACTATGATAATTTCTATACCTATGCCCAGTTAAGCCTTATATTGTCCAGTTGTGCTAAATTATTGAAACTACAGTTATAAAATGATATTGTTTATATATCAAAAAAGTAGGTGAAAATAATGTTCAAAAAAATGGCTATAAAGATTACAACTGCATTAGTTGAAAACAAACTAATTACTATTAAAGAATACAATATTTATAGTTATGGTTTCGAGGTAATAATTGCTTCATTCATAAATATAATATTAGCATTAACTTTAGCACTTATACTTCATAAATTTATTCATATATTGCTATTTTTAATATGTTATTGCTCAGTAAGGCAATTTTCTGGTGGATATCATGCTAATAATCACAAAAACTGTATATTTATTTTTTTATCAATTGTATTAATTACTATATATGCTTCAAATTATATAAGCACAGTAAATCACATTCCAATTATTATATTTTCACTATTAAATTACTTTGGTATATTTTTTTTAGCTCCTCTTGAACATAAAAATAATCCTTTAAACTTGGATGAAAAAAGAAGATATAGTAAAATATCAAAGTTATTAGCAACAATAATTTTATTTATTGTAGTTGCAAGCTTCATTTCAAGAACTAAAACTGACTATACTTTATTTTGTTTATCAGCTTTATTTTGGATAAATATAATGCTAATTTTAGGAAATATACAAATAAGGAGGGATAAAAATGAACAAATATTCATTAAAGATACTTAAATGTCTAAGTTTATTATCTTTAGTAACAGCTCTTATGTCAGTTAATACAACATGCACCTGGTTTAATCATCAACCAAATTTACCTGATGATTTAAGAAAATTTAAAAGTTATGGTAAGTAGATGAAAATATAATATAAGGTAGAGTATAAAAACACTAATACTCTATCTTAAGTAAAAAATACTTTATATACTCATTATTTTTATCAATAGGTACATCTAACATTATAGCTAAATTCATACAATCTATATGACCTTTTAAAAATAAATCTTTTATTATTAAGTTATTTAATTCATCATCTAATCTAATATACTCATTTAATATATCTCTATCTATATGTGATAGAAAATCATTTATATCTATCTTTGAAATAACTTCAGCAGCCTCTAAGTATTCAGAATTTTTTTCTCGAAAATTTTTAATTGCTATATTTGAGAATTTATTTAAATCTTCAAGGCTTTCAAATTTAGATAGCATATACAATTTAATAAAATTTTTATATCCTTTTTTATATTGGAAATCAAATTCTATGCCATTAATGATATTTTTTTGATCTCTATAAAAATCAAATTTTTCTCTTTCAGTTAATGATAGTTTATTATATATGGAATTAAAAAGCTCAAAATATGAATTAAAAAGTGCTTTATTTTTTCTTTTTAATTCTATTAAATTATTGTTTTGACACTCGCTTAAGAAATTATCAAATTCTTCACTGATACTAAATTTATAAACTATATCTTCCACTTTTTCATGCACCCCATCCACGCATTAATAGTATATATATTAATATTAAAAATACTGTTAGTATATTTTTTTGACACGTATAGTATATCATTAAAATAAATCATCTTCAATGAAGAATATAAAATTTTATAAACAATTATTAAAATTTAATCAGGAAGGATGTAAATGTTAGAATTGGATAAAATAGAAGTTATACTCGGTAAAAGAATAAGAAATTATAGAAAAAAACTAGGATATAGCCAAGAAGTGTTGGCACAAAAATCAGATTTAGTTACTACATACATTGGACAAATTGAAAGAGGCGAAAAAAGAGCCTCTCTTCAAACTATGTTAAAAATAGCAAGTGCATTAGAGGTGCCTTTTGAAATATTATTTGAAAATATTGTATTAAATGACAACTATGTTGATACTATATCTTCTCAATGCTATGAGTTAATTGATAGTCTGACATTAAAAGAACAAAAAGCTATTCTTAAACTTCTAAAAGATGTTATCGAATATAGAAATTTATAAAACATGAATTGTCAGTTTTTTCTAAACTACTGCCATTCATTCTATAATAGTAGTTTATTTTATACATTTATATAAGATTTATTAATTAGGAATATTTTTTAATTCAGCCTAAATAGTATATATATTTTTATAATAACACGCTACTAGCACATTGCAATGACACTTATAGTATATTATTTAGATATAATATTTTAAAATATTATAAACTACTTATATAATTAATTAGGAAGGGTGCAGATGTTAGAATTAGATAAAATAGAATCTATAATTGGAAAAAGAATAAGAAATCAAAGGAGAAGATTAGGATATAGTCAAGATGCATTAGCTAAAAAAATTGATTTATTTCCTACATACATTGGGCAAATTGAAAGAGGTGAGAGAAAGGCATCACTTCGCACAATATTAAAAATTGCAAATGCACTAGAAATGCCTCTTGAAGTTTTATTTGAAAATATCATACAAAATGAAGATCATATTGATACTATCTCCTCTCAATGTTATGAATTAGTTGACAGTTTGGAACTAAAAGAACAAAAGTCTATTCTTAAATTGTTGCAAGAAATCATTGAATATAGGAAACTATAAATATGGATACTGAAAGTAAAATTTTAATTGAAATTGGCAATAGGCTCAAAAAACAGAGAAAAAAACTAGATTTAACTCTTGAAGATATTGCTAACTTAACAGGTCTATCAAAAGGATATATTTCAAATATTGAAAAGGGAATAAAATCTCCTAGCCTTTTTACTTTTATAAAGCTTATTGATGTGTTAAATGTCTCATCTGATTACATTTTAAAAGAGAAAAATGAACTTAATAAATTCCAAATCAGCACTGATAACATAGATGAGAGTATAAATGATTTAGATGGTAAAGAATTAAACCTTCTAATTGATATTATAAGGTCAATTAAAAAAAATAGAAATTTAAAATAATAAAAATTTAGTCATAAAAAGATGTCTTAGTAAACTTAGACATCTTTTTTATTTTCAATTATTCTTAATTTTATTTACTAATATACACATGACTTTTTTACTCATTTTGTGTTAATATATACTTACAGTATATATTTTATATTTTTTGTGTCTTTACATGCTTAAAAGGAGTTCAATATGATAAAAATCGAAGGAAAAGATGGTAAAAAAATTATAAAAAAGAAAATTGAAATTGAGTATATAGATTTTAATATGAACAATGTTGGGGAATTAGTAAATGAAAATGTATGTGCTTCTAAGCTTAAAGAAGTATCACTTGATAATAATATAGAAGCTTTACATTTTATAGGTCCAGGAGGAGGCAATTTTGAAATTTTTATAGAAAAAATTATTACTTTGTCAACTAGAGATTCTACAGTGTATATTTCTGCATTTTGCCCAGATTTGTTTTTTTCTTGTAAAAAAGAATCTCTATTAAAACAAATCAATAGGACTAATATAAAGGTTTCTCCTATCTTAACTATTTTTGAAGATACAAAAAATATGGTAAGAATTAAAAGATTTATATTTCCTAGATTTTGGACAAAATACATGAAAATGATTTGGTTGAAAAATAATAATTATCCATCACATTCAAATAAATTTACTGGAACTTCTACTTTTTACAAGGTTCTATACATCAAAAACATAGTTATACTCAAATATTATATTAGAAAATGTCATAAGAACTATATTCATTTTACTAAAAAGAAAATATAAAAGTTCCTATATCAAAGTTTATAAAATTAGATAACTTCAATTTATATGTAGTTTATATGAAAGGAATATGGTTTTATATGTCTATAACAATAATAAAGATACCACAATCAGAATTAAAAATAATGAAATTTATTTGGGATACAGATTATGAAATATCTTCTAAAAATATAACAAGTGCAATGGAAAATGAATACAACTGGAATGCCTCTACAACACTTTCATTATTATCAAAGTTAGTTAATAGGGGGTTTTTAGAAGCTAAAAAGATAAAGAGACTTACATACTACAATATACTTATCAAAAAAAAGGCTTACTTGAGATTTGAAACTAAATATTTCCTTTGTACTATACATTCTAATTCAATCGAAAGTTTAATCAAGTCTTTAAAAGATTGTGATTTCATCAATGATATTTAAATAGAAATATTGAAGAAGAAAAATAAACAAGTATTCAGTTTTTCTTCTTCAATATTTTTATAAAATACATTAACTCATTTCAAATGTGACTTCAGAATATAATAACCTCCTAAAATAATTTTTTTCAAAAAATACTTCTAAATGCCCCATATTAGTTAAAAAATAAAGCTGATTTACAGTAAATAAAATATAAGCTGCATATGTCAGTTATAAGGAGGTATTTAGATATGAGAAGTTTAGTAAGCTATAAAGAAAGAGGAGATTATGGAAATGCTAGTTATCGTGGAAATACATCAGGTAAACTTATAGTTGATTTACTTAATGTTTATAATTCTGATTGTATTAGTGATTATATGTGTGGAAGTAATACAACTAAAGATGTAGCAGATACATTAGGAATTCAGTCTAATTGTTATGATTTAAACATGGGATTTGATTTAATGACAGATGAGATAAAGGAGCGAAATAAACTTATATTTTGGCATCCACCATATTGGGATATTATTAAATATAGTGGATATGTTTATGGAAATACTCCATTAAAAAATGATTTATCTCACATTAAAGACTATTCTCTATTTATGAAAAAAATAAATTATTGTTTATCAAAGCAATTTGCATCATTAGAAAAAGGTGGTAGACTCATAATTCTTACAGCTGATATAAAAAAACAAGGAAAACTATATTCTATGTTACTAGATATGGATAAAATAGGAACTTTGGAACAAATAATTGTAAAAGAACAAAATAATTGTCTTAGTGATACAAAATCTTATAAAAAAGAAAATTTCATAAGGATAGCTCATGAAACAGCAATAGTTCT
Organism: Clostridioides sp. LIBA-7678; assembly: GCF_056716065.1. Lineage (NCBI taxonomy): Bacteria > Bacillati > Bacillota > Clostridia > Peptostreptococcales > Peptostreptococcaceae > Clostridioides > Clostridioides sp. LIBA-7678. The sequence continues at coordinate 27,684 of NZ_CP196989.1, read as the reverse complement.
TAGAAGGGATTATTCATATACATTAGATTTTTCAATAGTACAAAAAGGTACTTGTGACTTAAGAAATAGTATGAGCATAACTTGGAAAGACTTGGTTGCTACAGTAATAGAGAAGTTAGGAAAAGTAGCAAAGTTAGAAGATATCTATAAAGAAATCGAAGGTCATAAAAAATGTAATTCAAATAAATATTGGAGAGAAAAAGTTAGACAAACACTTCAAATAAATCATATTTTTATTAGGCAAGAAAAAGGTGTCTGGGCAATGTCATAAATTTTGATTTTTAAATTTATAGGAGGTACTTTTATGGCTGAAAGTTTAAAAATAAATATAAAATATTACAACAAAATCATAGATAGATACATAGAAACTTGCACATTAAACGAAGAAATTTTTAAATTTGGGGCTTTTATAGATAATAAAAAGCTATATCTTTCTCCTACTGATAGAGATCTTGATACAAGCATGTATAATGATTTCGAGCTATTTCACAATTTATTTAATAAGTATAAAACTCATCAAATATCATTATGTGAACTAAAAAATGCTATTAAAAAGCGTCTTCATTCATTACTTTATTACTATAATACAAGACAATATAATGTATCAAGTATAATATCTAGCTTAAAACATATGGTTGGTAAGATATATACATATGATATATTTATTGAGGAGGTAAGAGAAACTATTGATTTTTGTATTGGGATTTTTGAATGGTCAGAAGAAACCCCTAATTCAATTTTATCTGAATTAGAAAATGGTTTTTGTATTCGTGATCTTTATAATAACCAAGAAAATCTACAGATCAGTTTTATTCCAAAGATAATACATCCTGATTTTCCTTCAGAATCTTTAATAGAAGTTACTGAAGTTTCCTTATACTAAATTAATTATTTTATAAAATTGATATTATAAACTTTAAATAAAAAAGCTATATTCTATGAGAGTAATATTTTCTAGTAATATAGCTTTTTTGATTTTTTATTTTAAATTGTCCATACAAATTTTCAGGTACTTTCTTTCCTCATCTGTTAATTGCTCACAGGTCATTAATGAATCTAATAGACTTTCCAAAGAACCATTATGGACATTATCAATGAATTCTTTAGTTTCAAATTTTGCATATTCACTCTTTATAACTGTAGGTTTATAATATGTATACCTTTCAATTTTTTCTGAGCTTAAAAAACCTTTTTTAATTAATCTTGATAGTAGTGTTAATGTTGTAGTTTGTTTCCATCCATATTTTTCATACATAGCATTAGTAGCATTAATTGATGCTATTTTAGTATTTGAATCCCAGATAAACTTCATTACTTTTAGTTCTGCTGGTGCTATTTTTCTTGTTATCATACTATCCATTCCTCTCATACCTTCTTGGAAATATATTTTTTCTTCTTTATTTTTTACTAAACTTAGTAAATGAATAATCATTTGCTAAATCTCTAAAAGCCTTTTTTCTAAGTATATTTAGTTGCATATAGTCAGGGTTATTTAAAATAAACTCTTTATCTGATTCTATGTCTATATTCAAGGTATTTTTTTCATTTCTAGATTTAATTAGATTTCCATTTCCATCACAATCAATTAAAAATAAAAATTTACCAACTTGTACTATCTTAAAAAGCTCATATAGTCCACATTCTTCCTTATCTACAGATAAAAGCATATCCCCTATTTCTAAAGTATCCAACTTAACACCTGTTTCATTTTCTATGCTTTCTTTTAATAACTTTAAGCTCTCTTTGTTATTTTTCATAATATCACCCTTTATATTATTTTTACTAAATCTCTAACTGTTCAACCATACTTTTTCTCCTTTCTCTTTATTGACAATTACAACTTGTGTTTTTTTACTAATAAATAGCTATTTTTTTATCTCTTAACAAATATGGTTCATTTTAAAGATTTTTTTGAAAATAAATTAATTGATATGTTCCTTTTATGTTTTATATTAATAATTTAGTATATTATCTTGCATATTCTCCCATTTTAACCTTTTAAACGACCAGTTATGCGAAAATATTGACTTTTCAGAAAATTATTGTTAACATCTAAGTACAATTATTTTTATATATACAAATGTTAGGAGGATATATGAAAAAATTAATATTACTATTTTTATTAATTATAATAATCACTGCTTGTTCAAAATCTGATGATGAGGAATATAAGTATGCTACTATTAATACCTCTATGGAAAATAGCTCTGTAATTTCTTTATATGATTCAGAAGGCAATTATAAAGGTAATAAAAAAATAAAATATGGAGGAATAATATTAACAGGATTCAAAACAACAGGTGATGATACCAAAGAAAACATTTACTATACAGCACCTGCAACTAACAATAAATCAAATGACTTTGTTCTCCAAATAAACAAAGATACATTAAAACCTAAAACTATAATCTCATCCAAAGGTAATAATCCAACTTTTTTTGTATCTGATCAAAAAAATATCTACTCAGGATCATCTAGTCCAGACGAAGTTTTTCTTTCTAAAACAAATTTAAAGTCCAATGAAATATTAAAATCAACAATATTTAAAAATCTAGGTGTAGGAATAGTATTAGTTGAAAAAAATGAAAAAGTATATTTAATATCTTTTAAAGAAGTTTCCAGCACCTATAAATTAATTTTATCAGTTATAAATAAAGAAAATTTAAGTATCGAGAAAACTATTGATATATCAGATGGAAGTTATGCAACAAGTGCAAAAATTATAAATAACAACCTATATATATTAAAAAATAGAGATGGTAATGATATGCTTTCAAATAAAATTATAAGAGTTAATCTAGATGACTATTCATCTAAAATCATTGAATTACCCTTTGATAACTTATCTCAGATACTGGCTGATGAAAATTATCTTTACATAACTGAAAGCAGTTCTTTAGGTGAAACAACTCAACATAGAGTAGCTAGGTTAAATATAGATAGTTTAGAAATAAATCAATATGATACTGAAAATGAGCATATTTCAAGCTGTATAAATAAAGATGAATTTTTATCTTCTAATGGAGAAGAAATCTATATTTATAATTTAGGTGATTTTAAATTGAAGAAATCTATTAAATTAAAAAAATATGAGAATAAGACTTTTGTATCTTTTTTTATTAATAATTAACTGTTCTTTTGAATGGTTAAAATATATAAATACAAGGAGATGTGAACTATGAAAATTAAAAATTACGTTTCAGGTGTTTTAGTATTAGGCTTAATTCTTATCAATTCTAGCATGTTATTATTCGCAAATGAAGTCCAACATAATGAAAGTCAAAGTGATGAAGCTATAATTCAGAAACAATTAGATGGATTTAAAGAAATAGACCAAGAATTGCATAAAAATGGAATACAAAGTACAGATAAAGATCCAAATCTTACTAAAGCAACATCAGGTACATATCCAACAAGAATAGGTGCTATACTTGTTACTAAAGATGGATCATCAGGAAAACTTATAGGTCATGCAGGAATAGTTCATACAGCTAAAACTACAGTTGAATCTTTCTCTGATGGTGGAGTAAAAGTATATAATAATAATTGGCGTGATAGATATAATACTATTTATGGTTTAGGAGTAGGAAGTACTACAGCAAATCAAGATAAGACTGCTGCAACATGGGCATATAATAAGAGAAATTCTCCATATAACTGGATATTTGAGCAACCAGAACTTACAAATGCGTTTTATTGTTCTCAATTAGTTTATAAAGCATATAAATCAACAACAGGTGTTAATTTAAATTATGGAGGAGGAGCTGTATTTCCATATGATTTAGTAAGATCAGGAGAAACATATACTTCTTATACTAAAGGTGTTTAATTCATTACAATTTTATCTTAATATATAAAAATAAATAATTAGTCAGATAATATGTTCCTTTTATGGTAGATAGCTTAAACAAAACTACTATCATTAAGGGAACATATTTTTTATTAGAGAATTTAAATTTATTTCAAAAATAGTTAAATTTTATACCATATTATATGTAATAAAAAATTTAAGCATAGTTAATGCATATAAAAAATAAGCTATACATGTTAGCGATAAAGGGGGAATTTTCTTGATTAAAGCAAAAAAATTAAATAAATATAATATACTTTACATTGTAAATATTCTTAAAAAATTACGTATAAGCACTTACCTATTAATACCATTATTATTTTTTTTATTAGTTTTACCAAAACAACTAATTTACATTTCTATATTAACTTTATTATTTTATTCAATTAGCAAATTATATGAAAACAAGCCTTATAAATCTATTGAAGTTGATACTGAACCATTCAATAATGTTGAAACTACCAATGAATCTCATGAATCTAAATTTAAAGATACCTTATTCATCAATCAGATAATTGATAAAAAAGAACATTGTATATTACATAATTTTAAAGTGCATTGGAAAATCTATCTTGAGGAAATGGTTATAGATATAACTACTGTAAAATTATTTTATTATGATAATGGAACTATAGCAAAAATATGTGTATTTGATAATAACATAGACATATATTTTAATGATAAAATAACACTTGAAACGCTTTATTATAAGCTACAAGAATGCAGTTCTTTTTCAGATCTTACATCAATTTAAATCTATTTAGATAAAGTAATGTAAAGTCAATAAATTTTGATGGTATTAACTTTATAAATATACTTCAAGAGAGGAAATAGTTATTCAAGAATATAGACTAGATGTTCATTCTATATTAAAAGAATTTAAATTATGATATTAAAAAATAATTTTCAAAATTAAAACTGTTATTAAGTGATTATAAATCATTTTAATAACAGTTTTTTTATTTCTTATAAAAATTTTCAAAAAAGACTTCTAAATGCCCCATATTATATATGAATTAAATCAAAGCTATCTTCTAGCACTAAAAAAATAAGCTGTCACTATCAGCATAACAAATAAAAAGGAGGTTTTTTTAATGAAATCAAAATCTTTATTATTATCTTCACTCTATCGAAAAGATTTAGGTGAGATATTTAAAAACTTTAATGAGATTAACAGACAAAATATTTTTAAGACAAAAAAAATTTTATTCAATTTAGGATTCCCAGTAAGATATCCAGCTAAAGCAAACACTATATTAAAAAAATTAAAAATTAAAGAGAATAATATAGAAAAAGAAATTGCTTTATTTTATTCAAAACCAGACAATTCAAATGATATTATTACCATTACTAAAGAAAATACCATAAAAATACTTATGGAAGATGGTAATATCTTTGGGGTAAAAAAAATTCTATTCTATTTAGGATTTAAAGTAAATCACTCTAATAATACAGACATTAAATTTAGAAAAACTATATTTAAAAAAAATGCTGAAAAAAAATCAGCTGTACTACTTTATTTAAAATCTAGTAGAACAAATGGAAATATCATAATTTCTAAAGAAAATGCTTTAGGACTTTTGGACGAAGAAATCCATCTTGTAAAATGTATAAATTGTGGTCATTATGATGATTCACTGTATGAGCTATTAGGATTCAATATGCCTTGCTGTGATTTTATTAATAAAACAATTAATAATTGTATGAATTTTCATAAATGTAATTATTATTATGAAAATAAACTAAAAAAATCAAATTATAAAAATTAGGAGTGATTTATATGATTAATTTTGATGAACTACAAAAAAATTTGGACTCCCAAATAGAATTATCAGGAGATGATATATTAATAAGAAATTTATTAGAAATGTGCTCATCCCTTCCAAAAATTAATGAGAAAGTATTAAAAAAGATACCATCAAGAATTTTTGTTAAAGTATCTTCTATGCTATCTATAGATAATGTTGAAGAGAACCATATTATAAATGACATGATTGAATTTGAATATTTAAAAGAAAACTTATCATCAATTCCTCAATCTACTGATGAAGAGGAGGAAATATACTAATGTTTAAACATATTGGCCAATCTGAGAAAAATATATTGATGTATAATCTAAAAGAACTTTCAAAAATAAAGATCTCTTTCAAAGAAAATTATATCAATACAAAACAATTTATTAATATGAAATTATCATTTAATGATGCTTTAGATTTTTATATTAGTTTATTAAAATCTAATAATTGTTATTGTTGTGTAAATAGAAATAAAATCATCTTACAATATCTAAAAAACTTTAATATGATAAATACAAATATTATCAACATTATTCTTAAAAGCACTAGTGATATGATTTCAGAAGTTACTCAAGATGAAAATGCATTTGAGTTAGTTGAAGAATTATTTAATACACTTGAAAGCTTCTGTAATATTAATCATATTTTTACTAGTTATTATGATCTAATCACTTCTCGTTATGAAAAAACTCTTATGTACAATGATACTAATATGTATAAAATATTTGAAGATATTATTTTGTATATAGAAGATTGTTTAGAAATTAGTTCCAAAAAAATCGAAGATACTTATACATTTCATGATGAATTTTATTCTTATTTTACTAATGATATCATGGTTATAGCTATTAATATTGCTATAAAAAATAATATAATATCACTAATAAAAAACCTGTTTATAGATGATTATGGTGATGATTGCTATTGTTCAAGCGGATATACTTTTTTACGTATTTCTACAAATACTCTGAGTAAATCAGGAATTAGAACTGATGTTTTTATATTGATTTTATTAAGTATCTTGGAGGAGAGATATAATGAAAACTATATTATTTGAATTAATAGAGAATAGTAACACAGTTAACCTTATAGAAAATAATAATGGAAGAAAAAGAGTTAAAACATTGCTTGTCTCAGATTTTATAAGTAGTATACTCTCATCTTCTGAATTAAAAAACCTGTCAGATATACCTTTCTTCAGTCCTATATATCAAGAAAAAGATAACATGAAACTTATTCAGACAATTCAATTAAATAAAACAACAAAGATCTATATTATACTTCGAGAGGAACTATCTGCTCCTATGAGTTTTGGTAAAGATTTTTATAGTGATATAGGTATGCCAAATTTATTGTTTGCAATAAAAATTGTTAATAATATCTTTAGTAAATTATATGTATCAGTATCCAAGACAAAAAATATAAATGAAAATACTCAATTATTTATTTATCCATTTTCAAATGTATATAACAATGGAAATGTTTGTTTAGGTTCTAATCAAATTAATTTAGATTTCAACAAAATAGAAAATATTTTTCTAGTACCAAATATCTTTTTTAGCATGGCAAATACTATTGACTACTTTTCTGTAGAAAATAACACACAAAATCTAGATTATTTAGAATTACTAGAATATCTAAATCATAAACAATTTGACAGTAATCTATTAATTAAAAATTATACTTATAACGAATGGACCAAAAAACTTATTCAAAATAAATTATAAATTGGAGGTAAAATGTGATTTTAATATGTGGAAAAAATAATTTCAAAATAAAACGTAATTCATTAAATATAAAATACACTAATGATAAAGGAAAAATTATAGAAGAAGCTGTCAATGCAAATAGACTCTTTGACTTATATGTTTCTTGTGAGAAGGCTATGTTATTTGAATTATTAGATAATCAAGGTAATTATTTAGAATTTATCATTGAAGACATAGAGAATCTCTCAGAATATTTAATTAATGAAAATTCTAGTCTAAATTTATATCTATATTGTGCAGATTTAGAAAAAACACCTATAATATCAACAAAGAAAGAGCTAAAAGAAATAGATAAAAGAAATGTATGTGTTATAAAAGAAGAAATTACTGAAAATACCAAACTTAAAATTATTTCTTTTCCTAAAAATTGGACTAGAAAAATGCAACAATTTTGGTTAAGAAAAAACAAGTATCCTATAGTAACAGAATATTATAATTTTACTTATGATTGTTTCTTAACTCAATATTTAGCATGTTTTGTTAAATATAAAAAAAATATTGTAAGCCTATATTGGTATTCTCCTGAAGATTTATTTAATCCTCAGCTTTTTAATAAAAAATTTGCAATGAAGATAATTAATTAATACATTTATGGAGGTAAATAAAAATGAATTTTACAGAATTATTTAGTAAACAATTAAAAAATTTAAATGAAAAACCTAAAGAGGACAAAAACAATACACCTAGTATAAATGATAATAAAAATAATACAGGTAATGTAAATAAATACTTAAAGCTTGAATCAGAATGTAAAGAATACACAAAGATTATAGTAAAAGTGTTTGGTAAAGTTATAAAAGAAATAGACAATGAAGAAGATATAGAAAATATAAAGATAAAAGGTCTTACAGAAGAAGTACTTTATACTTTTGGATACGAGGAATTGGGTAAATCCCCTGATTGGAGATTGGAACCTAGTCATGATAAAATAGTTGCTTATTTATCTGCTACATATAGCAACTTTAAAAATAAGGGGTAGTACTATGATTTCAATAATAATAGTTGGATGTGGAGCAACAGGAAGTCATTTAATTACATTGCTATCTCAACTGGCCATTTCTGAAAAAAAAATTGATGAAATTATACTCATTGATGGTGATATAGTTGAATCTAAAAATTATCGTAATCAAAAGTTTACTTCTAAAGATTTAGGTATAAATAAAGCAGAGGTCCTTTCAAATAGATATAATAAATTAGGTATAAAAGTATCTTTTATTGATGAGTATTTAGTTGATAAAAAACTTGTTGTAAATTTAATTAAAAATTCTTTAAATGATTTTATACTTATTGGATGTGTTGATAACAATAAAGCACGTATCGTTTTAAATGATGTATTTTATGATAGTTGTATTAATTCTCTAGTTTACATTGATACTGGTAATGGAGAAGGAGATGAAAGAACTGGACAAACTGTAATTGGTGTTAAATGTGAAAATAACATAATACATCCACCTGTTTGCAATTATTTCCCAGAGATTTTGACTTCAAAAGAAGAGGTTAAAAATGAAACATATTCCTGTTCTGAAATACAAAAACATCCCCAAAATTTTGCAACTAATATTCTAAGTGCTACAACTGCTTTCATAATAACAAATAATATCATTTGCTTAAATAAATTTAATAAAAATTTATTTGTATTTAATTCAGATACAGTTTCTATTTTATAAAATAACAAATAAAAATAGCACAAACAAAGAAGCTCTTAAAGGCTTCTTTGTTTATATTATTATACTAGGAGGTAAAGCAATTGCTTAAACATATTGGATATACTGAAAAAATTGCTTTTAGAGAATTTTTTAAATTTCTTTTAAAATATAAAAAAATATGTATGAATTTAGACTTAGATATTATTAATCATACTTTCCAATTAGATGAACTTATAAAATATTATTCAAAAAAATTTTCAATAAATTATATGTTCCATGAAATATATAGTTTAGAATATTTATATATCTGCAAAACAGTATTAGAATATTTTATAAAAAATAATGTAGTTCTAAAAAAAGATATAGACTTTGTTATTCAAGGTGAAATACAAAATCATTTAGAAGATTATTTTGACTTTTGCGATGATTATTGTTCATCAAATTATGATTTAGATATCATTGTTAATTTATTTAAAAATTTCGAGAAGTTTTTTAAGATAAAGTTTTGTTATGAATCACTTAGTCATTTAGGTGTTGAACACATGCCATCTAGTCATGAAGATTATGAGATATTTAAATCTTTCATTATTGCTTTAGAGGATGATATAGGCGAGAATGCTACACATGATGATTTTTTTTCAAATTATAAGAATGATTCTTATGTAATTGCTATTAATACAACATTTAGTAAACATATAATAAATTTAATCAATTGTTCTTTTCCTATTTTAGATGATGATTATAATAGTTGTTATATAAAAGATGGATACACATACTTCATTCTTAGTGAAATCGGATTTCAATCATATTCAATTAACATAAATAGTATTATACTTATAATTTTAGGGTATTTAGAAATTTATTTAAATAAAAGTTATAAGTCTTATTTTAACTTATAGAACTAAAAAAAGTCAGAAATGATTTTATATCATTTTTGACTTTTTTGTTAGCTATTTATTACTAAATGGTTGAATGCTTTGCTTATTCTTTTGACTAAACACCATAATATTTGAATAATTCTCTTTTATTTCTTCCATTAGCTTACCTATTTGTCTGATGTTCTTTTTAGGTTATTCTCATTTAATAAACACTTTGATAAATTGTAATATTATGGAAAAAGTAGTTGACTTTTAGACATTAGTCTAATATTATATTAATTAAGGAAGACAATTGTCTAAAAATACTATAAAAGGGGTTTTATTTTATGAATATGAAAAATATTAAAAAAACATTCGCTTTTTCTTTAGCTGTTATGTCATTATTTTCTACTAGCGTTTTTGCTGATACAATTAACATTAATACACATTCTAAACAGCCTAGTTCTTATTCAATTGATTCAAAAGCAATTAGTGGTACTACTTCATTTACAGCTAATGGTAAAAACTATACTAATCATACAGGTTGTGCAAAATTAGTTGCAGGTGTTACAGGTGCTACCACAATAACTTGCAAATCTGGATCTGTTGATAGTGGAATAATGGGTGCACATGCTAATCTATATAATACAAATGGAACTGTTGTTAAAACTACTGGTTGGAAATATAATACAAATAAAACTAGTGGATTTACAGCTACAACAGGATCAACTACTTCAAAAGGAACATATTATACAAAAGGCACTACTAAAGCTTATAATGGAAGTGGATATAAAACAGTTGGAGCAAAACAAAGCCCAATTGCAACTATGAAGAGTTTAGATATAGAGATCTCAAATGAAGAACTAAAAGAACGTCAATATTTATATGAAACTAAGAATATGATATCAGCACTTGGCGTAGGTGATATTGAAGGTTATGTATCTCTTGATGATTTATATTCTGAAGACAGTCAACCAAATACACCAGAAGAAGCTGTTGCTTATATGAATAAAATAGCAAAATCTAATGAAAAATATAAAAGTATACCTCTTTATGATAAAGATGGAGAAACTATTATAGGAGAATATCATATAGACTTATAATATACATAAAAAAACTGATAGAATTATTTTCTATCAGTTTTTTATTTTAATCAACTTTAAATCTTCCTATAATCTTCACACCTTCTTTATCATAAAGAGGTATACTTTTTTTAAATATATTAAAACTTCTTTTTCTTGTATATAAAACGGCTTCTTCTGGTGTTCTCGGTTGATTATCACAATCGTACAAATCTCTTTGTCTTACATACCCTACTTTCTTTCCTATACCTAGAGCTTGTATAAGTTCTGGCTCAATTAGATTTCCATTTGAATCTGTTACAGATGGACCATATGTCTCTCCATTTTTATTATAGCTAATCTTACCATCAGTATCTCCTAATATATTTTCATTTGGCTCAGAATTAGCATTAATAGAAAACATAGACCCAACTATTATAAAAGTTAATAAAAACTTAAAACCTAGATTAATTTTCCTTTTATCTTCATTAAACATACGATTCAACCTCTTTTTTAAAATAATATTTTTTTCATTTCGAAACTGAGATACACATGTTGAATATTTTAATGTTTTTTTATATTTTATTGTATCTAATATTAGATATGCATATTCTTCGATTTCACTTGAAGTATATTCATCAATTACAATTTCATCACAGGATAATTCACATAATTCATTAAATTGTTTCTTTAGTAAATGACAAATTGGATTAAACCAGTGTATTGTACATACAATACTAACCATAGCTTTAAATAAGTTATCTTTCCTTTTATAATGAACTAATTCATGTCTAAATATAAAGTTTAACTCTCTACTACTATATTCTTTTTCTGGAATTATTATTTTATAATCTCTTAATCCTATAATAGCAGGAGAATAAATCCCTTTAACTCTATATACTTTAAATCTTCTATTTATATTTAATTTTTTTACTTGGGCATCTAATACATTAATAATATCTGCATCCAAAACTTCTTCTTGTAAATTTTCTACATAGTTATAAAATTTATAATTAGCTTTTAGATGGCAAAAAGATATTAATATAATACCTAGTATCCAAATATACATAAATATGTCTAGATTAATACTATAACCATATGATATATAGCTATCAATACTATGTTTATAACTCTTAATTATGTTATTGTTGATAGCCAATATATTTAAATTTATTTTAGATATAAATAACATTCTAAATATTATTAAAATACACATTAAATAATAAAACTTATAACCATATCTATTTACTTTTTTAGTAAATAAAATAAACAAAAGAATTGGTACACTTATATAAATGTTTAATTTCAAAATCTCGATAAAAAGTTCCATAAGATAATTCTCCTACTTTCTTTTTTTTATCCATTTTTCAAGCTCTTTTATATCATCATCTGATATTTCATTTTCACAACCTAGTGATGAAATAAAGCTATGCATAGAATTCTTATGCATAAATTTAAAGAAATCTTTTGTTTCAAACTTCAAATACTCTTCACGTTTAACCTTAACAGTATACACAGTATTTCTACCATCTTTTTCAAACTCTAGAAATCCTTTGTCGCTTAATCGAGAAAGAACTTTTCCTGTAGTCCCTTTTGTCCATTCATGATAATCTTCCATAAAATGAGCTACTTCTCTTGCAGGTATTTTATCCATATCTTTATCCCAGATAAAATTCATAACTAACAATTCAGATTTTGGTATTTTTTTCAATTTAATCACACACCTTTAAATTTATTTTATTAGACATATGTCTAAAAGTCAATATATAAATATCATGTTATATAAATATTATATTAATACAAAGAGATGAAGTAAAAAAGTTCTATTTTTTACACTCCATATTTAATTTCTATTGTTGCGATATTGATATATAACACCATATCATTACAATTCCAGAATTTCTAGTATCTCAAAATCTTTTCGTTACTTTATAAAATCTGTTAAATGAAATGTCATAGTATATAATCAAATTTTTATTCAAAAAACTTTAAAAATTGAACCATATTGTATGTAATAAAAAAATTAGCTATTAATTAGCAACTTAAATTTAAGCTGTATAAATCAGCTACATAAAATGGGGGGAATACATTATGAAAAAAATAAATATTTCATTAAAATTATCTGAAGAGTTAGAACAAATTGTATTTGATAAAGATGAAAGAGTAAGTCTTACTTTAAAAGGTGTATTTTATGTAAATAAACTAGTAGGAGCAAGTATTTTTGAACCAGATAAAATTTATTTTGATGGAGATTATAGAGAAAATCCATATATTATTAATAATGATGATGGTTCAATTTTTAAAGTAATTTCTACCTCACTAGCAGTTTCAAATTATAATAACAATCAAATAGTAACTAAAGCAACAGTAAGTTTTAATGTAGATTCATATCTTTTAGATTCATTTGGCCATATTATTTCTGAAGATTATACAGCTGGTGAAATTTTTAAAAAAGGTACTTCAAAACTTACTGATGACAATTATGTATTGCCTATTAACTCAACATTAGAAATATGTGTAAGTTTAAAAAATACAGAAATTCAAAGAGCTTTAGGACAATATTTATTTAATAAAAATCTTGCTGATAGAAAAGCTCAATCTTTAAGCCAACGAAATGCTTTAAAAAAATTACCTCAATTTAATTGTCCAATTACTAATATAACTGGTTCATCTGGATATAGGATGGCAATTATGACAATTCCTTATTTTTATGATGATGATAAAGAAATTAAAGAAATCATCAATTGTGCAAGAACATTAAATGCTAATGTTTTAAACTGTAAACTTATAAGCATTGATAATGATGAAATCATAGATGCAGTTGATTTAGAGTATCTTAAATCTATTCAAAATTATGATGAAGAAATAAATAAAAAAGAATATTCAAATGAAAGATTAGTATTGTCAACTAAATATGCAGAGTGTAAAAAGAAGATTCCAGAAAAAATAACAAAAGCAATAAATATATTGTTCCCTGACCTCGATTTAGAAGAAGTAAAAAGCTTAAATAATAAAGAAATAAAACTTCTAATACAGTATGCAGAAACATTATAAAATAATTTAACTTATAAGGAGAAAACAATGAGTAATTTAATAAATTTTTTTAAAACTAAATTTAATGAAATAAATCAAAATGGGAATCATAATAAAACCAAAAAAAAGTCAAATAAAAAGAAAAAACTTATCAAAAACCAAATTTCCTTATTTGATTTATACTTTGATAGAACAAATGATATAAAAAATTCTAATGATAATAATAAATCAAAAGAAATTATTAAAAAAGATATAAAAAAATCCTATAGGAACGATTTAAACAACTGTTTTCAAAATAATTTTACTAAACAAATTACAAATCTCAAATCAAAAATTAGTGAGAAGAAATCAGATATATCTGATTTCTTTTTATCAAGAGAAAATCTATCAACTAATAACTCAGACCGTTATCAAAATAATTTAAATGCTATAACTGTATTAAATAAATTAAATAACTCACAAAAGGATATTACTCTTAATGATAAAACTATTTTATCTAAGTATGTTGGGTGGGGTGGTCTTTCAAAAAAGTTTACTGAAGGTTCTAAAAGTGATGAAGAATTAAAAAAGCTTTTAGGTGATTACTATGACAGTGCAAAAGCTTCATGTTTAACTAGTTTCTATACTCCTGCAATAGTTATAAAGTTTATCTATAGAGTATTGAATAAATTAGGTTTTGAAAAAGGCCGTATACTTGATCCAGCTTGTGGAACAGGTAGATTTTTAGGATTCATGCCTGAAGATATGTATTATAATTCTAAAATATTAGGTATTGAAATGGATAAATTAAGTTCTGATATTGCTACACACTTATATCCATCTTCTAAAATAATAAATATTAAATATGAAGATAGCAAAATAAAAAATGAAAGTATTGATTTATGTATAACAAATGTTCCATTTAGTAATATTCATCCATATGATACAGAGGATAAATATCTAAATAAATATAATTTAAACATTCATGATTATTACTTTGTAAAATCAATTGAAAAAGTCAGAGATATGGGATTAATTATATTTATAACAACATCTGGGACATTAGATAAAACAGATACTACCATTAGAAAAATTATCAATGAAAAATGTGATTTTATAGGTTCTATAAGATTACCAATTGAAGTTTTTTGTGATACAGATACAACTACAGATATAATATTTTTAAGAAAGAACAAAAATAAATTATCTTCTGAGAACTGGATAGATGTTGTCAACTATGAAGATTTCTATATAAATAATTATTACAAAAATAATCCTCATATGATGTTAGGTGAAATGGAGATAGTTTCTTCTCAATTTGGTCCAAAACAAGTTCTTAAAAGTACAAAAAGTTTATCTATTAGTGATTATGATAAATTATTGAAATACTTTCCTTCAGATATCTATGAAACACCTCTAAATGATGCATATATGTATGAAGAAGAAGAATTAACGCTTTGTACTGATGATGAACTAAAAGAAGGTGAGTTCATATTAGAGAATGAATTGATTTATCAAAAGCAAGGAAAATATCTTATTCCTTCTTCTTTAATTGGTAAAAGAAAAGAAAAGTTGAAACAGTTTATAATAATTAAAGATACTATAAAAAATATAATACAAGCTCAACTTAATAACTGTACAGATAACGAATTAAATGACCTTCAGAGAAACTTAAATGCTAAATATGATAAATACATTAATGAATATGGTTTCATAAGTTCTAGAGGAAATAAGAAGCTTTTATCTGAGGATACTTTATACTATCTTGTAGCATCTTTGGAAATATATGATAAGCAAAATGATACATATAAAAAAGCTGACATGTTCTCAAAAAGAACTATAGGTAAATCAAAACCTGAAAAAAATCCTGAAAAAATAGAAGATGCTATTATGATTGCTTTCAATAATTATGGATATTTAAATATGGATTATATCTGTAGCATAATGAATAAATCATATCATAATATCAAAGATGAATTATTATCTAAACAACTTGCTTATATTGACCCTTTGACAGGAGATTTAGTGGATAGAAATAGTTATTTATGTGGATATGTTAAAGAAAAATTAAAAGTAGCCAAAGAAGCATCAATAAAAAATAATGCTTTCTTAGTAAATGTTAAAGCACTAGAAGCTAATCAGCCTAAATATGAGACAGATGTATTTTTTAATATTTCATCTACTTGGATACCTTCAAATATAAAATCTGATTTTATTGAAAAAACATTAGAGCTTAGAAAAAATTCAATTCAACTATTATATTCAACACACCTTGGTTATTCAATAAATTGTTCTGCTTATATACCTATAAATAAAAATGAGTTCATATGGGGTACAAAAAGAAGAAAATCTCTATCTATTGTTGAAGCAGCATTAAACATGAAAACTATAACTATCACTGATAAAGAAACAAAAAATGGTAAAGAAGTTTCTGTCAAAAACTTAGAAGAAACTCAACTTGCTATGAATATATTAGATAAATGGCTTATAGCTTTTCATAGCTATGTAACAAGCAATAGCTATATTCATAAAGAATTACTTGATATATACAATGAAAAGTTTATAGATTATAAAGAAAAAGAATACAAAAACATACTAAATGATGTTAGAATAAATCCTAATATAAAATTGCGAGAACATCAATTAAAAGCGGCTAGTAGAATAGTTACATCTGATTGTAACACCCTTCTATGTCATAGTGTTGGTTCAGGAAAAACTTATACAATGGTTACAGCTGCACAAGAATTAAATAGGATATCTAAAATAGATTCAAAAAGAGGTAATAAGAATCTATTTGTTATACCAAATTCGCTTTGTGAGTCTGGACAATTTGCCAAAGAATATTTTAATTTATATCCTCAAGCAAATATTTTAGCTACTACTTCAAAGGATTTCTCTAAAGCCAATAGAAGAAAAATTATAGCTAAAATCGTTACATGTAACTGGGATAGTATAATAATTCCACATTCTGTTTTAGGATTAATACCTTTAGAAGCTGAAACAGAACTAAAGTTAGTAGAATCAGACCTAAAAGAATTAAATAAAACACTTAAGTATTATAAAGATGAGTGTTCTGACTTTTCTATAAAAAAACTTGAAACAATAAAAGAAAGTTATTTAAATAGAATTAAGGAATTAAATGACATGCACAAAGATGAAGCTCTTCTTTCATTTGAAAAACTTGGTATAACAAACTTATTTATAGATGAAGCTCATAATTTTAAAAATTTATATTTTAATACTACTATGCAAGTACCTGGAATATCTTCTTTAAAAACAAAGAAAACTCAGGATTTATACAATAAACTAAGATATTTTAAATCTGTGAATGGAAATAAAGGTGTTACATTTGCTACAGCAACTCCTATCTCTAATAGTATTTGTGAAATGTATACTTTACTTACTTATTTAAATAAACCTTCTCTAGAACATTATGGAGTAGATACTTTTGATGCTTGGGCGAGTACCTTTGGTTCAATCATTTCTTCAATGGAAGTAGATCCAACTGGACAAGGTTTTAGATTTCAACAGAGGTTTGCTAAATTTTGTAATGTTCCAGAATTAGTTAATATATTTAGACAAGTTGCTGATGTGGTTAATATCTGTGATATAGAAAACTTAGATATTCCTAAAGTGACAGAAGGAAAACCTATAGTAGAAATTATAAAACCTACAAGCCAAATGAGAGAATATATAAATTCTCTTGTAGAGCGTGCAGAAAAAATTCATAAAGGCTCATATAATCCAAGAATAGATAATATGTTAAATGTAACTACAGATGGTCGATTAATGGCTGTGAGCCCTGCATTAGTTGGAATTAGTGGTATATCACCAAAAATAATAAAGGTTGGTGAAAATATAGCTTCTTTATATCATGAAGATAAAATAAGTACACATTTAGTATTTTGTGATCTAGGAACACCTACTGGTAATTCACATAATGTTTATGATGATATAAAAAATGAACTCCTAAAAAATAATGTTTTAGAAAAAGACATAGCATACATACATGATGCAAATACACCAGAAAAAAGAAAGAAGCTTATTGATGATTTTAATAATGGTATTATTAGAATATTAATTGGTTCTACTTCTAAAATGGGAGAGGGAACTAATTTTCAAAAACATTTAAAATCACTTCATCATGTAGATGTGCCTTGGAAACCTTCTTCAATTTCACAAAGAGAAGGTAGAATATTAAGACAAGGAAATTTAAATAAAGAAGTATCTATTTTTAGATATGTAGTTGAGGGTTCTTTTGATGCATATTCGTGGCAGACAATAGAAATAAAAGCAAAATATGTAGCTCAGATTCTTAATAATTCTTCATCTTCTAGAACTGCTGAAGATATAGGTAATCAGCTTATGAGTTATGCCGAAACAAAAGCATGTGCTTGTTCTGATGATAGAATTTTAAAATTATGTGAAATAAATAGAGAAATTCAGATAATTGAATTAAACAAAAAAGCATTTTTAAATCAAAATTTACTTACTTTACAAGATATAAAGTCAATAGAAAACTCTATAGAAGCTTTAAATATATCAATATCTAAATTAGAAGAAGATATTAAGGTATATGCTTCTAATTCTAATGATTTTAAAATAACATTAGATGGAAAAACTTATTTTGATAATAAAACAGCTATAGAAACTCTTGGAGAAATTATGGATAGTGGAAAAGTTGGTTTTTTAGGTGAAATTTATGGCCTAAATATAGTTTATGAGAAGGAGTTTACATTTGATAATAAAGTTAGGGAATTTATTTCACTTGGTAATAACTATAAATTTGAATTTTCTGCTTTGAAAACTCCTAAGACTTTAATTAAATATTTTATGGAGTATAGTAAAACTAGCACAGATAAATTAAAGAGCTTAAAAGGAATATATTTTTGTAAGAAAGATGAACTTGTATCTCTTAAGGAAGTTTTAAAAAATAAGTTTACAGAAGATGATAAATTAGAAACTCTTATGATTTCAAAAGCTAAACTTGAAAATGAGTTAAGAATTGGAAATACTGTAATAAAAGAAAACAACTTAGAGCATAATGCAGTAGAAAAAAGTGAATTAATAACTAACCCTGACAATATGCCTATAAAAGATAAAACAGATAGTAATTATCTATTTACAGGCAAAAGGTTCCTTACTAAAGGAGTAGATTGTGAGATTCCAATTAAATTACAAATATTTATGTGGAATTTAATAGATGAGTTAAAGATAAAAAAAGATTATCTTCAAGTATTTGATATAACTCCTATTAATTCTAGTTATGTGTCTGTTACACATAAACAAGAAATACCTAAGTATACATCTACTTATAAAGTAGAACAAAGTACGGATGTGAATTTTGAAATAGATGCTAAAAAAACAATCTTTGTAATAGATGATATTGATCATGTTACAATGCTATTAAGTAGTGAATATTAAATAAAATAATGTATAAAACTTAAAAAATAGATAGATTTATAATCTATCTATTTTTTTCAGTGTTATTTTATCATTATAAATACTTATAGTAAAAATATCTTCCTCTTTTATTTCTAATATTCTTCTCCATTTTAATGGTATCAATATTCGTGGACTTACTCTTCCTTCAGAATTAGGGTGAAAGTATATTAATTTTTCTACTTCATCTATTAAATTATTTTCTGGACCTTCATTGTCTATACTTTTTTCTATTGTAATTTTATCACTATAAAGTCTTAATCTAAATTTATCTTTTTCTTTAACATTTAGATATATTATCCAGGCTAATGGAATGCTTATTAATGATGTAATCCTTAATTTACTCTTTACAAAGATGAGTTTTTTATCTTTTTCATCTTCTAATGGCCATGCCAAGATTTTACAAATACTAACTAAAGTTGTTGTAGATATCTTATTTTTTAGTATCCTTGTGTATGTACTACTATGTATTCCTAGATATTTACAGAATTGTCCTTTTGTAAACTCAAAGTCTTTTCTCTTCAATTCTATTTTTTCAGCAATATTCATTATTTATTTTTACCTCTTTCAACAAATATTTATATTAACTACAGTAACATACTTTATGTTACTGTAGTTAATATAAAAAGTTTCAAATTTTTTTTTAAATAGCCCCATATTATAAGAAGAAATAAAAGTATAAGCTATGTATTTTAGCAAATAAAAATTAGCTGTATTTATCAGCTTAACAAAATAGGGGGTATTAAAATGTTTCAAAAACTAAACTTAACAAATGTAAAATGTTATGATGATAAAACAATAGATTTATCAAAGCCAATAGTCATAACAGGTAAAAATGGAGTAGGAAAATCATCTATCTTAGAAAGTCTTATATTTGCAATATTAGGATATATACCTGGTTGCGATAAAAAAACATCTGATATGATGAAAATATCAAAATATCAAAATGGATTTTCTGTAAAATTATATACAGACAATGGAATTATACAAAGATCCTTGAATTCAAAAAAATCAAGTGGTAGTGAAGAGCTGTATTTTTCAGAATCTAAAGAGAGTAAACTTAGTGGTAAAAACAAAGATATAATAGATAAACTTGGAATAAATACAACTTTTTTTGATATTAATAATTTTCTTTCTTTAAACTCAAATGATAAATCTAAACTAATTTATTCTTTAATATCGACTGGTAAGTATGATAAACATTATCTAAGTTCAAAATTAGATAGTATTATCCCAGAAAACATATTAAATGAGTTGATGTATGCATATCAAGATAAATATTCATTTGAAGAAAATCTTAATAAATTATTAGATTATGTTTCAAATAATAAAAAGATTATATCCAATGATATAAAAGAAATTAAAGCAATTATCTTTCAGTTAACATCATTAAAATGTGATACAAAAATTGATATAAACAATAACATAGATAATGAAATTGAAAAAAAGCAGTCAGAAATTTATAAATTAAGAAATGATATAGATAATATAAAAAAAGAAACTCTAAAAAAATCTGAGATATTAAACAAATATAATAATCTCAAAAATAAAATTGAAGTAAATAAAGATAAAAAGAAAGACCTATATAGTGAAAAGGAAAAGTTGCAAAAAAATATTTTTAAACTACAAGATTTTAAATTTGATAATGAAATTAATACAAAGCTAACAGAGTTAAATAATACTTTAAAATCTCTAGAGCTTACTGGTATTGAAATTAAAAATAAAAAAACTAATATAGAAAATAAAATTAAAACTAATAATGATTTAATAAAAACAATAAATGAGAGAAATAAATTGAAAAAATGTATTATTGATGAAAATATATACTGTAACAACATGGAAGGCTTTAATTCATCAATAAATGCCTTAAACGATGAATTAAAATCCTTCTCCAATATTTATAATGATATATTAAATAAGTATAATTTAGCTAGAAAAGATTATCATGAAATTGGTAAAACTAAAAATAGTCTTTTAGAAACAATTAGTGAACAAGAAAATAAGATAAAAGAAAATAACATTGAATTATCAAATATAAAAGAAAGAATTAATAATATTGACAAAGAAATTCTGAATATAGATAATCTAACAGCTGAGTTGGAAGCATATGAGCATGCACTTAAATTATTTAATAACTCTGGTAATATAGATTTACTTGAAAAAATGTTATCTTTATCTCAAAAAGATTTAATTGATTTAAAAGATAAATGGAAACAACAATTAGATATAAAACAAAATATGATATTGTTAGAAAAAAATGAATCTATTAGAGAAGATAAAGAAATAAAATTAGAACATTACAAATCATTAGAGAAGCTTTTAAAACAAGAAAAATCCAATTTAATCAATAATGGTATAAAACCTTTTATACATTTGATGAACCAGGTTTTATTAGAAATTGGGATTAATAATAAAACTGTTTTTATTAAAAATGAAAAGAATAAGGTTGATTTTGGATTTATAATGAACTCTAAAGAGATATCTTTTGAAGCTCTATCAACTGGTGAAAGCTTGATATTTTTAATTGCTCTGATGGCTGCTATCTATCAAAGCAATGATTCATACTTTAAATTACTTGCTCTAGATAATTTAGAATTACTTGACCATGACAATTTAACATTTATTTTTAAGAACATTGATAAGTTAAATAAATACTTTGATAATATAATACTAATAGGAGTGTTAGATCACTTTAATTTAGAAGAATTCTCCAATAGTATAAATATTCATAGAATATAACATTAAAAGGGAGAGGTATTATAATACCTCTCCCTTTTAATGTTATAATGTAATGGTGTACCATTGTAGAGTTAAAATTTAAAGGAGACATATTCTATGCTAATATATTTATCATTAATTGATTCAGAAGATGACAAATTAAAGTTTGAAGAAATCTACATACAATATAAACAAATAATGTTTTATACTGCTAATAATATATTAAAAGATGAGCATCTATCAGAAGATGTTGTACATAATTCTTTTATAAAAATAATAAAAAACCTATCAAAAATTAATCAAGTTAATTGTCCCAAAACAAAAGCTTTTATCGTTATAATAGTTGAGAGAACAGCAATAGATTTATATAGAAAGAGAAAAAAACAAAATATAGTATCAATAGAAGATGATTTCTATAATACTGAAATATCAAAATCACTAATTGAAAATAATAATGAAGATTATGATGAAATTGATACAGCCATAGCAAATCTCCCACCAAATTATCGCCAAGTTATTCTCTTAAAATTTAGTCATGATTATTCTGATGCTGAAATATCAAAATTACTAAATATATCACAGGATAATGTACGTAAAAGAATACAAAGAGGAAAAAAGAAACTGAAAGAAATCTTAATTGAATTGGAGGTGCAAAGCGTTGAGTAAAATTAATATTACAGATGAGATGCTTTATAGACATGCTTCAAATGCTGAAAAAATTATTCTAGATCAATTACCACCAGACGAAGAATTAAATCATGTTTTTTCTAAAAGATTTGAAAGGAAGATGAAAAAACTAATTCGTCAAGAAAAAAGAAATCCTTTCATTAAATATACTGTTATCTATTTAAAACGAGTTGTAGTTGTATTTTTAATAGTTGTAACTGGATTATTCACAATAACTATGAGTGTTGATGCTCTTCGAAATCAATTTATCAAAATTGTAATAGAAATTTATGAAGATTTGACAGAATTTATTTTTTCTAAAGATATTCAAACTGATAAGGAACTTGATTTTATATTAAAAGAACCTAAATATATACCAAAGGGTTTCAAAGAAGTTGAAAGAGAAAGTTCTAAAGAAAGTATTTTTATTGGATATGAAAATACCAAAGGTGATGAAATAAGATACCGTTCAAATCAAATTAATTCAAGTTCTGTAATAATAGACACAGAAAACGCAGAAGTAAGTAATATAACTATAAACAAAAATAAAGCTAAGTATGTTGTCAAAGACGATACTATAATCTTATTTTGGAATGATGAAAAAGATACATATACTATATATCTAGATTCTATCAACAAAGAACACTTGAAAAATTATAAAGAAGAATTACTGAAAATTGCAGAAAACATAAAATAAAAAAATTTTTACAGAAAGTGTCACAAACCACCTTTTTATTTCGTTATCTAAGTGTAAAGAAAATAAGGGGGTGGTTTTTTGTACTATAAAAAAATCTTTTTTACAGGAGCTTGTGCCTTAACACTTATTTCATCATTTGGAATACAAGCACTGGCATATGAGCCTTTAGAAACTAGTGAATATCTAGAAGATGGAACTGTTTTTATGGTAAATATTAAAGGAGCTGGTTGTGATTTGAAAATTACTTCTGGAAAAGCTCATATCTCATGTTATGTAGATGGTAAATTAGGAACTTCAACATCTATTACAGCAAAATTACAACAAAAAAATAAATCTGGAACATGGACCAATATTTCTACCTGGTCAAATTCTAAAAAAAGTTCTTGTAGTTTATCTAAAGATGTTAGTGTATCAAAAGGACATTCTTATAGATTATCGGTAACTGTAAAAGCAGGAAATGAGAGCAAAACAATATTCAGTCCTATTAGAGTTTATTAGTTATAAATTCCATAAAATCTTGGATATTTATAAATTTAATAAAAATATTAAAATAAAAATTTGTTTTACATTAGAGGAGGAGTAAATATGAGTTTAAAAAACAGAAAAATGCGTACAATATCATTGGTTTTGATAAGTAGTTTTATGATTTCTAGTTTCCCAGTTAGTACATTCGCTTTAAGTAATAATGACAGTAACATAATATTAAGTCAAGATAAAAATATTTCTGTAAATATTCTTGAAGATAATAGTGAAAAAAGAGTTGTTGAAGTAATTAGTAATGATACAAAAACTGTAGTTACATATGATAAAATTAATAATATAATTACAGGAGATGAAGTTAATTTAAATACTGCTGAAAAGAATTATATAAATATTGATCTTAACGATACATCTTCATATGATAATGATAATAGTATATCTTCAAGAAAAGCTCAAATTACAAATTCTTCAAGATTTTCTAAAATCTATTATGCTGCTAATGGAAAGAAATGGTCAATAAAAAATACAAAAGGTTCACTTAAAGGTCGCACAGAAACAAGTAAGAACTCAGTTAATCTATACAGATTTAAAGATGCAGTAGATTCTTGCAGAAAACTAGAAAATGCATCTTCTCGTGGTATGGATACTACTAAACTTGGGTTAGCTATTGCTGGAGTTACAGCTGAAACAGGTGTTGGAGCTGTTATTGGTATTTTTACAGCTATAGGTGGAGCTTCAAGTGCTGCTTATAAGTTTTATGATTCTCTTCAGTATAGAAAAGAAGCAGACAGACTATTTAGTATGTTATAAATTATAGGAGTGGTTTTCAATGTTGATAAATTATTATGATAGGGGTTATTTCAAACAAATATATATTACAAGTATTCTTGTGATAATATTTTCGATAATATGTGCATTCAAAGTAACTTTTCTATTCTTGTTACTTGCAGGGTTTTATTTTGAACAAACATATAAGTTTTTAATAAAGTATAAAAATAAACTTTATATTTCAATTACAGATGATGATATTTTAATTGATAACAAATATATTTTCAGAGGTAAAAATACTAAAAACCATATAAAATTTGAAGATATAATAAGTGTTAATAAACAAGATAATATTATCGAAATTTTCACAAATGAAAACTCTTATTGTATATATCTAAAAGCTTTAAGCATTGAAAGCGAAGAATATCTAATAAGTAGACTAAAATAATTTTGTTGATTTTACATGTTCTAAATAAAAAGGAATATCTTTTTAGATATTTCTTTTTATTTAAGTTTTTTTAATGTTAATTTAGCACTTTTTTTTGCTTTTTTAATATAATATTTACTTTTTAAATCTTCAAAGAAACAAAGCCCATTTTGAAATAAAGAATCAAAAACTACGAAAGTAACAAGTGCTTCAGTAAAAGAATCTTCTGATATAATTTTAAAAGCTTTATTTAAAATATCTGTATGAAAAAACTCCAATTTCATAAGAATATAAGATAAAAAAAGTATTAAGTAAATTAAGAGTTTTGTTAGTTCAAAAAATTTAAACTTAAATAAATCAGAAAATGCATATAGTAATATATATATATATATTGCTATAATTAGAGTAAAAGCATAACAAAAAAGTTTAGTATCATCTTGTAATGAATTAGATTTTATTTGTAACAGTATAATTAGAAAAAGAATCAATATAAAAAATACAATAATTATCATTAAAAAAATTAAAATAGATAAAATAGCTTCAAAACCTGTATTTGTTCTATTAAGAGATCTCTTTTTTAAGCTCTTAAATGTTACAATACTTGAAATGAAAATCAATAAGAGGTATAAATAAGTAATAAAATTACCAGGATAAAGACCTCTTAATTTTAATTCTAATATAATCATAATGCCTAAAATAATAGGAAAGCACTCTTCAAGTCTCAATAAATAATTAGTTACAACATTTCTAGCATCTTTTTTAAGAAAATTATATGATATAATAATAAAATATGCTAAAAGAAAAAATAGAAATTCTATAAAAAATCCAATTTTTAAAGACCAAAATTCTAAATCATAATTTATAAAAAGGAAAAAATACATAATTTCAAAAATTTGAATATTAAAACATATTCGAAAAATCCTAAATTCTTTTGAAAATTCAGTGTTAAGGCTAATTTTTTCTCGTTTTATTAACCCAAATAAAATTGTAAATAAAAAACATTCACTTAATACTAAAGATACAGACAATATAAAAGATATCTCTATATTCATATCTCTATCAAGAGATTTCAAATAATAACTCATTAAAAATGTGAGCGTTATCTGAAAGGCAATTATAAATATTATGTAATATGTATATTTGTCTTTTTCTTTGTAATACATAAAAGTCTATTCCCCCATTTCAAATTGAACACTAATTAATCTAATTTTACTATATGAGATAGAATATAAACTTTTGAAGAATCTTTCTATACATAAGTAAGTTGTATTTGACATAATACAAGTAAAGTAACTTAATAAAATATAAATTTATTCTTTGGGATATGGTAAATTATATTTTATTGCATATTCTATTGCAATTTTTTTAATTGGTGCTCCACAATTCCATTTATCTTCTACTGCCTTTTCATAAACTTTTTTATTAATATTATCATCCTCTTCTAAAATATCTTCTTTTTCTCCATACTTTACATCTTGAGAGGCTTTTATTTTTTCATTAATATAATTTTCATTTTTATTTTTTAAACTTCCATTAAAATTATCAAATTTATTTTTTGAATATTTTCTCTTAGATTTTTGTTCATTATATAATCTATTATCATTTTCAAATTCTTTAATTGTTTTAATATTTTTCTCTTTTAAATTTTCTAATATTTTCTTTATGTAGCTGTATTTTTTCTTAATATCATTTTCAGAAACATTTATAAAAATTTGTTCCCAAATTTCTATATCTAAATTATCAATGTTTTTTTCTATCAATTTTTTCATTCCTGGTTTTACTTCTTTATCAACTTTTAATTTAACATATAGATTTTCAATTTTATTGATTTTATTTTCTTCATCAACAACAACCTTAAAATCAGTATCACTAGAATCAGTATTACTATACGGTAAATTTTCCCGTTCTTGTACGGTAGTTTTTACTGTTCTTGAACGGTAGTTTTTACCGTTCAAGATTTTTTTTAGTTTTTTCTCTGAACGGTAAAAACTACCGTTCAAAGTATTTTTAAGCTTTATGGACTTATTTTTTTCTTCTTTTTCTCTATATTTTAAAATTCTTTCTCTTTCAAGTATGCGTTTTTCTTCAACATTATCTTTAAATTTATCTATATACAATGATAGTTTATTTATTTTAACATCAACCTGTTTAAGATATAAAAGATTAGATTTGCCTTGTCCTGTTTTATCTTCTTCTAATAATCCAAAATTTATAAGTTCATTTTTATAACCACGTGCAGTTTTCTCACTTACTCCTAAAAATTCACTCATGGAGATCTGATCACATTTAATAAATAATCTATTTTTATCATCATACCATTGATTTGAAAGGGACAATTTAGTTCTATCTAATAAAAATCCATACAATATTTTAGCCTGAACTGAAAGAGGTTTCTTGTCAGATGGTTTAATATATTTATCCTCATAAAACAAAGCTTTTGGAATTTGTATATGTAATTGTTTTAAATCTTCTTCTACTGTAAAATAATCTCCCAT
>NZ_CP196988.1:0-201132 GCF_056716065.1 Clostridioides sp. LIBA-7678 | reverse complement strand
ATCTATTTTATGCTGCTAAACTTAAACCTACAGCATCTAAACTCCTTTCATTTTTTAAAACTAGTTTATATCTAAACAAATATTATTTATGATTTTTAAATTTATCTAATTGACATATTTAAGTTATCTAGATGTCGTATTTGCATTATCTATCTGTTAGATATCTATATGTACAGTATCTAATTGACACATTTAATTTTATGTAATTTAAAAAATTTAATTTATGATTCATATAAACTTTATATAATAATAATAACATATTTATCAATCTGACACATTAAACTTATTTTTTTAAGATATTTAAAATATCTGATTGATATATTTAGTTTGGCCATATAAAGCATTTAAGTTATCTAATTGACATATTTAATTTAATCATATAATGTATTTAGTTTATCTAGTTGACATATTTAGTCTGGTTATACAATATATTTAGCTTATCTAGTTGACATATTTAGTCTGGTTATATAGTTAATTTAGCTTATCTAATTGACATATTTAACATAGCTAAATAACTAATTTAAATCATATATATGATACTTTTATATTATCCATTTGACATATTTAAATAATCAACATTACATATAAAATTTATCTAATTGACATATTTACATTATTTAATTGATATACTAAGTTTATCTAATTGACATATTTATGTTATTTAATCGATGTATAAAATTTATCCAATTGACATATTAAATTATCTAGAGGACACATTTAAATTATTTAATTGATATACTAAGTTTATCCAATTGACATATTTATATTATTTAACTAATGTATAAAGCTTATCTAATTAACATATTTAATTATCTATTTGCTATATTAACCTATCTAATTCTTCTACTAAATCTATCTATTTGACTAATATTCCTAAGTTCTATTACTTAATTATCTAATTGACATACTTAATTATCTAACTGTCATATTAATCTGTGTAATTAGCATATTTAATTGATGTATCTTACTGATATTTTAAAATTACCTAATTGACACATTTAATTTATCTACCTAAAATGGATATATTTAAATTACCTAATTGACATATTTAGTAATTTACTAATTATACTCAGTTTATCTAATTGACATATTAAATTATCCAATCGACATATTTAGCTTATCCAATCGACATATTAAATTACCTAATTGACATGTTAGATTATCTAATCGACATATTAAATTATCTAATTGACATATTAAATTATCCAATTGACATATTTACGCTTCTGAACACCAGTGATTCCAATAGCTTTAGGCTTGTCTAAATACTTTAAAGACTTTAAATACTAACTAATACTATTTAAATAAAGAGTAAAGACTAGAAAAGATACAAAACACTAATTTAATCTAAACTTTTACTTATCTATTAAAAAAACAACTAAAAAATATTTGATACAATATATTTGATAAAAAAGCTTAATTTGAGTATATATTTTTATTATTAACAGAATTTACGAATTTAAGAGCTTCTATATTTCGATTTTAAGGGATTTTTTATGTTAATTCAACCAATTAATCTAAAAGATTTTAGAAAGCTCTAATAACACCCAAAATTTACCTCTGATACGATTTATATGTGATATATATAATAATATGTTTTAAATAGTTTTATTGTAAAATATTAATTCTTTTTTTTCACCAAAACCCTATTTTTTGTCCTTTATAAAGGGATTTATTTTTTTATGTAAATTAAATAATGAATTCTAATCAACTTCATTATCTAACTTTCGCCATTCTTTAAAGTCTCGAATACGATAAAATTTTTTTATTGAAGGAACTTCCTTTCCTTTTTTGACATCAAATTTAAAAACATTGTTTTTCTTTGTTTCAATATACCTACATTTTTCTAAGATTTTAACTGAAGATGTTATAATATCTAAGTTATTTTTACTTTTAGAACTTAAACCAATTCCTTCAGCTAAGAAACTATTAGTTATATCCTTAAATTTTTCTTCATCAGCAATTACTCTTAAAAGGCAATATACTTTTATTACATTTGGTTTAAAACAAGTTATTAATTCTTTTAACATGTCATGGTGAATGGTTATGTATTTATTAACTTCTAATTCATTATAAGCAGAAGGGAGTCCATAATTCAAACGATAAACAATTCCATTTTTAGTATTTTCTATTTCTAATACTTTGCAATCTAATTTTTCTAAATTTTTAATATTTCTTTCTAAAGTTCTTTTATTTATCCCAAGCTCCTTAGCCATTTCTTTAAAATCAATTTTATTCTTATATAAATATCTATTTCTATCAGTATGTAGAATTTTACTACTTCCATTGCTTCTTACAATTAGAGCTCCATACTCCCTTATACAGAATCTTTTTTCACTCAAACAATAGGTTGGCATAGGCAAATAATAATCATTTTTTATTTTTTCTTCAGGTCCTTTCATTTTAATTTCCCTCCCCTAGATAAATGTTTTAATAAATCTTTTTCTTATATTCTTTTTGAATAAGATTTATCATATTAATTGTTTTTTATAGATTTTGAACTTTATTAGTTAATTAAAAATACATTAGATATATTTTTAAATATATCTAATGTATTTTTAATTAACTAATTATTAATATGTTGTTATATCTTATATATCAAAAATAGACTAAATAAAATGGTGATTTTATATAATCGCCTTTTATTTAGTCTATTTATTAATAATATTTAATGAGTTATATATTTATTTTATTTATAAATATATTTATATACTAAAATAAATTACATCCCTTTTTACTATATTCTATAGATATATCTTTATATTCTTTATTAGATATATTTAATAATTTACATAAACATTTCTTACATAGATACTTTCTAGTATCATTATTAATATTTTCATATATACCTATTATTTTTAAAAACATAGCTATTTCTGTAGGATTTAATTTTTTACCACATTCACATTTTTTATTGAAATATTGGACTGCTATTTCTTTTGATATATTTTTTAGTTTCGATAATTCTTCTATTCTTTCTGGAGTAGCTTTTTTGGTTGTTAATTCAAACTCTTTAGAAATTGACTTTTTCCACTTTCCTCCCTCACACCATTCAAATAAACTCCATTTTAATCTTCTGTTAACTCCATATATTTTATACCCTTTACTAAGTATGTTTATCCATCTTGACCATTGTTTAGGATAATATTCTTTTATAAGAAGTTCTACATAATCTTGTTGGTTAGGGCAAATAAGACAACCAACTCGATTAAATCCCAAGTTATACATTTTATTATATTCTATTTTTCTATTTAATATATATAACCATACATCTGAGTCCTCCCATTCGACAATAGGAAGAAATCTTTTCCATGTATTAGGAACACTTAATTTATTTCCTACTCTAATTTGAGATTCATTTAAATCAAAATCATAATGTTTTCTTTTTATGCTTTCATATTTTCTCATTCCTAAAAAAATAACTGCTTTTTCATTTTTATTTAAAACTTTAGAGAGCTGACCTTCTTTATATGTGCTACAACAATTACGAATAAAAACAGATGGAGTAAAATAATTTTTACTTTTTGTTATCCAATTGTAAAAACCTGTTTTGGGACTTATTATATTTTCTTTTTGCATATGGTGATAATTTTTTAAGTATAAATATGTTTCAGCTGTATCATTTGATGTATTAAAAGATATAAGTCTATATTTTACATGAATACCTTCTCTATATAACTCTTCAATAGCCAAATCTATTATCGTTTTCATAACAGTTGAATCTTTTCCACCACTCAAACTGATTATAAATTTATGAGATAAATTTTCTAGTATAAATTTTTTAGTCATATTTATACTTTTAATAACTTTACTTTCTAGCACATCTTTTTTTAGTAAATATTCATCTTCTAAAGTATAATTTTGATGAGTTGGTTTTTTATATTCTCTTAACATTAGGCTATTGTTTAATAAATTTACTTTAAAAATCAAAAATGGTCTTTTATCAAAATGATTTAGATAAATCTTACTTCCTTTTCTCCAAATATTTTTTGGTAAATTTATATTTAATTTTCTTTCCAATAAATCTTGCTCTTCTTGAAATACAGGTTTCATATACCTACCTCACTTGATTATATTGCCAATCAAATGAGGTAAAGTTTATCTTCCTACACACCCTACATTTTTATGTCAGTGCAGTTAGCATTAGCATGAGTGTACTTTTTACGATTTTAACTCTTTACTTTTTTCATAATTAAAATTAATGGCTAGTTATTAATAATTACTATATCAACCTTATAAAAAGGATATTGGTATATGAAACTAAATTGATTAATATGATTGTATTAATTGACCAACATAGCTCACTTCAAGAATTTTAACGTTTGATACTGCTCTATGTGGTTTTTTATTATTGAATTCTTTTATATACTCAATGAAGCTTAATGTTGCATCACTGTTA
Organism: Clostridioides sp. LIBA-7678; assembly: GCF_056716065.1. NCBI lineage: Bacteria > Bacillati > Bacillota > Clostridia > Peptostreptococcales > Peptostreptococcaceae > Clostridioides > Clostridioides sp. LIBA-7678. The sequence continues at coordinate 196,733 of NZ_CP196988.1, read as the reverse complement.
TCTTTGGAAATAACATATCTATGATTTTCCTTGTTATTCCCTCGTTTAGTCTTATACAAATATCTTATTTTCCAAATATTAAGTTTTAAATTAGTTGGTATTAACTTCAAATTTATATCATGAATTAATTCCTTATTTTTTGAATCATCTTGATATAAATCTAATTTAATTCCACTATTAAATTTCATAGTCCTACTCCTTTCTATGTATATTATCTTTCACATTATCAATATACAACATATTTTATATTTAAATAGGGTCGTTTATAAGAATAGAGTTAAATATTATGTAATAATGCTCTAATATAAAAAATAAAAACTTATAACTACAGTAGTTCTCTATTTATAAGTTCTCTATATAAAACATTCTCTATATAATCATTATCTATATATTAGATTATCTATATATTTACCACCCTATTTTTTGTCGTACCAAAACCCTATTTTTTGTCGCACTAAAACCCTATTTTTTGTCATACCAAACCCCTATTTTTTGTCGCACCAAAACCCTATTTTTTGTCATTAATTAGTTGGGCTAACTAAAAAATCGGAATTTATTAACAAGTTATCCACAAATTTATCCACAAAAATATGTTCAAATATAAAAAAAGATATGAATCAATACAATTCATATCTTTTTTGATTGTTTTTATTAATGATAAATGTTTTAAATAGATGATTAATCGAATTTGTTATTAAGCTTATTCCATTCGTCAAAACTGCATATGCGGTAAAATTTTTTCAATGTTGGAATTTCTCTTCCTTTTTCTTTATCAAATTTAAATACATTTTCTTTTTTTGTTTCAATATATTTAAGTTTCTCTAAAATATTGACTGAAGAAGTTATAACGTCTAAATTATTTTTACTTTTAGAGCTTAATCCAATTCCTTCAGCTAAAAAAGAATTATTAACAGATTTAAACTCCTTTTCATTTGTAATGACTTTTAATAAACAATAAACCTTTATTACATTTGGCTTTAAACAATTTATTAATTCTTTTAACATTTTAAAATGTATAGTTATGTATTTATTTACTTCTAATTCATTATAGACAGAAGGGAGCCCATAATTCAAACGGTAGACAATCCCATTTCTGGTATTTTCTATCTCTAATACCTTACAATCTAATTTTTCCAAGTTTTTAATATTTCTTTCTAAAGTTCTTTTACTTATTCCAAGTTGCTTAGCTATATCTTGTGTACTAATTTTATTTTTATATAAGTATCTATTTCTGTCTGTATGTAAAATTTTACTCCCCCCATTACTATATAGCATTAGAGCCCCAAATTCTCTTATGTAAAACATTTTTTCTCGTAAACAGTATGTTGGCATAGGTAAATAATAATTATTTTTATCATCTAATAATACTTCTGTGTCCATTTATATTTTCCCCCTCGAACGAGGAGTTTAAAGCTCTTTCTATCTTCTAAGTTAAATTTTTCAAGTAAAAAATATACTAAATAGATTGATTTATAGCAGAATTTAAACTATAATATTATCATAGAACCAAGACAAAAAAGGGATTAACCCTTTAAGAGCTTCGTGCTCCTCGATAGGAATAAGTGCTGTCGCCAAACATCATACTTATTCCTTTTTTATTTTTTGTTAATCTAATTATAGCATAAAATTTTTAGAAAAAAATATATAATTTTATTATAATTATAGCTATTGAATTGTATTTTGTTCTTCTATATCAATAAAGATTATATTTTATTTTAATATATCAAATCTATCAATTAAGTATATATTTAAAACTGGATATTTAACTGTGTTTAATGAAAAAAAGAATTTAAGTACCCAGTAGTAATATATTTTTTTCAACTAAAAAAATATGTTTACAATTTTATAACGTAGACAAACTATATAATTCTATCATTAAGTCAAAATATTTTCTATTTTTAAGAAATTTGATATGTTCTTCAAAAGGAACTACATATGCATATATATATTCACAATTGTGCTTTTGAGCTTTCCTAACTCTATGGATACCATCAATAAGAAGATTAGCTCCATTATAATTATCAATAACAATAATTGGTTCATATAAATTGACAAGTTCAATTTTTGATTCATCTACACTTTGGCCATGAGTGATAAGATTTGTATATTGAACTTTATTAAGTTTATAAAGATGTTTTCTTGAACTTTTAAGGTAAACTAATAATTTACTTATATTCCAAATAACAATGGAGTCCGTAAATGTATCATCGCCTTGTTCAGTATTAAAACTTTTATAAAGTAGATTCATATGTTATAAGCACTTCCTTTACTATTTTATTTATAATTTTAAAATTGGAAAGCTAAAAAAACAGACTTCTTTGTTGCAACCATTTTTTTAATTCATCTTTATATAAATTAAATTTAATTTCGGTTTCATATAATGGATGTCTAGGAAATCCTTTTTTTGTAAGGGTATTTATGCAGTATGGCTGCTTATCTAGCTTTTTTATAATCTTTAAAACTTCATTTTCTCTTTCTCTATGCTCAGATGCAACTTTATTACCCCATGCAAATATAACATAATGACTATTTTTACACTCTTCATGGATTATTTTTATATTTTTTTCCCATGAAGCCTTGTTGAATTCATTAAATTTTTTTAGCTCTTTAGCATTTGGTGCAATTATTGTAAATAAATTCAATATAGATAATGTTTCTACATTTTTAAATTCATTATAAATACAATCTATAATTTTATTAGCAGTAGGGTCTGAATAATTATAATTTGCAACACTTGGATTTTTCATAATAATTGTAGCTTTTTCATTGCATATTTTATTTCTTTTAAATCTTATTTTCAATAAGAATCTTTCAGTTTCAGTTATATCTATATCAGTTATATCTCTTAACAATGTTTTTCTATATGTAGACATATTTTTAATTATTTATCTCCTTTTAATCTATTTAAGTTTAAAATATATTATATAGTAAAAATTGTCAATCATGAACAGTTCCTAGAATAATAAATATAATTTGAACTTCTCATAAAGAAAAAACTAACTTATTTTATTGTCCTTTATATTTGGTCAAGATATAATTATTATATAAATTAAAAATTGAAAGGATATAATAGCATATGCAACCATTTATTACAGTTGTTTCTTCTTGGACTACACTTTTTTACAATACTTAGTATTGTATATATTAAACAATGATGTTTTTATAGAATATAAAGAAATTTATGATGAATCATCTTGGGGGCTGGTAATATCAATAATGTTATTTACTTTTATTCTCAGAATCTTAAGAAGAATTATTGATACGTTTTTTGTATTAAAGCCTATAGACATTATACATAAGGAAAATGCTGAATTAGTTGCATTGAAGGCTGAAAATCAAAACTTAAGAGAAGAACTTTTAATCTTAAAAGGTGTAAAAAAATATTAATTTATATCTAAAAAGCATTCTCTATTTTTAGACAATGCTTTTTAAATTACTTTAGATACTCCAATCCAAGTAATTCTAATATTTCAATTTCACTTAATTCTAATATTTTTGATAGATTTTCAAATTCATCTATTTTAAAATCTATAATTCCTTTTTCTCTCTTTGAATATGAAGCTACTGACATATTCAAAAGAGAACTTAACATTTGATGTGTATATCTTTTTTCAATTCTAAGTTTTTTTAGTCTCTTTAAATCCATTATGGAATCCCCTATATTTATTTCAAAATAAGAATGCTTTAATGGTAAATTTAATAACTCAAAAACTTCTTCTTTATTTAAATCTAACGCTTTTACTATTTCAATAAATTCAGCTAATTTAAAAGAAGTTTTTCCATTTTCTTTATCAAAATAAGTAGAATATGGTATTCCTATTTTTATACTTAAATCTAATTTTGTGCATTCTGAATGCATTCTAAATTCTTTTAACTTTTCTAAGTTCATATTTACCCCCAAACAAGTTTAAATATAGAAAATAAAAAAAAGTAAATTAAAGCTTATCATTCTTTAGGGCTTTTGTGGAATATTAGCTCTATTATGTTCCAAGTTCTAGTTATCTTATGTACTAAAAAACACTATATTTATCATAATATTAGCTATTTTATATAATTATAGTAACATTATCATTTTACATTTCCTAAAGCCATTACAAGCTATTTAAATGACACTATATACATATTTCAATACTATTTTCTATAGTATTAGTAATTCCTTTTATATTTTTACTTTGATATATTAAAATAAAAATTTTATCTATTGAACTGGTCTCTTATTTCTCTATCTTTACGTACTTCTTCTTTCATGTATTTTAATATATTAACTAGCATTCTAATTTCATATTCATCACAATCATCAAAAATTTCTTTAGCTTCTGCTTCAAATACAATTTTGGAAGTTAATATATTATCACAAAGTAATGTATCAATATTAACAGAAAGAGCATTAGCAATATTAATTAAAGTAGGCAAACTTACCTTAGTTTTACCCCGTTCGACATTGCTCATATGAGATGGTGTTATATCTATTTCTTCAGCAATAGATTCTTGAGTTATACCTTTTTTAATTCTCGCAATTTTAATTCTTTTTCCTATTTCTTTATAATCTACTTCCATATTCACAATTCTCCTTTCTGTTTTTATATTGTAACTATTTGTAGAGTATATTATAATAATCTGTATAACAGAAAATTATATACAGATTATTATGAATTGGATTTATTTACATTTATAAAAAGGAGTGTACATATGACTAACTCTAAAAAGGAAATAGAAGAGATATTTAAAAGGGTTGCTTATGAAAAAGGTATTTCTGAAGAAGATGTTAAAAAAAAATAGATAAAACAATTAAATTTATTAAAAATCATGCAAATTTAAAAAAAAGAATCTGGTTTAAAAAACGTTTTGGAGATAGTGTTCCTACAGCAGAAGAATTTATTTACGAGATATTCAAGAAGCTAGAATAATAGATTTTTCACATAAAAATTTGATTATTTAATACAAAATAAAAGCCACTCTTTATAAGTGGCTTTTTATTCAATTTAATTTAATCTTTAATTAGTTGTTTAGAAATATTTAAATTCTTCTTCTTCAAAAATAATGAAATAATCTGTTGTATTTATGTTGAATTTACTAAGATTAAATGTAGAATTTTCTTTATCAAAAGAAAAATCATTTAAAATGGGTTCAATTTTTATACATCCTTTTATATTATTATATACATATTTAATAGCAGGCATTTGACATAACAAACTCAAATATACATGTAAATCAAAATTATTTAAAGCATTAATGTCATTTGAAGAAAAATGTAATTTTTCATCTGATTGTTTACATTTTTCCATTAAGGAATAATTACAATTAGATTTAAACTCTTTATAAGATAAGGTATTTTTGTTTTTTTCTATTAAAGAAAAAATATACTGATTCGATTCTGAGAATAAATCACTGGAATCTAATATAAAAGTAGTTGATTTTATTGTATTGATGTAGTTATAGATTTTACGACTTATTTCTATTTCAACGTTTTGACTATCAAGGTCTATATGATAATTTGAAATTAAACTTGAGCCAGCAAAATCAGATAATGTATTTTCATCTTTTACAAGAAGCTTTATTCTTTTCTTTAATAATGAGTTAAGAGAATCTTGTACATCATATACCAAATTTCTTACTATTGAAGAATTAAAAACATCTTTAAAATAATCAATAGGTACAGTTATTTTATAAAAAAATTTATTTTTTGTAATTGGTACAACTTTATATAAATCTAAAATATAAAATAAAGTTTTAATTTCATATAAAGGAGTGTTTTGATAAAACATATCCATTTTATCATCTATTGATATATTTATATTACTAGAATCTTTTAAATCTGATAAACATAATATATAGTCAGCACTAACATTATAAAAGTTTGCAAATGCTCTAATAATATTTGCATTCATATTTTGTGTTTCATTTTCATATCTTAAAATACTTCTTTCAGTTAACCCAATTGCTTTAGCAACTATATTTGATGATAAATCAGCTTCTTTTCTTAATTGTCTTAATCTATTCATAAAATCCTCCTATTTTAAGTTCCTAAAATCATTTTCTCTCAAAATTAATATAGGATTATTTATATCTATATTGAACTTACCTATTTCAAATGATTTTTTATCATAGTTGAAAGTAAAATCATCTAAAAAACGTGTTAGTAAAATTCCAGAATCAACTTTTTTAGCAACAATCATTTTATATTTTAATAAATTGAAAAAACGATATAATAAATCAAAATCATCTAATGTATTCATTTCTTCATTTGAAGTCTTAAGTAATGGTTCTTCTTGATAATTAAATAAAGGTTTGAGTTCATCAAATGTTATGGCTTCATTATTTTCTATTAAATAAGAGATAACTTTAATTGAATTCTCAAATAAATTATGATAATTTAATAAAAAAGTAACTGAATTCTCTGCTTTTAAATAATTAAAGAGAGCTTGGCTTATTTCTATATCAAAAACTTTATCAGAATAAAAGTAACTTGTAATTGTATCTGTCTCAGATAGAATGTATCTATCATTTCTTTTGGTAAAGATTTTTAATGTTTTATTATGTAATATTCGAAGTGAATATCTTATAGAAGAATATAAGTATTCATAAGGAGAATTAAAAATCACTTTAAATTCATCAATTGAAAAGGTTGCTTTATAAGATTCTGATTTAATGAGCTTATTAAATATAAAAAACAATAATTTTAATTCATAGCTTGGATTTGTTTTATAAAAACTGTCAACCTTGTATTGTGATAATATTTTTATATCACTTGTGTCTTTTTCTTCTGATAAACCGAGTATATAATTGTAACTGACATTATAAAAATCTGATATTTTTCTTAAAATGTCGTGTTCTATATATCCATCTTCATTTTCATATTCTAAAATAATTTCATCTGAGACATTTAAATTTTTAGCCAAACTTTGTATAGAAAGTTTTTTTTCAGTTCTTAGTTCTTTTAATCTATTCATAAATTCCCCCCCTTTTTTTATATACTTTATTATAACATAAAAAAGACATTATATGTCTTAGATGTAAATTTAAAATGAAATTTTAGACATTATATGTCTTAAAGATATATATATTTAGGAAAATAAAAAGACACTTCAAGTTTTTTAAAGAAGTGTCTTTTTTGATTATGTAACTACATGTGCAAACGGCTTGCCATGCCATCAAAAGTATTGTATCCTAAAACTCCATCTGAAGTTAAACCATGTCCTCTTTGGAAATGTGTTACTGCATTATATATGGAAGGAGCAAATGCACTATCTAAACCAAGATTATAATTTAACTGACGTAGTAGTAATTGTACGCAGTGAACATTTGAACTAAGAATACTTTTATCATCTGGGATAAATATCTCAGCATTTGGATAAAGTTTTATTTATAATTTTTTACAAGCTACTACTCTTTATAGTAGTTGGTGGTTGAGTTGATATTTTTTACAAAATAAATATTTTTTATATTTAAATTGAAATTTTCTAATTCAAAAGTATTAGAATCTTTATTGAATATAAAGTTATCTAAAACAGGTTTAATTGTAATTACATTATCTTTGTTTATATTGATTCTCAATACTTTACAAAGTTTTTTAAAAAAATAATTTGGCTCTAGATAGGATAATTTTTTAAATTCTTCAGACGAAATATATCTTGTATCTTTTTTTATCAATTCAAAGATTGTCAAAATCTCATTATCAAATACATTATCTAAATCTAAAATAAAAGTCATATTATTTAAATTATATGTATCTAGTAAGCTATAGAAATCTTTCCAAAACTTTATTTCAAATATATCTGTATTATAATTAAAATTAAATCGTTCAAACACTCTCATTATGATTGGATAAATAGAATTTTCATTTTCTTCTATAATTCTTACTGATATTCGCATAAATGAATTCAAATAGTCTACAAGTATAGTTTCATTTATATTTTGATAATTAATATCATTTTTTAATTGATTTGCATTTATCTTAATTGTATCAGCTTTATTAATCACTAAATCATTTATAAGTAGATATATTAATTTTAATTCTTTGAAATCAATTATTTTATCAAATAATTGGATTTTATTATCTATTAATAATTTAGTACTATTTTTGTCTTCTGTATTTATAAAATTACGTTCATTTGTAGCATATAATAAATAATCTAAACTTACATTATAAAATTCTGCTAATTTTTTTAATGTACTTAGGCTAACTTTTTCTTCATTTTTTTCATATCTAAGTATAGTGGAACTTGATACATTAAATATTTCACCAAGTTTTTTTGAAGATAAGTTTTTTTCTTTTCGCAACTCTTTAAGTCTATTCATATAATGACCTCCTTTATAAAAAGTATAACATAAAATCGTTATTATATAGCGAAAATTTCAAATTATATCAATAAAAATTCATATTATGATATATTTTAGAAAGATTAAATAAAAAAGTAGCATATTTTTAATGTATAAACATACTATTTAGATAAATATAATTACTAACTTAAAAATATTCTTAGAGAAGAAGGATATATGTTATGTTATTTTAATTTTTAATTTCTGTTTCTACATAAAAAAGACACTTCAAATTTTAAAGAAGTGTCTTTTTTGATTATGTAATTACATGTGTAAACGGTTTGCCATGACATCAAACGTATTGTATCCTACAACTCCATCTGAAGTTAAGCCATGGCCTCTTTGGAAATGTGTTACTGCATTATATGTAGAAGGGCCAAATTTACTATCTAAGGAAAGGTCATAATTTAACTGACGTAACAGCAGTTGTACGCAGTGAACATTATTTCCTTTTGTAAGATGACCATATCCAACGAGTGTACGAGTGCTTATTGTATAGTTACTATCACCTGTTATAGTAATGGTAGCTTTATCTGGGTCATATTTTCCATAATTCTGTGAATATGTTCCCATACTTTCGTCTTCTAAGCTAAGAATACTTTTATCATCTGGAATAAATATCTCAGCATTTATGTCAGGTTCTACATTTAACTCCTTACATTTTTGCTCATAATATTCTTTAACTTGCTCTGGTGCAGTTTCATACTTAAAAGTATATCCTGTGCTTTTGAAATATATTACAGACGACGACTCATTTTGCTTTGTATTATCGTCTTTTTGCTCTGCGAATGCTACACTTGTTAATGTAAGCATTAAACAACAGAAAAGAGCTAGAACTTTTTTTAACATAAAATCCCCCTAAAAAATAATTGTATTTCTACTTAATAAAGTCATCACTTTTAGTAGATACTTCTATTTTATCAGATTTTTTCGGAATTTCACCTAAAATTTCACAAGTTTCTTCATATATTTTTCGATATTTTTCTGGTGCAGTTTCATATGTATAATCTATAGTCTCTGCAAATTTAAAACCAGTAGGTTCAGTATTAGATTTGTTTTCGTGTATTTTAGTTTGCATGGTTTCTAAAATATTAATTTCTAGAAAAGATGTGCTTGTAATTATAAAGATTAATACGCCTAATACAATACCATTTCTACCCTTATTTTTTAGAATATTTTCGAGTCTTATTTCTAAATCTAATTTATTAAATTCTGTTGTTAACAGTGCTACATTAGTGTTGTTAAGAATCTCTATTGATTTAAGTAGGGTCATACCATATGCTTTTTTATCTTTGACAGAACAATTATTTATAACACTCTCATCACAACAAAGCTCACAGTCTGTAGAAATTCTTTTACTCATAACATAAATAAAAGGATTAAACCAATACAAACTCTTTGTAAATATCACTAAAAATTTTATTAGTATATCTTTGTGTTTAAAGTGTATTAATTCATGTTTTAAAATCCAATATATGTCATTAATATCGTATGAGAAAGAAGGTAAAAGGATGTATGACTTAAATAATCCAATACCTATAGGACTTTCTAATTCTTCTGTATATCTTAATGTAATAGTTTTTTTAATATTTAATTCAGATAATAAATTATAATAAATGTTATTGATACTTTCGTTTTTTACTTCAAAAGAAGTATCAATAACTAAATCTTTAAATTTAAAATATTTAGATAATACATTGTATAAAGATATTATTGCTACAATTGACAAGATTAATAATATAAAAAAAGAAACATTTATTTTTTCTTTAAAATTATTGTTAAGATTAGAAATATTGTTAATTAGAAAATATTTTTGAGGTGTATCTACAAAAAAATCTACTGAATAATTAAACATAAAAAATAACATTCTAAATATAATAATCAACCAAATATAGTAATTAAACTTTTTACTAAACCTTTTAAATATAAAAACCTTTAAGAACATTAATATACAAATGTAAAGACTACTTATAATAGTTGTCTTTAAGATATTGTAAAGTAAATAATTATTCATCTTCGTTATCTTTAAAGAGCTCTTTAAAAGATTCTACCTTATCTTCTGGAATAGCATGAGTATTAATTAGTGAAGTAACCCAACTTTTAATAGAATTGCCGTGGATACTTGTATTAAATAAATTTGTTTCAAAATCTTTATATTCTCCATCTTTAACAATAATTGTATAGTGAGTATATCTGCCTATTTTATTAGCTTCCAAAAATCTTTTTTTAACAAGTCTTGATAAAAGTGTAAGTGTTGTTGTTTGTTTCCAACCATATTCTTGCTCCATAGCAAAAATAACATCTTTGGATATTACAGTATCATTTTTTCCCCATATAAACTTCATAATCTTTAATTCTGCTTCTGGTATTTTTTTCAACATAGTATATTCCCCCCTTTTACTTTAATACTACAAAACTAGAGTAAAAGAGTCAAATAAAATTTTCTATGAATCAAAATAAAATATATGTCAAGGAATTTGACAAAATTTTGTGTTAAATCCTTCAATAAAATCGAAGCAAGGCAAGTATAAATATTGTAACTATTTTTATATGCAAAATAAAAGCATCTTTATAGCTCAAAGATGCTTTTATTTTTAAAATTTTTAGTCAGTAGGGATAAGATTATCTTCATTTACAGTAGAAACTTCTATTATATCTGAATCATTAGGAGTTGTACCTAGCTTTTTACAAGTTTCCTCGTACCTTTTTCTATATTTTTCTGGTGCAGTTGCATATGTATAATCTGTAGTTTCGAAAAATTTAAAACCATCATTCTCGGTATTAGCTTTTTCAGAATTTATTTTATTTTTGATGGGTTCTAAAGCATTAATCTCTAAAAAAGAAGTACTTAAAATTATGAAGATTAGTATTCCCAATACAATACCATTTTTACCCTTGCTTTTTAGAATATTTTCGAGTCTTATTTCTAAATCTAATTTATTAAATTCTGTTGTTAATAGTCCTGCATCATTAAAATTAGCAAGTTCTATCGAATGTAGTAAAGTCAGCCCATATAATTTTCTCTCTTTGATAGAACAGTTATTCATAACACTTTCATCACAACAAAGCTCACAGTCAGCAGAAATTTTTTTACGCATAATATAAACAAGTGGATTAAACCAATATAAACTTTTTACAAATTCTACTAAAAACTTTATTAATATATCTTTATTTTTAAAATGTATTAATTCATGTTTCAAAATCCAATAAATTTTATCTCTATCATATGGTAAATCTAGTAATAATACATATGATTTAAATAAACCTATACCTGCTGGGCTTTCTAATTCATCTGTATATTTTAATTTTATGTTCTTTTTTATATTTAGTTCAATTAATAAGTTTTGGTATATATTGTTTATGTATTCATCTTCTACTTCATAAGATGTATCAATAATTAAATTCTTAAATTTAATATACTTAATTAATAGATAAGACCAAGAAGCTATAGCTCCGATTATCCAAAATAATAATATGAAAAAAGAAATATCTATATCTGGATTAATTTTATTATCTAGTTTGGTAATATTATCAATTAAAACATAATCTCTAGATGCTTCTTTAGTAAAATCTATAGAGTAGCTGAAGAAGAAAAATATCATTCTAAGTATAACAATTAACCAAATATAATAATTGAACTTCTTACTAAATATTTTAAATAAGCTTGTTTTTAATAATAACAATATGCATATAGAAATGCTGCTTATAATGGTTGTTTTTAATAGACAATCAAATAAATAGCTCATAAAAATTACCTTATCCCCCTAAAAAACGATTTCTGTTATCTTATTTTATAATTTTATATATTTTAAAACTAATATTCAACAAAATGGAAAAAATTACCTGTAGATGTTTTGAAAAAATAGCTCTATTATTTAATATAATATGTTAAGGAGCATAGATAGATGGGACTCAGAAAGATAGAAGAAAAATATAAAAAAGTGTTAATCGCAATAAAACAAATAGTTAAAGACTATGATGATAAATTTATACATTCAGTTTCTACAATGCATAAAGATAAACACTTAACTGAAGAGAAACTTCATGAATTGGAAAACTGGGTTAAAAGCTGGGAAGATGAAGATTAATATGTAAAATCATCTTAAAAAGAGTTATATGTTTAAATAACTCTTTTTATTTATTAGCTTTACTTAAGTTCTTTTTTAAGACAGATACAACTTCTGAAACAGTTTTTAATCCATCTAAATCTAAATTTTCTAGACCATCTGTTATCTCACTTTTTATAGTATTTTTGTAATGAGGTTCTGCATATTTAACATAATTTCTAAGAATTATATCAGAAGTTGTGTCTAATTCATTTACGATTTTAATAAATGTCTCAAGGCTAGGTATTTTTCGACCTCTTTCAATGTTGCTTAAATGATTGTATCCTATACCAACTTTCTCGGCTAATTCTTCTATTGTAATTCCTAACTCTTTTCTACGCTCTCTAATTCTTTCACCTAAATAATCTATATTCAAAATTTATATTCTCCTATTTTTTATATAATTCTTATTAAATAGTATATATTTTTAAATGAATACTTTTAACAATCTAATAGGTATAAAACTATCTAACAGGATGTATTTATAAAAATATTCTATGCTTATCAAATGAATTTATGCAAAAAAATTAAAAAAAGAGCTACTTTATTAAGCAGCTCTTTATATATTAAAATTAAATGTAATTATTTTCTTTTTCTATTAAAAAACAAAAGTATAGCAGAAAACATAGCAATTATAGAAAACCCTAGTACACCTGTATCACCTGTCTTTGGAGAATTAATTCTATTAGAATCACTAGAATTTAAATTACTTTCAGTAGAATTATTATCTATAGATGTATTATCCTTTATAAATGAATTATTATTATTATCTTCAGTTGGATAATTAGGATTTTTATTACTATTTTCTTTATCAGTTTCATGTTCATTTTCTTTAAAAGTTCCATCAGGGAATATAATTCCTCCGTTTGGAGGAACTATTACACTTCCATCAGGAAATGTTATCTCTGAATCTGGAGGAACAATTATATTTCCTTCCTCATCGATGCTGGGCTTCTCTCCATCGGGGTTTGGTTTAATCTCAACATCATCAGGTGTTACAATGACGCCATCAGGAAAAATCTTATTTCCATCTTTATCTATATAATAATCATTCTGACCACCTTGATTTGCATCATCATCAATATCTGGTAGTTTATCATCATTATTATTGTCATCAGGCTGCTCAGGTTGGTCAGGTCTATCAGGAATGTTATTATTATGTTCATTGTCATTGTCATTTCCGCCCCAATCAGGTCCAGGGTCAGGTAGTTCTCCATCCCCATTATTCCATCCACCTTCTTTTACAAGAACAGCAGCTGAACGTATAGAAGTACGATTATCACTATTTGTTACTTTGTATGTGATACCATAAACGCCTGGCTTTATAGTATTTACAGTTCCACTCATTTTGACTTTATCTGTTAAATATCCATCAACCTCATCATATGCATATAATAATCCACTTTTTGAGTTAAAGTCATCTCCAACTGAAAGATATACATCTCTTACTTGCAGTTGTGGCCAACGAGCATTCTCCCAGTCTCCAATGTCTACACTATTATCAGGAATATCTTCTCCTTTTTCTAGAACATGCACAATTCTAGAGAATCTAATTCTATTATCATCAGAATCGCTTACTGAATATGTTATAAGATAAGAACCTACTGTATTGTTATCTAAATCTGTTTCATAAGTTATTTTATCAGTCAAATCTCCATCTTCAGGGTCTATTACTTTTACACCTTTTCTTATTCTATCATCACCATAAATATCTCCAACCGTTATATATTCTTCATCCCACAATGTAGCTTCTGGCTTTCCATTATTCTTATTAGGTTTATTAGGAAGTGAGCTCTTGTAATCTTGGACTATAACCTTACAATTCTTTTCAGATGTTTGACCCTTAAAATCTGTAACACTATATTTTAAATTATATTCCCCTGTTTCAAATCGGTTAACATATCCTTCGATTTTTATATATTTTGTTAAGTCTTCACCTCGAAAATCTTTTGCTGTAATACCATCTAGAACATTAAGATTGTCTCCAACATTTATTATTTTTGTGCCAATCTCATCTAGAACAGGTACACCATATGCACTTATAACAGGAGGGATTAAGATTTCTTCTTCAGAATCTACTCTACCTATTTGATAATGAATGACATCTCCTTCATTTCCGAATGAATCGACTGGCATAAAATGTATATACTTGTTCCCTTTATGTTCAAAAATAATTTGATTAGGAGATAATGATGTAGTTAGCATACCTGTTTTTAATGTATCCTCTCTCTTATTACTTAGCTTATACTTATATGCTTTCACGTCACCAACTATATGCCCTTCAGTACCCCACTCATGACCTTCTTCTGTTGTCATATCTCTTATTATTAAGTTGTTATCTTTGAGTCTAGTCCTAACCTGATATTTTTCAGAGTCGCCTATTTCCACTGCATTAATATTAAGTGTAATTTCATCTTCTAACTCTTCTGTATCCATATCACTTCCATGAACATTTTTTACTCCTGGACCAAACACATCTTTTGCATTTTCATCAGTGAAGCTTAAATCTTCAGTGTAAGCAATTGTTTTATAAATGTTTAATTTTTTATCAAGTTTTCTTACTTCATAAAATACTTTATCTCCAAGTTTATTTTCGTCCCAACTTACAATTAGGTTGTTTCCATCTAAATTTGCTTCTACTTTTATTTCCATATCACCATAAACAACGACTTTTCTTTTTACATCTCTTACATTGCCTTGTGCATCTTCTACATGATAATTTAACTCATATTCTCCATTTGTATTTGTATCTACACTACCTTGAACCTCAATTTTACTTGTCAAATCACCATCTTCAGTATCATAAGCTGAAATATCTTGCATTTCATCAAAGTTACTTCCTTCTTTTACCCTAGCTGTATAAACATTTCGTATAATAGGTATGTGGTTAGTATCATATTTTCCTCCAATTAAATGATGATATGTTTTGCTTACATTTCCATTTTTGTCGATAGCTTTAACATGTAAGAACTTAAATTTACTATTAGAAATATCTATATCTTCTACATTTTTAGCATTTACAAAATTAGCTGCTTCAGTATCTTCTTTACTGTTAATAATATAATTAAATCCAGCTAATCCAGATTCCACAGAGCCATTTTTTACTTTTGATGAGTTAATAACATTTCCATTTCTGTCGATAGCTTCTATGAAATATCTATAAGTAGAGGATAAATCCCTTGCAACTAACTTTAACTTTGTGTCAGTATTTGTTGCCTTTTTAAGTATAGAATTAAGTCTAGAGTTTTTAGTTTCTTCAGCTTCAGAGACTTCATTTAGGTATGTTACAACTGGAGAACTAACATCTTTGGCTTCAGTATCTGTAAATTCTGTATTGCTAAAAATACCTTTTTCTTTAAAATCAAATCCGTTTGCATCTGTTTTATATACTATATATCTATCAGCATCTTTTACCTCATCCCAAGTTAAATTTAATTTATCTTTAAATTCTTTTATATCAAGTTCTACATTCCCTGGAACATGCACCTTTACTATTTCCTCAGTTTTCAACCTTTTTGAATCTTGTACACTATACTTTAATTCATAAACTCCTTGTACTTGGTTATTAATATCCCCCTGCACAGTTATCTTTGATGTCAAATCACCATCTTCCATGTCGTAAGCTGTTACATTTTTTAATTTGTCAAATTCTTCATCTATTTCTATAACTTGATTTAGACCAGGTACAGTTAAAATAGGTGCATTATTGTGAGAATCATCTGAAAGCTTGATGTGTTTTGTTTTTGTGCGATTACCTGCGTTATCAATAGCTACTATATGTAGATAATCATCTTCACTTACACCTTTAAACTCAAAACTACCATCAGCATTATTTACATCACCTAAAACTTCTGTATCTGGCTTTTTATCAAGAATATAGCTATAACCTTTTAATCCTGTTCTTATTGAAGTTTTTACTGTATTAGAATAGGCTATTTCATAATCATCTGAGTCATATGCCTTGACAGAGTATTCATATTCGCTTTCTAAGTCATCGCAGTCGAACTTTAATTTAGCAGACATCTCTTTGCTTAATGTAAAAGAGAAAAACATATTTGGTGCATCTAAGTCTTGTCCATTTACATCTTTTAAATTGTTACTTGAAACTTTTATATATTTAGATTTACTATCACCTATTTTTTTTCTTTCTATTACATAATAAGAAGCTTCCTTATATTTATCCCATGATAAATCTATAAAATTTTCTTTATCATTTGCATTTGCACTTATTGTAATATCTTTATTAGAGACAATTTTTTCTATATAAACACTATCTTCGTATTTATATGTCCCACCAATATTTTCATTTTTTTCATTCTCAAATTCAACAACAAAACCTTCAATGTCAGTCCAAATAGGATTAGGTGAATTACTTGTATCATTCCACAATCCGTTACTATTTTTAATTGATACTAAATAATCCTCACCATCTGCATCAAAATTATTTGGTTCACCTGAAGCCCAGTTTGTCCACTTAAATATCTCTCCTTTTACATTCCTCCATTCTCCTTCTACTACCTCATCTGTACCATCTAACCAAACCGTTTTTGAAGTTAAACTATTAAATATATCTAAATCAGTTGGTGAAGAAATAGTAGCTAAATGTCCTTTCAAGCCCTTATACTCCATGTTTTCTGCTTCTTTTTTTGCATTTTTCCACGATATTCTTTTAGCTTCTACAAATTGATAATAGCTCCCATTTTGAGGGTTGTATACTATATCATCAACATTATCATTTTGTAATCTTACATTAAATTTAAAACTTGTGCTATTGTCATGTTCGATTTTTACAGACTTAATTAAATTTTCTACTTCTTTAGTAGTATATTTACCTGTCAGTATTAATTGTTGACCTTTTACAGACTTTTCTACTCCTTTTTCACTATACTTAATTGTTATACTATTATTAAATCCTTCACTTATATATAATTTAAGACCATCTATTAATTCATTACTATTATTTGTAATTTGTACATTAGGAAAAGTAACTAAAAACCTTTTTCTATTAGGCTCACCCAAATCAATACTTAAATAATCAAAACTTTCTTTTACTGTTATATATTTTGTAGCTTTACTCTCTTGACCTTTAGTGTCTGCTACAAAGTACTCTAAAGTCCATTTACCCAAAATATTTGTATCAATACTATCTACTGTAGTTCCATCAGGATTTTTTATTATTATCTTAATATCTTTAGTTAAATCACCATCATAATCATCAATTGCACTAACATTTCTCATTACATTAAATTGACTTCCTTTTGATATAGATGTATTTCCACCTATGTTCAGAACAGGAGCATAATCTGTAAATATTCCTAGAACTGGTAATGTTAATACCTTACTTTTATTTCCAGTTTTGTCTATTGCTATAATATGCACATATGAGTTACTTGCCAATTCTTTAGCACTTATAAAGCCATCTTTACTATTAATACTATTGCCTAAAGAATTTGAAGGAGTATTGTTATTACTTACCTCATAACTATACCCAGCAAATCCTGATTTTATTTGTAGAGTTTTTTTATTTGAAGTATTTGTTATATCTCCAAATTCAGATATAGCATCAATATAATATTCATATTCGCTACTAATATCAGTTGAATCAAATGATATTCCCTGTTTTATACCAGAATTATATACTTTATATAGTGGAACTGTTGGTGCATCAACATCTTTTGCATCAGGAACTTCTAATTGGCTTTCAGTTAGTTTTACTTTTTCCTCTTTATTTGAAGAAATTGGTTTAAATTCCTTTTCTCCTTTTTTCTTTTGATATGCAACATAGTAATCTAAATATTTATCTTTAATATCATTCCAATCAAGAAAAACTTGATTTTGTATAATCTCAGTATCTAAAACAATATCTTGTTTAGTCTCAAAAGGTTCTACATTTATAATACTTTCATAATCAAATAAATTAGTTGTGTCAGGAGAAGGCAATTTCTCGCCTGCTTTACCAAACTCGACTATAAATCCTTTAGAATTATTATTTTCAGTTGAACCATTTGTCCATACAAAATCTTTAGTTAATATGTTTTTATGTTCATCATTTATTGTAGCTAAATTACCATTATGGCCTAGCATTTCTTGTTTTTTAGCTGCGAGTTTAGCTTCTTCTAATGTTAGACCAGGATTCGCTACCACTTTATAGTAATGATTGTTTTTATAGTTATATATTATTTTTTCAGCATTGTTGCTATCTAAAACTATATTAAATTTAAATTTTGTACGATTGTCAGTATCAATTTTTATAGATTTGATTAACTCTTCAGCTTCTTTTATTGTAAACTTATCTTGTATATCTAAACTTCTATCTATCGTAGTATTTTCTACTCCATTTAGCTCATAGTGTATTTTCATAGAGCTATTAAATTCATCACTAAAATATATCTTTATACCATCTATTTCTTTTGAAGAATCACTAGTAGTAATTTTAGCGTTAGGAAGCTTAACAAAAGTGCTTGTTACTAGAATTTCTCCAATATCAAGTTTAAATGGTATATCTTTTATAATATTAATTGTTCTTACATACTCTGTAACTTGTTTTTTAGAATCTTCAACACTATATTTTATAGTCCACTTACCTAAAATTTTTGTATTAATATTCTCCACTATAGCTCCAGCAGGACCTGTTATCTTTGTAGTAATCTTACTAGTTAAATCACCATCGATTTCGTCATAGGCACTTACACCTTCTAAAATATTGATATTACTATTTTGTTTCAATGAGATATCGCTAGGTACAGTCAAAATTGGAGCTTCATCTGTAAATAATTTTAGGATTGGAATAGTTTTAACTTCACTTATATTTCCAAAGTTATCTGAAGCAGTTACGTGCAAATAATTTTTATCAACTAATTCTCTAAATGATATAAATCCATTTGTGCTATTTTTATTTAAAGAAGTTGGAACAGGGCTATTACTTACTTCATAAGAAAATTCTTTAAAATCGCTTTGAACAAATATCTTTTCTATATTAGATGTCCCTATTCTATCTCCATTTTTATTTATTGCATTAATGTAATAAGAATATTCAGTTCCAACATCTTCAGTTTCTAATTGTATTCCTTTTTTTAAACCATCTTTCAAAACTTCAAAATTAGGAAGATTTGGAGCTTTTGAATCAGTTATTTCATAATCTTCAATTTCATTTGTATCTGCTGTAACACTCTTAGATAGAGTCCAATTTTTATCTTCTTTTTTCTTAACATAAATGTTGTATGCATATGCTTCTAAATCACTATTCCACTTCAAGTTTGCCTTTTCTAAGTTGTCTGCTAAAGTAACTTTTAAATATACATCAGGTTTAATTTTAATATTAGTAGAGACTTTATCTAAAAATCCAAGTTTGCTAACATTTGCAGTCCCCCATCCATTGTTTACAACATAATATATAGAAATTGCATCATAACTATCTCTTTGAACATCAATTTCTCTTAATTTAGTATAATCGTAATTTGGATAGAATATTGTAAAATTACCTATGTCTTTCCATGTGTTATTTTTTAACCCCTTAATATAAAAGCGATTATCTACTCCAGAAGTTTTTGATATACTTACAGTACTAATTTTTAATGGTGAATTAAATGTTATTATTGCAGTATTTCCACCTTTTCCAGAATACCAGCCTCCTGTTAAAGCTTCTGGTTTATCTGATGTAGTTCCCAAAGGAATATATCTTTCTTCTGCTAAAGTAATATTTAAATTATATTCTAAGCTGCTATCACATTTAATTTTTAGTGTCTTTAATACTTCATCCAACTGTTCTTGATTAGAAAGTGCTATAGATAAGCTATTTTGTTTTTTAGTATATTCAATGTCATTTAATTTATATTTTATTTCTATATCGTTACTAAAACCCTTCTCAAAGTTTATATTTAAGTTACCTTTTCTATATAGTAAGCCTTTAGCATTTGGAAATAATACATTTCCGTTTCCATCATTCTCATAGTCACCTAAATCTAGTTTTAAATTACCTTGAACTTGTGGTATGCTATAATTTTTTGTTATTGTAACTGGCTTACCTAATAGGCTAATAGAAAATTCACAACCTTCATATTCATCATAACTTATAGAAAAACTTCTTAGAAGCTCATTTAAAGTATCTTGTGTTAATCCTTCGATAACTATATCTTTTCCCTTTTTAGTTATCTCTTCGCCATTTATACTATATCTTATTTCTAACTCAGTTTTTGAAACAAAATTTAAATTTGCCTTATCTCTTATTTTTCCAGCAGCATTTTTGAATGTTATTATTCCATTAGAATGTTGTATCTCACCCATATCCAAGCTATCATCCATTTCAATTTTAATATCTTTTGTAATCTTTTTCCCAGAGTTGAAATTTAGAGAAAAAGACATATCTAAATTAGATGTGTTATCATGTGATATTTTAAGACTACTTAATACTTCTTTTAGTTGCTCATTATTTTCTATATTAATAACTATATTTTCATTGTTTTCTTTTTTTTCTTCGCCATCTACACTATAAGTTGTTACTAAATTTCTATTATATCCATTTTTAAATGATATATTTAAACTAGTATTTGTATTTATTTTGCCAGCTGCACTTGGAAATGTTATATTCCCTTTTCCATCGCTGTTAAAATCACCTATTTCAAAATTAGCTTTATCTATAGATATGTTTAAACATTCCTTTTTTTTATCAGACATAAAAAACTCTAAATCATAGATATGAGCCCAATCTCTTCCATATGAATAGAATTCTAGCTCTTCATAATTATTAGGAACGACATCGAATTTTGCATTTGATTGATTTGCCCCAAATGAGCCAATATCTTTCCAAGTTCCATTATTTTTCCCCCTAACAATTAAAGCGTTTTTAGAATTATATCTTATTGCAGATAGATATACATTATTTATATTTTTTAAATACATTGATGTATTATAAGTTCCTGCGTTCCATCCTACACTACCTTTAAAAACATTGCTAGGTTGATTATTTCCATAACCTATTCCTGAAGCTACAAAATTTTTAGGAATCTGCCAAGATAAATTTTCCATATCTGCATCTGAAGAAACTGAAAATATCTTTAAAGAACATCCTTCAAGTTCATCAAAAGTAATTTCTAAGCTTTTTAATATCTCATCTAGTTCCTTTTGAGAATTTATTTCTATTTTAACAGTCTTATCTTTTTTTATTATTTCCTCTCCATTTAATTGATACTTTATAGACGTATCCTGATTTTCTACATCATTGAGCTCAAAGACTATACTAGAACCAAATCCGACTGTATTTCCCTTAGCATCAGGAAATGTGATTTTATTATTTATTACTTTCTTTTCTCCAAGCTCTAAATTTAACATACTTTCAATTTTATCTACTGTTACAGAATCGGATGCAAGTTCCTCTTCTAAGTTAGAGTTTAATATAACTTCATGTATAGTAGCCCAAGCACTTCCTAATCCTCCAGTAGCTATCCAAGACGAACTTACATTAATTTCATCATAATCACCTTTTTTTACAATAGGGATATCAACTGTATTCATCTCATTCCCTTTCACTATTTCAACTGTTTGACCAATTACCTCTGATGACCCTCCTTTCTTACCAGTTATAGTGTATTGATTTTTTATGGTTGTTGATGGAGATACTTTTAATTTTATAGTATCAACTTTAGTTTGACTTGGAAATTTGAAATTGATATTTCCAGATTCACTAGGAGCATTCCAATACGTGTTTACATTACAATCAATCACATTCGCTGGATAACCTGCACCATAATAAGTTCCTGTTGTAACCGTTCCATCAGGAAAAGTTTTCTTTAGTTCCATATCTACAAGGCTTACATCAATTTTAACTTTTTGGTTTTTTGTATTTAACTTCAATGTTTTTAGTATTTCATTTATTGTTTTTCTATCATATGCCTCTGTAATTACCACTTTTTCATCACTATTTATCTTATTTCCATTAACTTTATATTCAGTTCCTATAGGTGTCGAATATTCAAGCTTTAGACTCAATTTACCAAATCCATTTACAACTGCACTTGGAAAAGTAACAAAAGAGTCATTAATAGATGGCTCACCTAAGTTTAAACTTGGAGAATCAGTATAATTAAAATGCTGTGCTTCAGTTTCATCAAATGAAATCTCGCAGAGTCTACTCATATTATCGTCAGATAAATTAGGAGTTACTTTTACTCCTTTATAGATACCTTTATCTACTTTAATAGTTTGAGTCTCCCTAGAATAGAGGTCTATAGCGTAGTCATTGGCTTCACCTATCTTTGTCCAAGTTCCATCTTTAAGTCCTTCTATTATTGCACCATTTTTTCTTCCAAAAGTTAGGTTTATTGTATCTAACTCCGTCTCTTTATCAAATATTAATTGCCACCACCCTTTGCCATCAGCACGAAAATGACTTCCTAAGTCTCCATCCACAGCCTCTTCTTGTCCAATACCATTTGAACTTATAGTTCCACTTGGTACATTAGCCAATTTCACAGAGAAATTTACATTGCCATTAGTTTTAATTTTTAATGTCTTTAGTACTTCATCCAGTTCTTCTTGATTTTCTATTTTGATATTTATGACTCTGCTTTTAAGCGATGGTTCATATGTTATTCCTTCTATATTTTTTCCGTTTTTTGTATAACTGATTTTAACATCACTTTCACCATCAAAATTGAAAAATAAATTTGTTTTTTCTTTTATAATTCCTTGAGCATCAGGGAAATTTAGAATTCCATTATTATCTTCATATTCTCCCATATTTAGTGTATTATTATTTTTAATGTCATTGTTTGTGGAATTTGCTTTAGAATCATTATTTTGTGTAATTTTTTTAATAAATTCATTTTTATACTCTTTTAATAACTCATCTGCAATGACATTAATAGGTGTATTTGAGCTTATCATTGAAGCTGCTATCAATATAGATATTATTTTTTTATTTATCATAAAAAGTATCCTCCTTTTTATTTTTCAGTTTTTTATTTTATATAATATATAAATATTTTTTATTTAATTTACTCACCATATATTTGATATATAAAATATATCTTTTGTTATTTATAAAAATATATCTTTTATATTCATCCTATATATATAATTAAATTTTTGAATTTAATTATATATATAAATTTAATATAAAAACATAGTGAAAACAGACAAACATAGTTAAAAAATAAACTTTAAAATACAAATAATTTCTATTATGACTTTCTATTATGACTTCTGATAAATATTGAAAATTGAATTTTGAAAATAATTTAATGTTTTTTAGAAAAATAATGTTAAAAAAATATTAAATATATTTAAAAATATAGGTCTTGAATTTAAAGATTGTACTTAGCTAAATTATATATACTTTGACATATAAAATAACTTCAAGCAATTTATATATCATTTTAATTATTTGAAGAAAATAGCTAGAATATGATGATTTTTAAATATGTTAGGACTTATTTTAAAACACTTTAATATACTATTAAAATAATGAAATTTTATAAAAAATCATATTAAAAATACTCAACTTATTTTCTTATATCAAAAACCTAATATAGAAAAGTTATGTTTTTATATTAAAAATTGACGGAATTATATCAAACATATTGCATCTATTAATTTTCAAAATTAAAATTTTTAATAATTTCCTTTAGGCTGATATCTATTAAAAATTGCTAAAGGTTAATAAAATAACAAAAATATTGATTAGATATAAAAAAATTATAATTGAAAATATAGAATTTTTAAAAAAGAATAAGTGGCAATAGATAAAATATATATTTATATAAACAACAAAAATTATTTAATTGAATAGACTGTAAGTTATAACGTTATACTGATTATTATCAAACATATAAAGTTAATCTATTTTAAAATGAATTTTTATGAAAGTATATAGATTTTAAGGTGATTATGGAATATTTAATCAAATATATGAAAATAAATATTTAAAATGAATTTTTATAAAAAATAAAGAGGTAGGAATAAGAATCATATATAATCAAGAATATTCTCATTAAGTGTGAGAAAAAGCATCTATTTAAATAGATTTTAAGATGGGTATAGAATTTTAGCTATATGTTTAATCGAATATATAAAAATGAGTCCTTAAAATGGATTTTTATAAAAAATAAAGAGGTAGGAATAAGAATTATATATAAACAAGGAGATTTTCATTAAGTGCAAGAAAATCGGGCCTATTTAAATGGATTTTAAGATGGCCATAAAATATTTGTTGTATATTTAATCAAATATATAAATATAAATTATTAAAATAAACTTTTATTAAAAGATAAAGAGGTAGGAATAAGAATTATATATAAACAAGAAGGTCTTCATTAAGTGCAAGAAAAATACATCTATTTAAATAGATTTTAAGATGGTCAGAAAAAAATCATTGTATATTTAATCAAATGCATGAAAATAAGTCCTTAAAATGGATTTTTCATAAAAACAACAAAATGGCACAGAATTAAGTATTCTGTGCCATTTTTACAATAAATCAAGTAAATTCAACTACTGTAAGTATTTTATAGAAAAACATATAACATAAGTGGTCAGAGGATAGTCAGAGAAAAACATGATTTAAGCTTTTTTCTTACGTTTTAAAATATATGCAGTCATACCTCTAGATGAAGATATGTATAATTGAGATTCAAATAATAGAACTAGTAAATTTAAACAAATAAAAAAGTAATAGTTAAAAATAACTATTACTTTTTTATTTGTTATATAAATATGATTCTAGGAAAGCTTCTGCATAGATAAAACAAAAAGTTCATAACTTGTATTTGTTTCTAGATTTCCATTACCTAAATCTTTTTTGTATTGACGACTTATAAATTTACCTGATACTTTAATTTTTGTATCCATTTCAAATTTATTACATGTAGTTGCATTAATACCCCATAAAACAATTGGTATGTAGTCAGCTCTTTCATAATATCTATATACTTTTAGTTTTGTATTACAACTTGCCCCAGTTCTTGAAGTATTCCAGTAATTTTTTTCACAACATAAATACCCTTCTAATTCAGCTATATTTAAATATGTTTTTTCTTCAGTATATTCTACATCCAAAACATATACATATACTAAGAGTTTCTTTTTACCATTTATTGATTTATTTTTAGTTCTTATCTGTCCATTAATTTTTACTCTATGTCCTTTTTTTAAATTACTTATAAGTTTTTTATTAAATAATAAATTTATAACATCTTCTTTATCTTCAGTTTTTATACTTAGTCTATTTTCATAAAACATTTCTTTGTAATTTGAATCAACAATAGATTCATTATCATTTTGTAATAGTATTTCATGACTAAATGTAAATTTATCTAATAACATTCCTTGTAATTGTATTTTATTTGTGCCATATTCTTTCATTATATTAATATATTTCTCCTTTCAATATTACTTAAGATAATTATACATATTATTATCTTATATCTTATATATATATACATTAGAAATATCATGAATATTATTCAATTACTTCTTCATTATAAATATAACTTTTCCAATTATTTTATTTGATTCTAAATATATATTTTTCCAATATCTAGAGTCTTCAGAATTAATCCTATTGTCTCCAAGAACATAATATTGTCCAGATGGGATTGTTTTTTTAGGAATATTTAAAGAATCATTATATAATATATAATCTTCTTTTATACTTTTATTGTTTATATATACAACACCATTTATTATCTCTACAGTGTCACCACCAATTCCTATAATTCTTTTTACATACATTTTCTCGTCTCTGCCAAATAATAATATTTTTAGTACATTATCTGAAGCTTTTTCTTTTGTAAATACAACAATATCTCCTCGTTTAAATTCTTTTTTATTTCCTAGTTTATATATAGCAACAGTATCATTTTTCAGTATAGTAGGAGACATAGAGTTTGTAGGTACTACTCCTGCACTTATTATAAAATTAGAAATAACAACGGATAAGAGTATCCCTATAAAAATCATGGAAAGTATTTGTAACAAATTTAAATTTATTTTTTTAATCATTTATATTTACTCCAAGCTTATTTTATAGTCAGCATACATCCCAGATGAAATCAATAAATCTATTAATTCTTGTTGTACTCCAGATTTATCATCTTCATATGCAAATAATATTAAAACTCCATATTCGCCCTTTTGTATTACTCCAACATTTACAACATATTGTTTTTTATCAATTGCTATAGGTGCATTTGCAATTAGACCTGCATTTCTTCCGTCGACAAAAGTTTCTCTGTAAGTTATCTTAGTCGAAGGAAAAGAATTGAAAAATGATTTTAACATTTCTTTTAAAATATCCTTTGGTATTTCTTCTTTCATTCCTATAGCTTTTAAATTCCCCCAAGCCTTGGAAGGATGACTGCATTCTAATGTATTCCCTTGAAGCTTAATTAACCAGTTATTTGAAGGGACAAATTTATACTTATTCCCTAACAAAATGTATGAGTTGTTTACAGCTTCAGTTGAATTGGGCATTTCTAGTCTAGTTGGAAATTCAATTTTGCCATCAATTGTAACAAATTCTGGGACAGAAGAACCTTCTATAGTACGTAATGATGTGGTAGGTGATTCCTCTGTTATTTTTAAACCTTGGATATCTCTTTTTAGCTGTTCTATTACTCTATCTTTACTTTCAATATTCTGATTTAGCTTTTTATTTTCTTGTTTTAATTGAGATACTTTTCTGT
The DNA here is from genome assembly GCF_056716065.1 of Clostridioides sp. LIBA-7678. NCBI lineage: Bacteria > Bacillati > Bacillota > Clostridia > Peptostreptococcales > Peptostreptococcaceae > Clostridioides > Clostridioides sp. LIBA-7678. Next base: position 169,630 of record NZ_CP196988.1, on the reverse strand, counting down.
CACATCCAGTAAATAAAAAACTAGAAGTTAGTGTTGTAATTAAAATAATCGATTTGCAAATTTTATTCAATTCAATCTCTCCTTTTATTAAATATTATTTAAATCAAATTTTTCAGGACCTTTGCAATGTAGTTTACTATATGTTCTTGCAGCATCTTTAAAATGTTCTATAAATATTACACCATCACAATTTTTTTTATGTGATATCTCAACAGCAAGAAATAATATATATAACCAATCCTTTTCTCTTAAGTTCTCAAATATTGAAATTAATGAACAAATTGGAAAATCATTGGAAAATTTAAATTTATATTTTTCAAGATTCTCCATTATGCCAACATTTTCTTTATCATCTTGATAGACCTTAATTATATTGTTAAAATAGTTGTTTTCAATCACAAATTTTTCTAAGTTTTTTTGGCTGCTTAGAGTAACTATGAATACCATTTTATTATTTATTTTTTTTATCTTATTTATTTTTCGTAATATCATCTTTTGAGCAAATGGACTTAATTCATCTATATCACTAATTTCTATAAAAATACTTGATAAAGGTTTAGCTGATTCAAATAATTTCTGTAACTTTCTTATATCGAATATATTAAAATCATTTGTAAACTGAAAAGCATTAAATAAAAAAAAGTTTATATTTTTATTTAGCTTAGATTCTTCTCGTAATATATCTCTAGTATAATAAAAATTTTCTTTTAAAATTATATAAGAACCCAAGTTATTATCTTTTAAAGCTTTTATCATATCTTTAATGATATCTTTAAGCTCTTCTAAGCTACAAGTTAAGACATCTCTTTTTATATATTCATTTATCTGTGTTTTATATACTTTCATAGTAAGATACCTCCTTTGTCTTATTTACATATAAAATGATTTGAAAATATAATACATCCTAAATATCAAATTAAATTTACGTTTTCAGGAATATAATTTTGATAACTTGTACAATATTCATCATCAGAAATATCAAACATTTTCTTTAAACAATTATCTATAGAGGTATTACAAGTGCTTCTATTTTCTTCTGTACAGCTAACAATTTTATCTATATCCATAGAAAAATCACCATTTTCTCTCTGAACAATTAAGTATTTGCATAAATTCATTACATCACATATAAAATACAAACTTTCAAGAGCTTTAGGGTTTTTTAAAGTCTCTGAGAATCGTTCCTTTAATAGACAGACTTCTTTAAAAGAGTATGAAATATCAACTAAGGAGTAGATAAAGTTTTTATCAATGACAGTATAAGGATACTCTTCATCCAAAATAGATATAGCTATCTTATCTATTTTATAATCACTACAGATATAGTTCATATTACTAAAACCTAGTGTAAGAACTTCATCATAATATGCTCTATTTAAACCATTCAACCAATTTGGAAGAACAATCCCAATGACATAACGAATTTCTTTTTTTGCTAACCTAGATTCAGTGTTTGGTATACAAACAAGACAATCTCCAAAATTAGCTTCTATATTATTATTTTCTAAAATTTGTAGAATTTCAAAATCAGATTCATCATATAAATCACTTTTATGTTTAAATTTAAAGTCAGATGATATCCCTACAATAAGTGCATCTAAATTTTTAATATTTTTTTCAAAATTATATATACTTATTACTCCTCTATTTTTTTTATTAATATTCTTTGTCTCTATATAATCTTTAGTGCTCATATTTTATTACCTCCAGTTTTATATTTTCATTTCCAAATAATTCGAAATAGATTTCTTTAGATACCTTTTTCTTATCAAACCATTGTCTCCATGTTTTATGGACTCTTCAATACTTTTATTTATTAATAATTTAATCTCGCCAAAGGATAAATTATTTGGTAACATTTTTAGTATTTCTTCCATTTTTAGAGTATTTTCAAAACAAGCATCTTTTAAGAAGCTTTTTATTTGAGAAATATCTTCTAAGTTTGGGATACTAATTATTTTGTCAAAATCCTTGATTATAGACAAATAATCATAAAGTAATGTTTTATTTCTTATTGTTGCTATAAAAAGTGTATTTTCTTCTAGTTCATTTAAGTTTTTTATTAGATTAGAGCAAAATATCTTCAATTCTGATAAATTTTGTATATTTAAAAATAATACATCTAAATTATCAATTAAGATAATACATGGTTTTTGGAATCTTGCAGTTTTAAATATATTATTAAGTCTCTGAGATGAAAATTTGTCCAAAAAATCTGAGCCATCATAACTTAATAAATTTGCATTTGCTTCTCCAGCTATTGATTTTGAAATTAAAGTTTTTCCTGTACCATAATTACCTTCTATAAGTAACTTTTTGATAGGCTCTATTCCAACAGATTTTATTATTTCTGGTTCTCTTAGGCATGTTGTGATATAGCATAAATCTTTTGTTATACTTTCTAATCCAATGATATTGTTAAGATTAAAATCACTTTTGATTATCTTACTTTCTTCATCAAAATTAAAAGGATGAGTTTTTATAAATTTATATAGAGAAATAATAGATAAAATTAATATAGATATAAGTAATATAGAAATAAACAAGTGCATATACATATTAATTAATGTATCAAATCCAATTGTATTATTAAATTTTACATTTATCCCAGCATCTAATAATTCTCTTATGAATTCTCGATAATTAGGGTTTATGACTAATTCACTGTTTCCATTTTTTAGTTTGATGTTCATCATAAAGGAATCTGCATCCATTGTTACACTATCTACTTTATTAGAATTTACAAGTGTCATAAATTCATTAAAATTCATTGTGGGCTGAGTTAAGCTAGGTCTTGTTAAAATAAAACTTACTCCTAATAAAGCAAATAAAACAATTAAACCAAAAAGTATTATTTTTATATTAGTTTTTCTTCTTAGAAATGTATTCATATATACCTCCAACAAATTTATTCTTCTACTTTAAAAACTTTTACTGTCTTTTTGCCAAAAGCATCACATTCAGCATGAGTTGAATAATATATATCAAGTCGATTTCCTTTAATAGCACCTCCACAATCTGTTGCTATTAGAACTCCTAGACCCTCTATATATAATTTACTTCCATAAGGAATAATTTTAGGGTCTACAGCTACAGTATTACCTTGATAGGCAGCTACACCTATTGAAGTGATTTTGCTTTCAGGACTAGATGACCATTGTTCACAACATATTTCGCAGGGACAATATGCAGTAGCTACAAAATCACCTAATTCACTTAGTTTTAAATTATCAAGCTGAGTTGTATCAGATATCTCTAATTTCTTTGTTGAAACAAAATTATTAGGGTTAACTAATACATCTTTTTTTATCACATGTTTTACAACTAGAGTATCAGTTTCACTAGTACTTTCTATAGCCTGTAAAATATCTGGTTTCTGTAAAATAAATCCGACGATACAACTCAAAAAACCTAGCATAATTAAATTATAAATTTTCATATTATCCCTCCTTAAAATACTTTATGTACATCTATTGTTTTAGTCCCAAAGTTTACAACTTCATCATGCGTTTTCACATAGACTTTTATTTCTTTACCAACAATTTTTTGTGAACTTGGTTGTGCTTGTCTTATTCCTAACCCCTCTATATAAATTTTATCACCAAATGGAATTATATTAGGGTCTACAGCTACATTAACACCTTCATAATTTCTATATTTAACTTTTGGTTCAGAATTAATTTTACATTTTCTGCAATTGCAGAAAGCACTTACTTTAAATTTGCCAATGAGTTTTGTTTGAATTCCATCTGTATTTGCAGGTATTTCAGATATATTCGTTATATATCTCTCATTAAATATATAATTTGCTTCTTCTACAATTTCAACTTTTATAAGTGGTAGTTTAACATCATTTAAAGTAGATTTATCTTTAATATCCTCTCTAATTTTTCTTTGACCTAATGTATATCTTCGTGTTGTAAAATCATTTTCTATACTTTCTTTTAATACTTTTTCTTTTTGCTTTGCAGAAGGGACATCATCTGCTCCGAAACTCAAAGGAGACTGCATAAAAGTAGAAAATAGAGTTACTATTGTTAATATACTTATATTTATATAAATTTTCTTGTACTTACTTAATCTTTTTATAAACAATATATTCACCCTCTTCATATTTTTTATTTCATTTAATATATATAACATTAATTATTATTAATATCTTATATCTATTACTGATATATATAAAAAGAGATATATTATATTCAAATAACATATCTCTTCTTATATATATTTTTATTATAATAGTTATATTGATTAATTAATAAAATATATTGTTTGATTTATATATCTTTATAATTATATTACCTTCAATATTATTCATATTTATAATACCTATGTTTTTATCTCGACTATCTCGACTATTCATTCTATTATCTCCCATCACAAAAACATGATTTGGGGGAATAGCAATATTAACATTACCATAAGTAGAAATATTTTCGTTAATATATTTTTCTTCTAGGAGCTTTCCATTTATAAATACTTTTCCTTGTCTTATAAGTAAATTTTCTCCAGGAATTGCTATTACACGTTTAATTAATTTTTTTTTTTGTTTTTCATGTATGTATTAAAGACAATAATATCTCCTTTTTTTATATTTTTTTTAAAAAGCTTATTCACTATTAAGTAATCATTTTCTTGTATGGTAGGATACATAGAATTACCTTTTACTGTAATGATACTAGTTAATAAAAAAATAGATAAAGAAGTAATTAATAGATATTTTGAATATCTAAATATTTCAAGGGAAGATTGTTTTGATGATTTTTTCATAAGATAAACCTTTCAAATTTGTTTTTATACTTTTAACGCTTATATAGGTTAAATAAAAAATAAAATAAACTCCTCAACACTTTAATGTCAAGGAATTTATCAATAAAATCATAAATTATTATTTAAAAATATTTTTTATTTTATCTAATAGTGTTTCATTGTTATCTAGATTATTTTCTGTTGAATCTATCTTAGCATTATCACCTAGAGCATTATCATTTGTTGAGTTCAGAATTCCAAGGTTGCTTTCATTATTATTTTTTGCAAACAGTCCTGTGAAAAAGGCTTTTATACTATCCCATAATCCTGATTTTTCAAATTCAGTACTTACTTTATTTAAAACTTGATTTACATTAGTTGTAACTTTATTTAAAGAATCCTCTATTTTAGAATAATCATAGTTTTGTTCACTAACTTTAAGCATCATGTTTGATAAAGAAGTCTTTTCTTCTGGTGTCAATGAAACCTCATATTTATCAGATACTTCATCTATTATTTTATTTATTTTTTCTGATTCACTAATTTTTTCTTTTATAACTTCCTTTTTTACATCATTGACTACTCCAGTAGCTTTTTCTTGTCCAACTTTCTCTCCTAAATCACCTGTTATAACTAATTCTTCTGTAGCAATTTCTTTTTTTTCTTCATCTAATTGTTTTCCTGTAGCTACCTCAAATGCTTTGAAACAACCTGTCAATGCTCCAGTACCACTTACTGTAAAAGGTGCAACTGCTATTACATTAGCATTTTCAACTCCAGAGGTTATTAATGTAGATGATATCATATCAGCTGTAACCCAATCTAAATTTGCAATCTTAACATTAACCCCACCTTCTTCAGTTGGTTCTATATATGCACAAGATAGTGTTCTATGTCCAATTTGCTCTTCTGTAGCTACTCCCTCTAGATATTTTCTTTCATCTTTATTATTTACTAAAATAACATCAACATTATCTTCAGATACACCCAAATATTGTAATATTTTTGATTTCTGTGTATCATTAAGATTTTCTCCAAGGGTAAGAACTTTTGAAGAGTCTGCAAAACAGAATAGCACATTAGATAGTACAAAAACAGTTATTAAAGATAATGTTGTTAAAGATTTTATATATTTTTTTACTTTCATTACATACCCTCCAAAAACTTTAATTTTTTTTATTGAATAAATTAGATATCCCTTTAAATGATAATTTATTTTTTTTGAAAAACAAGATATAGATTAAACATAAGGCTATTGGTAAACTAATAAGTGTTTGCTGGGGATTTTCTAGATAACCAAAAAAATAAAAAGCCCAAAATGTTAAAAATAAAAGTGCTATAAGGGATAATATGGCAGCAACAATTATAAGGATACTTCTTATTTTAGATGAGTTATCTAGGTCATCATTAAAAAATTTGTTTGACATATATATACATCTCCTTTATTGAAATTTGATACTAATACAAATAATTTTATTTCTTATTTATGTTAAAATTCATTGTATTCTAAATTAATACTGTTTATATGTTTTTCAAAAATAGTTACTACTAAAGTTTTATTTAATACAAAATCTTTTTCTAACTGATTTTTATATAAAATTTCATCTAAAGCTAATTTCAAACTTATGTTATTTGGTTCTTTAACAGGTCTTATTGAATTACATTTAATATATTCACTAAAGCAATTAAACAATAAAACCTTTAAGATTACTTTAGAAACTTTTGCACCACATTTATCTAAGTTAGATTCTATTACAGATATAGATTCATTATCTTCTATTTTTTTATTAATCATGTATTCATAGAATGCAGAAGATAAACTAATTGAAGAAATTAGAAAGTCATCATCATTCATTGACTTTAAATATAGCTGAGTAGTAATATCTTCAATTTCTGTTTTACTTAATGCAAAAGGCATATCATTATTTTGCTTGAGTTTTTTCATGTCACTTGAGATTCTTCCATACCATAACTTATAATTATTATTAATTAATACTCTTAATAAATCTTTTGTTATTCTGATATATACCATGTATTTAACCACTCCTTAATTATTTTATTATTATATTAATTTAAGATATATAAGATATATATAAATATATATCTTATATATCTTATATATCTTTGTATATATTTATATATTCTTTAAATATATATAAATATATATATGCAATTTATATATTTATTAAGAAATAGTTTTTAGAAACAAGTAGTATATTAAGATTTGTTTATTAGAAGTGATTTATATATCTGTTTTATTTAGTATTTTAACAAAAAAAACTAGTAATTACTTGACAGTATAATTACTAGAAAAATGTTTCTTATAAGCAAAACGTATACATACACATATACTAAATTAAAGATAACATATTATTAGAAAAAAACCAATGACAAATTTTTCCATATAAACACACTTAAGTTGCCACTTTTTCAAAATAAATAACTATATCATATATAAATTTATGCTTATAATAATAAACAAGAGTGTGAGCATGATGGACAAAGAAATATTAACTTTATTACAAGAAATAAGCAGTAAACTTAATAATCTTGAAAAAGGATTTATTAGATTAGAAAAGGATATTAATGAATTGAAAGTGGGACAGGATGAAATGAAAATAGAACTAGACTATATTGAAAAGCTTGTTGCATTTTTAAAAGATGAAGTGTCAGAAGTTAAACAGAACTTAAATTTATATAGATAAAGCAAGTAAAGTAATAAAAAAGTACTAATGTAAATCATTAGTACTTTTTTATTATTCATGTTCTAATAGAGAGCCTTATACTTTTATAAATGTATTTATTGTGTTGAGCTAATTAAAATATCTTTTACTATTTCTCTATTTCCATCATTTGGAATAAGGTTATGGTATATAAGGCTCATTAAATAATTTGCAACTGCTTCTTTAGCTCTGAAAGCACTTTTAGTTCTTTTAGCATACTTAAAAATTGAACAATCAATATTATCTTTAAAGTAGTTATTGTAACACATACAAGCAATTGCATCACATATAGCATAATCTAAATCATATTGTGAGTTAAAGTCTTTATAGTTATAAAAATCTAGAACTATTCCTTTTTTTATAACATAAACATAATCTATGCTATCTATTTTTTCAAAATAACTACGATATTTCTTAGAAATTATTTTTTCTTTTTTTATAAAGTTACCATTTGTGCAATTTGTATTAAGAGATTCAGGGATGGCTCTACCTAGAATATTTATATATATGTTTTCTTTTTTTAAGATATTTTGTATCTTAAAAACTTCTAAAGTAAATAAAACAATAGGACTATTTATTTCTCTAAGAAAATTTTTAAAAGTAAATGTTTTTTCTTCATTGTTTATTAAAAATGTATAAGTTTTTATATTTTTTAATAGATATCCATACATTATATAGAATATATCTATATTTTTAGATAATGACATTTCTTTATTATTAACAGTGTAGTTAAGCACTTTTAGTTGATTTACTGATTTTCTTGTGCAACATTTCATTTTTTATTTATCCCCTTTTAAATTAATTTAATTATTGTTTGCTATTATAGCTTGATTTTTTATCTATGTTTAAAAAATTTACAAATAAATTTTTCAAGTCTAGATTTAATTTATTTAATTCTTTAGAAAAATCACATTCAATGTCTTTAAATATAGTTTTTCTATTACTAATTAACTCTGACAATATCTGGTCCTGTAATATATTATTAAAGTATTTCATCATTAATATATTTAAGAAATTATATAGAAGCTCATTCATATTAGAAAAATGCTTCTTAACTAATTTAATATCTTTAATTTGTAGCAATAAAAATATTTCAATTTTAATGAGAAAACCATCTTTCGTAATTACATTTAAAGGTTCTAAAGAATAGTTAGCATTTTTATGAGAACTCCATCTAATAATAAATTCACTTTGAGGGAATATGTCTACTTTATCAAATAAACAATTTATAGCATAAAAACCTTTTGTTAAAATAGTTTGTTCATCTTCTTTTTCATATCCTATTTTGCTCATTATCCCAATTTCATTTTCTTTAATTTCTGTTAATGAAAAACCTTTACATTTCTTTATTTTATTAACAATTGGAAATTCTTCTTGGTATAAAGATATAATTTTGGACTTTGTTATAATGCTAAATTGAGCTAGATTTATTGAATATGTACCAGCTGTTAAAATATCTCTTTGTATACCTATGTATCCTTTGTTATCTAGAAATAACTTTGTGTCTTGAAAATTGTTACTAAATATATTTTTAGTAATATTTTTATTAGTTATATATTCTCCAGAGTGTGAAATTACATATGCAATTTCATCTGGATTTATATGTATTAAGGGAAATTTATGTATTTTATATATAAATTTATTTTTAAAATATACCCCTGATTTTAAAATATCAGCTTGAAATCCTGATTCCCCATTTAATGCAATTAATTTATCGTTTGAAAGATGTTTCCTAGAAAATCTTTTCTCGATTATTGCAAATTCATTGCCTTTGACTATCGTTATGTTCATTACTAAATTAATAATGTAAAGCATTAAATATAGAAAAAGTATTTTTAAAAGTAAAATAGCTATTCCATTCATTAAATTCAGACCTCCATTTTATTTTCTATTAAAATATTTTGTAAATATATAATTGATATATATATTATTTATATATTTACATAAAAAAAGAACTAATATATATATTAGTTCCTTATTTATATTCTATTTTATAATATAAATAATATCATTTCCTATATTCTATTTCATAATATAAATAATACTATCTTTTATGTTCTATTTTATATCATCAATTCCATTTTCAATTATAATATCATAAAAAGGTTTTTTATCTTTAAAATATTTATTTAAAAAATCTTCTTGGTTATATTGTACATTTCTATCCTTAAATACAGCATATATTGTATTTATAGTGTTAAGCCAAACATTATGTAAATTATTGTTCTTATCTTTTAACCATTGAAAAGAACCATCATAATCATCCATATAAGAAAGAAACATGATATCTTCATCAAATGTTAAATCATCAATTCCAAATGAAAGATAATCAAATGTCTCTTGAGTCACTGTAAATAGATTGTAGTCATCAAATGTTAAGTTGTCTGCAAAATTACTATGTTCAACTTCTCTTAGATTCATATATCTAGTTAATTTTGTTTCTATTGTAGGATAGTAATCTATTGTTATAGAAGTTTTTTTAATATCTCTTATAATGGCAGGGAAACATCCTACTATTGTAGGTATATTTTCTAAATCTATAACATCTAGCTTTTTTTCTTTTCTAAAATATCTCTTGTAATATAAAAAGACATCACCAACCTTATAATTTTCTGATATATATTTGAATTTTTCAATAATATTATAAGGTCTAGACATATATCCTAGTTGCCGTCTGTATGATAGATAACTGAGCCATTCTTGATTAGAGTCTTCTTTGATACAAATTCCACGATATTCAAAACTTTTTAAAAATTTATTTCCATAGGTATTTAGTATTATGAGGTGATTATATTCTTCTTCTAAATAAGTATGTGTAGGTTTTCCAAAAATAATTTTAGGAACATTTTTATTATTACTAAAAGCTCTGATAAATATATAAGCAACTATAGATATATATATAATATCTTTATTACTTTTATTATATCTATAATTTATTGAGAAATTAGTTTCATCACAACAATATATTATCTCTTCATCAGTGTCTTTAATAAAACTAATATTTGTTTCATCAATTATTTCTGTGACGGAAAAGTTATTAAGTTTACTACAATTTTCTATTTTGTATTCATAGTTTAAAGGAAGCCCTTCATGCATTACATATGTAAAAAATTTATTTTTTAGTAATTCTGGTACTATTTTTACATTATCTAAGCAAAGGTTATCATTAAGTATAGATTTTACATATCTATCTATTTCATAAACAAATAATAATTCAGATAAAGATTTGATTGTTATGTTATCATTTTCTAAGTTCAATAATGTTTTTAGATGTATAGACATATTAATTAATTCCCTCCTCTAATTTTTTTATAAAACTATCAAAATCTATTTCTGATTTTAGGTAACTATCTAATAAGATTGATTCAGTTTTTGTCTGACCATTTTCAAGTATCCACATTATATATGATAATTTCTCCGAAGATAGAGTATTAAATTTATCTTGAAAGCTTTTTAAAGTAAAATAATGTAAAAACATTATTTCTCTTTTACAATCTGATAATTTAATATCTTCACTTTTCAAAGCATCAGGTAATTTACTTCTAAGTTCTAATATGAACTTCATTCTACCTAAATTAAATTTATCAGATAAATCTCTATCAGCATGTAAAATAGTTTCTCCAAAGGCCTCCATTAAAATTTCTTTTCCTATTGTATTTTTAAATATCTTACCAGCTCTCGATATACAAGTTCTAGCAGCAACATTTTTAAGCGAGTATTTACTTGCTAATGCATCATAAGAATAATTATTATTTATAAAATACTTTATTTTGGATACCAATGTTTTACTATGTAGCCATGTATAACTATTTAAAATCTTATTTATTTCCAATAATAAATTTTTTCTTCTTAATAGCATTGCATACTCTCTATCATTATTTTCATTTGTTAATAAATCTTTCGTAACATTTGCTAATTCTAAATCTAATTTTTTAAAGATATTCATTGCCTTTTTAAGTACTGCATATAAATAATAAATAACTTTATTGCAGTAAAATTCTCCTTTCAAAAAGTTTCTTTTTGATTCTTTACTATATAATCTTTATCTTAAGTTTATATATAGCTTATCTTGGTCATAAAAGCTAAAATATTTCTATTTTACACTGCATTGTAACAAAATTTATACATAAATTAGAACAAAATTAGAACAAATAATAGAATTGTTTTTTTAGCAAAAAAATGTTTCTGTCCTAATGTAACTAAATTGGAACAAATAATAAAACTATTTTTATACTTTTAAATTAATAAGACTATTTTTGTATTCAAATTAGTAAAATTAAATGTTAAAATATAAGACTAGTATTTTAAAGTAATAATGTTATTTTTTGTATTTAATTTCCAAAAACAATAAAATCTATTTATAAATAATATAACATACATAAACGTAAAAATAAATTTATTTCCTTAAATTAACAGTTGTATTCAAAAAAATAATGGTAAAATTTACCAATTAATTTTAAAATAATAAAAAACATGTTATTTTAGCGAATATAAAATGTATAAAAATATTAAAGTATGTTATTTATCGTAAAAAATATTATTTAATATATTTATAACAGTAAATTATAAAATAAAACTGTTTTATATATTTATTAAAAAGTATTTTATGCAATAAATAAATGTATTTATTGCATAAAACATATTTATCGTATAATCAAACTGTTAAATACGATGAGGTAAAAGTATAATTTTAATTGTAAATTTATATTATTCTTACTGCTTTGATAAATCTATCTTTATAAAAAGATGTTGTTATATCTTGCACTTTAACAAAACTACCAGTGTGAGGAGCATGTATCATTTTTCCTTGTCCAACATAAATACCAACATGGCTGATTCTTGTTCTAGATTCTCCAGTTGCAAAGAATACTAAATCTCCAGCTTCAAGTGAATTTCTGTCAACTTCATTTCCGATATTTGCCTGGTCTCTAGAAACTCTAGGTATAGTTATATTCAAAGCATTTTTATATGCCCACATAGTAAGTCCTGAACAGTCAAAAGTGTCTTCTCCTTCAGCTCCCCAAACATATGGACATCCTTGTTTTTGGTAAACTAGGTCTAATAGTTTTTGAGCTGCTTGCTTATTAGCATGAGGAACTTGTTGTATGTCAGTAAAATCTTTGTTTGGTAGATTATCTGTTATGTATCTGCTATTTTCACTCTCTAATTTTCTAACATACTCCTCCACCTTTGCATTATGCTTTTCTATGTTTTTAATATAATCCTGGTCTAATATATTTTCGTTTCCAATACTTATAACTTTTACATCATTATTTAGTGCATTACTTAAATAATCATCTTTATCTTTTAAATATTTTTCTTTTATATAACCTTCTTTATCCCCTTTTCTTACTTTTACCCATTCTCCAATTTTATCAAGAGCTACTACAGAATCACCTTTTTTTAATTCAAGTTGTACTTTAGAATTGATATTATTAGCAGCTCTCATATTTATAGAATCAACATTTACATACAATTTGCCTTCTGTTACATCAACATATTTTAAATCAACATATCCAGTATCATTATTTTTTGTTTCTACTTCTAACTTGTCATCATAAGAAGCTTTTACTTTTAATTCTTCTCCTGCTTTTGCTTTATATATGATATTTTCTTTATCATCTCTAACATTTAAGACAAGTCCATCTTTAACAGTAGCTATATTATATTTAATTTCATCTGCATAAGAGGGAATGCTCAAGGTAAGAAATGAAAATATTGATAATATTAATAACTTTTTATTTTTCATACAAATCCGTTATTAAATAATAACGGTGTCACCTCTCTTTCATACACTAAAAATATTAATTTTTCTTTGAATAGTTTTTGTAAACATGATACCCAGCAAATGCCCCAAATACCAAGCCCCATCCTCCAAATATACTTGCCAATACAAACGTTGATTTAAGTCCTACAGTACAGCCAACAGCCCCACAAATCGTTTTAACAGGTTTGGATGCCCATACTCGACCCATTGGAGATACATTACTCTTTCGATTAAATGAATCCATACCTAATGCATTCTTTACCTTCTCATGAAACTTATATTTCTGATATTCTTCACAATCTTCATCATCATAATCTGTATCTACATATCTCTTTATTTCATCTCCACCTATTTCTAGATATATTAAATTCTCACAATGTTCATATAGTATACTCCAATGTTCATCTCTATCAAGGAAAAGTTCTTTTCGTAAACGTGTTTCAGCTAAATAGATATCTTCAACAATTAATTTTGTTAATGATTTAAATTTGATTATTTTACCTAAGTCAAAAAAATCTACTATATTTCCATTTCTCACTTTATGCCTAATATCAACAGGTAATGTTTTTATTATATTCTCAGAAAATACAGGTCTAAAAGCTGTCCCATTTATAAAAATTCCAGTTTTACTTAATTTTAATGTTTCTATTCTATCAATAGAGCCATATGCCTTGCATAATTCTTTTGTAACCAAATTGGTAAATGTTCTAAATGCATATACAGTTCCTAGTGTTGTATCTGAAAATTTAAATTCAAAAGGATTATTTAATACATCTATTTTTTCATTGTAAAGAGGACATCCGAGAAATGCATTAGGATGCATTTCACTATTACTTTCAATATCAAGAGATTGTCTTTTATATTCTTTATCTAAATCATTATCAAATACATCCACTAAATTATTTAAGTCAGATTCAGAAGAATTGTTTTTATTAATAGCATCTATGTGACTAATATTTTCTACTTCTGGATAATCAATATTATTAAATTCATTTAAGATAGTATCAGTATCTTCAGTATTATTACTATCTGAAGCTTCATTAAACATTCTTGCAGTATAAATATCAAATTCTTCTTGAGTAATAGCTCCAATAGATTTAAGAGCACTATAAACTATATTATTTTTTAATCCATATGGATTATTTGTATCTTCAAAAAAACCATTTTTAATAGCATATTTTACAATACTATCAAATTGCTTCATTCCTTCAAAGTTAATCCCTAAATCATCTAAGGCATCCTCTAGTTCATTTTCAGGTAAATACATACATTTTACTAAAGCATTAGAATTTTTACCTCCAGCATAAAATACTCCCTGGCTTACTATAGCTCTTTCTCTATTTCCTTCAGGGCAATTTAAATCTTCATATTTCAAAACATTTATATTTGGATTAATATCATAATATTCATAACGTTCATGTTGTAAATCCCCTACAATAGAATAAGGATAATTACCTCTTTCAGAAGCTGGTATAACTGATTTGGATAAGTCCTGTCCACATAATATCCATTCATATCCTGAAGTTCGAGTAGCCTTTGCCTGTGGAATTGAATCAGAAAATATTTTTTTCCCTCTTCCATTGTCAAAAGAGTCCAAAACATCTTTTAATAAATTTAATTCATCAACAATTATTGCTGTCCTAGGAAGCTTAGAAATACCATCTATAGAAATATTATTTTTATTGAAGGTAACAATATCATCTCCTGCTTTTGCTTTCTTTTTTAAATGTTGTATAGCATAAAAAACACATTTTAAGAAAATTAGTCCACCAATAAATCCTGGTATAGATTCAGAAATAGGAACAACTTGTTTTTCTCCTTTTCTATTTACAATTTCTTTTTTTAACTCAGAATTAGGTAAAATCTCAGCATCGAATCCATAAAGCTGGATATTCTTCTTTTTAAAGGCTCTTATCCAAGGTGAAGGTAATTCCATTTTTGCATCAATTAAAACTAGTGCACCTAGACCTAAGTTAGTATCATTAAGAGCTAACAACTGTATCGCTAGACTATATATCATTGCAGTCTTTCCACTTCCAGCTCCTCCACACATCAGACAAGCTGATTGTGGACGGTCATTTCTAAATTCTAAACCAAGTAAATCACCAGGCAATACTCCTGGAACAACTTTTTTACCTAGAGGAAGGTTTTTAAAATCCTTAAATTCAGTATTAACATCACTACCTCTTGCTTGTTTTATATAATTTCTCAAGAGCCAGTTTTTATTTTTAAATTCAAATAAATCTTTAACTATAACAAACTGGATGCAATTATATATTGTATTTATCCCAAATGCTTTAAGAGATGTTATTGTTGGTATTGAAAAGAAACAAGATGAATAAACTTCGCCTAATGTTGGGTCTGAGTTAGAAAATAAGGCAGGAATAGGTTTTAGTTTGTCTAAAACATCCACAGTCCTTATGTTTTTACTTGATTGAGATAAATAAACAGTTTTATTTTCAGCCAAAGTGAAATTTTCAACATGTAAGGGTAGTTTAACTCTTATTCTAAAAGAAGAATCATCCTCTTTTATAAAGACTCTAAAAGCTAAATCTTCATCTTTTGTATATATATTAGCTGACCATAAATCAACTGTTTTATAATCAAGTCCCAACTTAGATAATAGTCTTTGATTAGACATATTAGCATTATCAAATGTATGTCCATCTTTATTAGTAGTCAAAGGGTTATAAACAGATTTTAATATTTTAATTATCTCAGTATTTAAATTGTTATTACCTGCAATTACAGTATCATTTGATACTAAGTTATATCCTTGTTTTTTTAGTTCTAAAATGTAATCTATTTTACTCTTTGTAGCTACAGAATGTTTATCATTATTCTTTATATTTTTTGTATATTTATAAAGCTCAGTTATTGAATTTAACCCTTCTAATAAGTTGTCTCCTCTCAATAATTCTTTAATTTTCAATTCATTTTCATCCTTAAGTGGATAGATAAGTGTATTACAGTCTTTAGTATATTCTTTTAATTCTTCAATACTCAAATTCTTAATTAGTATCTCATTCCAATACAATTGTATTGTAGCTTTGGTAAAAGAATCTACAAGTACTCCATAATCATTTCCTTTTTCATTGATTAAAGATTTACTTGCTTTAGGATACATTTTATCTAATAGATTTGAATAGGTTATATCACTAGTTGAAGCATTTAATAATAAAGATGTAACCTTGCTTTCAGAAGTATTTAATACAGAAATCATAGTTTTCATAATTATGTGTCTAACATCTTCTATAGTTAAAGAAGAATTGTTTAATAAAAAATTTATTTTATTTGAAACATAATCAAGAGGAGATATATTTTTGTCCATTTTATCACTTCCTTTATTTAGATGAATATATATCTTCAAATGTATTTAATATGTTATTTATAGTGTTTATCCTCTCATGTATAGAACAGTCATTATCTTTTACTACCTTCGCAGATAAACTATTATATACATATTTAACTTTATTTTCATCTTCATAAGAATTGTATAATTCTAAATCTTTTTTTGTATATTTCTCAATAAATGCATTCCCTATATTAAGTACTTCAATCTGATAATCAATATATTTTATTCCTTCTCTGCTTAAGTAAGATATAAATGCTAGATTACAGCTATTAAATATAATTTTGTATAATATTGTGTTTAATATATTTAAATATTCTAAAATACTATCTTCAAGAGCAATTTTTTTATATTCCATTTTATATTCACTGTTTCTTAATATTTTGTTATACAAAATATCTTTAAATAATAACATATCTTTAGAATCTCTTTCATCTACATTGATGTATTCTAATAACCTTGATATATCAACTGCTCTGACTTTTTCTAAATTATCTCCATATTTATCAATTAACATCTTTTTTATAAATTGATAGTTGATGTATTTACCCCATTCAAGTTTTTCAATATAAGATAACTCATAAAATATATTTTCCATTGTATTAAAGTGTTTATTTATTTCTCTTATTAAAAAAATTATATTTTTACCATGGCTGGTCCATAGTTTTTCAAGCTTTTTAGTTTCAATATCTTTTAATTTATTTAACTTATATTCCTTTTCTTTTTTTAGTTTTAATGAAGTAAAATATCTTGCTAATTTTCCATCTTCTTTATCCATCGAGTAGCAGTAATCTCTTAATTTTGTATTTAGAAACCAATCATGTTCATGTATTTTCTCAACAATATTTACTTTATATTTTTTATTTAATTCAGATATAAGAAGCTTTTCTGGTGCAAATGTGCTATTAATCATACTTGCTACATCAGACACACTACAATCAATAATAGAAATGCTGTGAAGTCTTACAAATCTTGTTGCTAAAGACTTTTTTTCTTTAAAAATCCATTGATTTATATCTACATCTAATAATGCTAAATTATAATCTTTTGTACAGAATATAATTTCTTCAACAGAAGATAAAACTCTTTTTGAAGTTAATACTTTTAATATTGATGAATATTTATTTTTATTTAATAGTGTTATATCATATTCTATTCCATTTCCGAATTTAACTAACTTAATTCTTTCTTTATACTTACCTTCAGTTACATAATACTGTACTAAAGCTTCTGAGCTGCCTATTATAATTCTACGTACATTGTTGGGAGTCCAATTATTTATAATGACATTATTTTTTTCATCTATTAATATTCCTTTATTTATTTCAGATTCTAATACTTTATATCTATTCATTTTTGCACCTACTCCTATTAAAAAATTAATTATATAAACTATAATTATCTGCTGTAATATATATATTATTATTTAATTTAATTATATTAATATATATATATATATATTAAAAAACAAAACTTATATATTATTAAATATAAGTTTTGTTTAGATAATTATTTTAATTCTTTAATTGGTACATTCAATTTTATTTTTATATCTATATTTGAATTTTTTAATACAGTAGATATTTCTTTGTTTTGTTTATTATATTTTATTTCAGAAGTTAAAGTATCTTTAATATCTTCTATAGAAGAATCTCTCTCATCTGTTTTCTTTATTATAAAATATCCAAATTCCGTCTTTATTGGTTTAGAATAAACTTCTCCAACTTTTAAATCCTTTGAAAATAATGCATTTCTTAATTCTTCTTGTAAATCATCTTTTGTTTGATATCCTAAATCGCCACCATTACTATTAGTTTCTGCTTTTGCATTATCATATTTATCATATAATTCTTCGAATTTTTTACCATTATTTAATTCTTTAATAATGTCTGTTGCTTTTTTCTTTCCTTTGTCTGTTGTATCTTTTATTAATATTTTAGATACTTTAATTTCTTTATACTTATCTTTATTTTTTTCATAATAATTTTTTAATTCTTTATCAGATACAGTAGATATTTTATTTAAATATTTTGCAACTAATAAATCCTCTTTAAATAGATTTTTCAAATCTTCAGAACTGATATTATAGTACCTAAAAAAAGATTCTTCTGTAAGATTAGTAGCATCTAACATACTTTTAAGCATAGTATTATAGTGTTCTTTTAATTCATCATCTTTTATACTAACAGAATTGTTTTTGTATATCACATCAAGCAGGGCTTTTGTTGAAATTATACTATTTAGAGACTCACTTTCTATCATATCTATATCATCTTCAGTTAACTTATTTCTCTCACTAATTGGCATCCCAATTGTATATATATCAAGAATTTTTTGTAAGTCTTTACCTAAAATATTTTTATTATTTATTGAAGCTAGAACCTCATTTTGCTTATATTCTCTTAAAGAAATCACTTTATTTGTGCTATTTTCATTTCCAAGATAGTATCCTAAATATGTAAATGTAGATAGTATCATTAGAGCTAATATGAAAATTGAAATTATTTTCCTACTTTTTTTTGTCATAGTTGTATTAGGTTATAAAACCTATCTCCCTTCTCTTAAATTATTATAATCTTAGATTTTTTAATCCAAAATCTCTGTTAAGTTTTCAATATTTAAAATTGAATGTTTTATCATTTCTCCTTCCTTATTTTCTAACAAACATATTAGTAGTGGGCATTCAAATTGCTTATTATTCTCGCTTAAGATACATTTTGAATTCTTTTTTTTTATTATGATATTAAGCAAATTAAATAACTTTTCTAAATATAAATCTAACCTTATCCCTTTGAAAATTAAATCTATAGAGTCACAATTTGGAAATTTGTAACTGATAGTAGCTGAATTTATTTGTAAATTATAAAATATGCCTGTATCAATTACATATTGCACTCTCATACTTTCATCTAACATATTCATTTTTTCAAGAAAATCCAAAATTCTTCCTCCTTAATATGTAATATATATTCAAAATATTATTTATTGCTTAAAACATCTTCTATATTTAAATAATATTCTTTTACGTTTAATAAATTATATATTATAGATAATTTATTATTTATATTATTTTTATATATAATAGTTGTTTCCATAGGCAATAAAGATATTTCTAATATTAAATCTCTAAAAATATCTTTATATGTTTTGGGGTAATATTCTTTTCTTATATATTTATATATAAATAGTTTATCTATAAATATATTGCAACAATGAATATCTAGCTTTGAATTGTTATATAGAATTCTTAATTTATGTAGTGACCATATATATATACAAATATACTTTTCATATAAAGCTTTTTCTTCATCAATATATTTCTTATATCCTTTGTAAAACTGTCCTGATTCTGTAAATATACCTATGATACCTATAAATTTTTTTTCTCTTTTTATCATGCCTAAATATATATTCATTATTATCCTCCTAATTAATTTTAAATAACTAACTTACACATAAATCACATTGCATCATTTTAACATCTTCCTCAATATAAAAAAGGTTATAACAAATAAATATTGTTATAACCTTTTTATATTATAGATAAATATTAAATTTTATTATTATATATTAAATACTTACTTTGTATTATTATAAAATAACTTGTTCTTAATATAGTAATGAGTCCTAATTAATTATATTTTTATTTTAATACCTTTTATATTTTTATTAATTATTTATTTAGAAGTATATATTTAAGTATCCTTGTACAAGTTAATTACGCAAAGTAGGATGTACTCTCAATAGATTCACAGAGAAGTCTAAAACAATTTGGAACTAAAATCTCTTTCAATATATTTTCTAGATTGTACTTATTAGAAATAGATTTTAACTTATCTAATGCTATAGAATTGAAAGTTAATGCTTTTTTTACTATATAGAACAAATCTATATCATCAGTAACCATTAACTTGTCTCTAATTTCTAAAAATTTAGATATTTCAGATGGAAAAGATGATTCTTCAAGTACTTTATCTAAATTGTTATCTATCTCACCTAATATTGTATCAATTACACCGACACATCTATTATTATTCGAATCAGAATTCTCATCAGATTTAATTATTGGAACTTCTCTCTTACTAAGACTAATCTTTGTATTACTATCACACTTACATCCCCAATTATCTGGATTTACCCCTTCTCGAAACTTTGAAGGATGTTTACAACATTTAATCCAAAGGTCATGGAACCATTCTTCACCATATTTAGTCTTTGGTAAAGAGCTTAAATTCAAATTCAATATAGCTCCATAATGGTCTGGATTAGCAGAAAAAGTAATCATGTAGTCTCCCCCTTCTCACACTTTTTTTCTTATAAATATATTTTACAACTTTTTTTTTAAAAAAACAATTTGATTTTTAAATTGAATGTATTTTAATACATAAAAAATAAATAATAGGAAATTTTTTAAGGTATTTTAGAAAAAAAACCATAAAAAAGTATTTAAAATTAAGAACTTTGACATATAGATATATATTTTCTGTCTAGATAAGTTATAATATTATATTTAATTATTTTATTTTCTTTGAAGTCAAATCAGAGCTATAGGTATCTAAATCTTTTCCTAATATAAAATTTTTAGCTTTTTCAGCATGTGTCATACAAGATATAATATCTTTCTTATTATTATTTATCCATTCTAGCCAAGATAATAGATAATTATCAGAGTTAGCTTCAATAGTAGTGCCTTCCTTAAATCCAGCTTCAGAAGCTAATAATAAGCTTCCCATCTCAGCAACAAGTTCTTCTTTAGACCTAATAGTTATATCTTTTTTATATTCTTCAAGACTTTTTCTATCCAAACGATAAGATTCTCCAGTTGAATGGATTAATTCATGGAATAATGTTCTCCAGTAATGTTCATTGGATTTAAAATGGTTCAGCTCTGGAATAAATACTATATTTTTTCCCTTTACATAGAAAGCTTCATTTCCTTGTTTTAAAATTTTAATATTTTGTTGTTTTATGTAATTATCGACTATTTCATCTGGATTTGTGTGTACATCTATAACTTTTCCTCCCAATAAAGGAGTTAATGTACCACCATCTTTATCATGTATGTATTTAATATCATAAACTCTAGAATATTTTTTTAGCCATTTTCTTTCATAATAAGTATCATCTTTGTTTATGATTGTAAATTTAAAAGCTTTTTGCCCTTTAAGTTCATATTCTTTTACCTCATTTTGACTTAAAGGTCTATCTGTATATGAGAAATAAAGTACAATTTCATAGGGAGTACCTTTATCAAACCAATAACGAGTTTTATTTTCAGAATTATATTTTTTTAATTGACTTACAGAAATATATTCTCCACCATATAAAAGAAATTTATTTATACCTCTATATTCTGTTTTTGTGTACCAGTTCAAACTAGGAAATAGAAATGGTTTTTGCCAAGGCAATTTTTCTTCTTTTTCAATCTTTTCAATAATTCTATTTACTATTATTTCTGTTACACTTACTTTTTCTTTAGTATCAGACATTGTTTATGCACCTTCCTTTGAAGTATTAAAAAATTTAAATTAACAACAAAAATAACAATATATATAAAGATATATATTATAATATATCTTTATATATATTGTTATTTTTGTATTATATATAATATAATTTATATTTATATCTCAAAATACTTATATTTATTTTATATCTATATTTATATCTTTTATTCCTAATAATTTAGCATGTACAACTAATCTTTTATTTGTACCTAAATTACCAAAACAAGTGGAAAGTGTTATTATTTTATCTCCAAATGAAAGGTTGTTTTTATTGAAGTTTTTTACAATGTTTTTTTCTTGTATATTTTTCATGAATAAAGCTTTTCTATTATCATTTTCAAAATCTATTTCAGTATAACTCCAATTATTATCTTTAGTAATATATACAGAACAAATCTTAAACACCATTTGCTTGTCAACTGTTGTAAATTGAATTAAATCAGCATCTTTTTTACTATTCACATTTTTATCTAAGAGTTGCTTTAAAAGCCCAAATTGTCTATTTCTAAGGTTATGACCATAAAATACAGTGTTCATATTAATATAACCTAATTTATTACGTGCATCTAAGAATACCCATCCAGCTTTGTTATTATTTTTATTTATATCATGAGTAAGATAAAATTCATTATTATCAGTTTGTGCAACTGGTATATCTATTTTAGCTGCTGGAACTCTTAGCCAGCCAATTATATCTTTATTTTTACTTTTTAATTTAGAAATATCTAAGTCTAAATAAGGTAATTCATCATTTTTATCAATTTTTATTGTTACATTATTTTTATATTTATTTGAATTAATATCTATTTTTTTTCTATCATTTATACTATTAAACACAATAATAATCATTATAAAAAGAAAAATAAAAAGAAAAGTAAATAATATAACTATATTTTTTTTTCTGGTTACAAGTGATTTCAACTTATTATATGTATTTGAATTCATTTTATATCACCAGAGCTTGTATCTAAAGATTCTAATAAAATTTGTAATATCATAATAAATATTCTCCTTTCTGAAAATTATTTTAAATTTAAGGTAAAAAAATAGATAATAATCATATAAATATAAAGTATAATTGTAAAAACAGTATAATATTTATAAACTTTTAAGCTATTAAATTTGAGTATAGTCATTATAAGCCCTAAGAGTAATAATAATGTTAAATAATACAGACTTCTATAAAATACCATTGTAGATAAAAGAATTAACAAACTAAGCTTACTATTATCTAATTGCAATAGAGGTATTTCATTTATTGATGAATTTATCAATATTATAGATATAAGTAATATTGTATAGATTGTAAATAATATTTTACTGAACTGGTTTGGTAATATTTCTTTTTCATTGATATCCTGCTTTGATACTTTAAATATGTTTTTCATAATATATCTCCTATTTCAAAAGTGTTAGATATTGCAAACTTTCAAAGAAATCTTTTTTATATATCAATAAACTTCTATAAATGTTTATTAAGGAAGCATTGTTAATGTCAACCTCTAGTAATTTATATAATAAATGTATTTTTTCACTATATAAATCAGCATAAAAATCCTCTAAATTACTATAGTTACAGAATAATTTACTTTCTAAACCTTCTATTTCTCTAACATGTCCAAGTTTAATTAAGTCAATTAAATGAAGAGTTTTATTTTCATTTAGTGTATTTATAAAGCTATCTTCTAAAATAGGATTATTTTCTAAGTAAAAATTGTTTGTTCTAGAATCACTAAATATAAAATAAATATTTTTAGTTGAATTAACTTCAAAAAAATTTATACATTCATTTAATGTAGATATTACTCCAATATCATATAACAAATCTTTTAAACGATATGCTAAATTATAAATACAAAATTCATCACAACAATATATTTTTGAAAGAGTTTTCGTTATTAATAAATCTTCTCCACAAATACACTTCAATGGAAGTAGATTATAAAAATTTGAGTTAAATATATTGTAATTTTTAAAATCAGTTATTCTTAATGAAGAATAAAATTTATCTTGTTTCATATTTTATACCTCCTAATTAGTATTAAATAATATTAATATATATTATTTATATACTTTTAAAATATATATTAATATATACTTTTATTAGATACATCATATATTAGAGATTTTTTATTATTTTATTAATTTAATTAAAATACTAGTATAATATTGTTATCTATGTTATCATCTAAAATAGATAAAAAGGTTACCATTAACCTTATTTCTTTATTTAAAATTAAGTTTTCAGAGAAAGGTATAGTTTAAAAATAACTATACCTTTCTCAATTTAAATTTTGAATTTAAAAAATGATATTTAAAAAATGAAATTAAAACAGTTATGTTTGTCAAATGAAAATTTTTTGAAATAAACATAACTGTATTTTTTTATTAAAAACAGGTTTAAAATTAAAGCAAACAGTTTTAATATAAATAATTAATTTTTATTATAGATTTTTAATGTTTAAAATTTAAATTAAAAATTTTTTATTATAAAAATTAAAGTATTATAAAAGAATTTAAAAATAAAAAACAGCTACTTTTAAAAAAATAGCTGCCTTTCATTTTTAAATTCTTTTTTTCTTTACTGTAAATCCTCTTTTTAATATTAATTGTTTACACAATTTCTTTATAGATTTTATTAGTATATCAGGAAACTGATTATCAATAGAATAAACTAACAAAGCTGATTTTTCTTCATCAAAGTCAACAGGTATACTTATATTAATTGATTTTTCAACTAGCTTCTTATTTTCTACATGGTAACGTAAACTTACTAGATATGTAAAACTATCATACTTATAAAAAAATGTATCCCCAGAATCTAGAACTTCAGATATAGTCATATTGTTTTCAAGAGCATAATCTTTTAACAATATCATTCTTTTTCCAAATTTTAAATATGGAGAAACTAATTTGAATTCATCATCTAAAGCAATTATTGATTTTACTGATATATGATTTTTATTTTTAAATTTGTGTAAAGTACTTTCTACATAGGGGTTATCATTAACAATTACACATTTTATATCTGAAAAAATATTAGTTAACATTTTATCACCATTTTCAACTCCATCCTTTTATAATATCTTTAAAGTCTAATTTGGTTACTTCTTTTAGTAGTGGGTGAGTAACTGGAAAAACATCTTGAACAGACACATCATTTTTAATAGCTACTCCTATTCTATATTCATTGATGTTATAAAACATAAATGAATTGCTTTTATTAACATAACTTGCATCATCCTCAAGACTCTTAGATACCATTCCAATAAAATTCATCATTATGGGCTTTACATAGTATTCATAATAATTTAATCTATGAGGATTTTTAATTTTACTTTTGAATTTTTTATTTCTTATTTTAAATGCTTTAGATAATTTACCATCAAGTAAATTATCATCAAATGTTCCTGATAATATTTGGTCTAAATACAATTCTTCCAAATCTATATCTAAATCTTTAAAAAATAAACCTTCTTTTAGATTTTCAATCATAAATTCACATTCGGTAGTATTACCTTTTTCTATACTTGATAAATAAGAGATATGAGCTAAATTTTTTTTCTCATAGTAATAGCCTTTGTAACCTTCAGGGATAGTAAAGCTTAAAATATATTTATTAAATAAATTAGATAATTTCTTGTAATTAGATTTATTTTTTCTGGAAGTTTTTTTAAATGTATTAATATTTTTTATTGCTTCTAAATCTTCTATTATATTTTTGGATGCAATATAATATATCATGGGAATTAAAGTGTCATCAAATAAATTATTTCTATTTTCTATTATATTTCTAATTATTATAAGTCGTTCAATTGAATAATCAAGCTCAAAGGTTAAATTATTGTTTAAGAATAATAAGTATTCCTCACCTAAAAAGTTTCTTAAAACTGACTTAGCTTCTGTTATATTACTTAATGAAGCTTCTGTTTTATCAATTATAGAATTATATTCATTTAAAATATCAAAATCTTTAATTTTATTCTCATCTAGAAAAAATCCTTTTTTTCTTAAGTAGTTATCTATTTTTAAAAAATTTTCTATATACGCATTAACCATAACTAATCCTCAAGTGAAATAGTTTGTAATATATTCCACGTTATGTTATTAATACTTAATAATTTTAATAACATATCCTTTCTATTTATATTTTACTTCACATAGTATTTAATTAATTCTTCATTTAAAATTTTGTTTTCAAGTGGTTTACTCAAGTATGTATAATTTTCATTTATAGTGGAGCTATAGTAGTTTATAGCTAGATTATAAGTTCTATCTATATAAGTTTCTAAATAAGTTAATTTAAAATCAAATATATAGTTCTTGCTTATCCAATGATTTAAAATAAGTTTTATTTCTTTATTAAAATTAGAACTATATTTTAAACCTAATATATTGTAATCAGATTTTTTGTATTGATAAGGTATAACATAAAGATATATGGATTCTCCATCTTGTTTTATTAATTTAAATCCATTATAAAATTTGTCTATTTTTTTTGATGTTAGTATTAAAGCACAAATATTTATTTTATATACATGCCTCTTAGGAATTATATATATATAAGATTTTTCTTTATTCTCCTTCTCAATACAACCTACATAGTTATATTTACTGGATTTAGGATTCTTTGACTTTGTGTCATTAACTATTCCTATAAAAATTTTACTTATAATTAAAACACAATGTTTATTCATCTTTTTATAGTTATAATTGACAATATTTTTTTCAAGACATTCATTGGTGACTATATTTTTTTTGTTGCTTAAGTCTAATAATTCAGCTTTTGAATTATTCAATAAAGAGAAAAATTTCTTTTCAATACCCATAATAAATATCGCTGGACTTGATGGTATATCTTTTATTAAATTAGGGAAAGAGGGTATTGTCATTGAATTTAATGATATATTTAAATGACTCTTTCTCCTAGCATTTATTAAGGCTTTAAATTCTCCGAAAAATAACAAATCTGAATTTGTGGCCATTATAACCACTCCCAACTAAATTTTATTTAATCATCACTTTGTTTTTTAGCAGAGTTAATTAATTTTAGTAAGCTTGGAGCTGGTTCAGGATTAGTCTCCTCTTTATTGTCATTCTCATCTTCCTCACTATCATCAAGGATTTCAATTTTTTCTTCTTCACTATCTTCTTCTATACTTATTTCTTCATTATTATTTACAGAACTAGTAGTATATTCTCGTATTATATTATGTTCTTGTTTAACACTATCATCTACAAAACTATTGTTATGTTCTTGCTCTTGAGATATATCCATATTGCTATTTATTGAACTATTATTATGTTCTTGCTTTTGTATTATATCATCATTATTAATTAAAGAATTGTCGTTATATTCTTGCTCTTTTATTGTATCATTACTTACACTTTCTTCTATTAAAATATCATCTTCAATATGTTGAGAATTAATAGTATTAGTGTACAATGCTTCTAAACGACTAAGTCTAGAACTGTAGGTTTCTTCTATTGTATCCTCTATTTTCTTTCTTACCTCAGAAGGTAATAATTTTGATAAAGATTCTAATAAACCATCTGTATCAAATGGATTATCTTCAGATAGAGTAACAGTAGAATTATTAATATTAATAGATTGAGAGACTATAACATCCGAAATAAACTGGGCCTGAAGCATTGCCTTATGATGGTTTTCACTAATTTTGTTTATTCTATTATTTACTCTTTCAGGAAGTGACTTTTCTTTTATTTTCTTATCAGCTAAATTTCTAAATTCCTCATCTTCAGCATATAAGGATAAAAGAGATTTTGTAAAAGGTGCTAATTCTCTCTTTTTTTTCAGAGGTTCTATTAATTTTGTCCAAATTTCAGAATCTTTTTGATAAGTACTTGTTATACTTATTGTTATTTCATTATCTTTTTCCCTAGTTTCACTCATAAATTATATTTTATTAAACAGAAGTAATTGTTTAATATCCTCCTTTCCTTTCTATGGTTCATAAAATTATTTTTAATGTTAATAATGCTAATCTTATAAAAAAACATTTTTTATATTAATAAAACTGTTTCGATATTAATAAAGCGAACTTTTAATGAAATTATAGCATATATCGGTATATTTTACAATTTTGATGATTCTAATAACAATATAAATTTAGTTATAAAATGTTTTTACAAATTTTAAAATGTTAAATTGGTATAAAAAAATATTTTATTGAAAAAAATAATGTTTATTTTATAAATAAACATTAATTTTTAAAAAATATATTTTATATAATTTCATTTAAATTAATTTACTATCTAATAATATAGCATGTCTTGTAACGATTTCTTCTTCTTTTCTATCAGTAATATACATTAATACATCTTTAATATTAACTTTGTACTTAGAAATAATAGCCTGTTCCCTATCAAATCTGTTAGCAAACTTAAGAGCAGTTTTATATGATAATGTATAACTAAAGCCATTTAAGTTTTCAGTACCACTTCCTCGATAGACTAAAAGTTCATTTTTATTATTGAGTTTATTTATTAATTGATTATTTAACCTATTCATTATATTATCCTTAATACTTAACAAAACCTTTTCAATTAAATCAATTAGTTTTACATAACAACTACTGTCTTCTATTTGACTATATACATACATCCCACATTTATATAATGAGTAATTAGTAAAAGACTTTGAGCTATCTTCTAAAAAATTATTTACCACTAACAAATATTGTTCAAATAAATCTGATTTATCATGTAAACTAAGTGCTTTAATTATATTATTTTCTAATAAAGCACTATAAAAAGATTCTTTTCTATATTTATAAATATCTTTTATCCATTGAATAATTTCACTTTCATTTTCAAGAATAAAATCCCTTATTAATGCTATTGATAGATTTGATAGTTTATTATTCAAGTCAAATTTAACAAGTAATGAAAAAAGGTTAACACTAAAAAATAGCTCTTTACTATGTACAATAATTTTTGAAAGAAAGACAAAATCAGTTTTTATAATAACATATGAATGATATTCATCATTTTCATTATTAAATATATAAAATAAATCATTTTCTTTTTCAAAGAATTTATTATTCACAAAAATCACTCCTTTAAATTTTAATAAAAGTAAGAAATCGCCTTGTTTGCAAGGCGATTTTATTTAATGAATTGCTAAAAAAAATTCAAATGGCTTCATAGGTTGTTAAATAATAATTGGCCATCTTTTGTTACAGGTACTATAATATTATCATGTATATATAAAAAGTTTAAGTTTTCTTTTACATATGCATCAAGAATAAGAACATTATTTGGAGAATACAGGTTTATATATTTAATAACAGTATTATTAAATAGCAAAGGTTCTATTTCAGCACAAGGTATAATACCATTAGAGCTATAACACCAAATAATATCTTTTATAACACTTGAATATGTTTTTGCTTTCCAAGAATCTATTTTAAATAATAACTTTAGATTATGCAATTTATTTGAAGTTATCAATATACCATCAGAAAAATATTCCCAAAAGGAGTATTTTTCTTCAAGTTCTTTCGATATTTCTTTGATTTCATTTAAAAAAATATCTTTAGTAACTTTTCTTGAATAAGTGGCCATTACATTAAAATCCTTATTAATATTGTCTAGACTCAAATTTTTTGGATAAATATCATAGACAATAAATTCTAAAAAATTATGGAGATTACTATTTGAATAATTTTTAAAAATAAATAAAATAGCATCTGAGACATCTTTTATATTAGAATTAATCATCTTTAAATATTCAAAGCTAATTTTTGAAATAGTAAAATAACCTAAAATTCTAGCTTTATATTTTGTCAATTCTTTTATATATCTAGGAACTATCATAGTTATACATTCAGTTAATGTATTTTTATCTATAAATCCCATTAAAGTATTACAAGTTATGTATATCCCATTTTCATAGATTAAATTAACAAAGAACCCTTGGACTTTTAGAGTATAATTAATATCGAATATTTCTCCAGGTGGTAAATTTATCATATGGCTTGAAATTTTATTGTCTAAATGAGTTAATATATTTAAATTTTTATTTGTACTACCTTTATGTAAAGATAGCATACTCAAATAAGACTTGTACATGTCATAATACTTATCATCAAGATTCTTAATTTTTAGCTTATAGTAAGCATATGTGTGTCTATCTACTTTTTCTTTTAAATATTTATATAGTGTTGCTTCTGTCAAATTAATAAAATCAAAATCATCTAATAAAAACATTTATTTTATAGTCAAAACTATAAATGTTAATTATGATTCAAAATAAAGTATAAATTGTAATGTCAATTTCATATTTTTAATTTTTAGTTTTGACATTTCCTTTCTTTTAAAATTCATCTACATAGTATAATACTGATTTACAATGAAAACAGTATATGTATATTATGTTAGCTCCATTTATATTTATATAAGTTGGGTTAAAAATAGTAATACCTATTTTATTACAACAATGTCTCCAATTTTTAGGCTTATTTGATAATCTTTCTACCTTTGATGCATTAAATACTCTTCTAAAGTATAATTCAAAATTATTTTTTGATGGAAGGCTTCTTATCAAATAATTTCTAGCTATTTTATTTCCTAAAGCTTTATTTACTTGTGTATCTAGTATATACTTTGGTGTATATACAGTGTATAAACTACTGTTATTATCTAATATCAAATCTACATATTCACTTGTAGATTCATTTACAATTCTTACATTTCCTGTATTATCAGTATATTCTTTTAACATATAATCACCTATATTTTAATATAATTTTCTAATTCAAATAGTAAGATTATATTATTGTTAGTGTTAAAAAAACTCCATTTTTTGTTTCTGCTATTTCTAATTCATTATATATCTTATTAATAAATTTTAAATTAACCATATTCAATGGAATTATCTTTACACCATCATCACCTTTTATTTTAATTCCAATTTTTCTTTTATACCTCTCATTCTTTTTAATAATAGAATGCAAAATATAGCTTAATGAAAGCTTATAAGAGGGGTAAGAAACTTCGTTTACAACCATTAAATTAACTTCATTTATTCCAAAAGCTCCTAATATAAGTGATTGGTAACCATCTCTTTGCTTAAGATATTGTGATTTTCCTGTAAGAACTTTATCTAAAAATTTATCAAATTTCTCCTTTTCTTTTTTTTGTATCATGTCTACTCTTTCTATATACTTGTTATTAATAGAACCAGGAATAATGTAGTTTACAGCATCTTTAATGAAATTTCTATCACATAATATAATTACTCCATTTTTAGCTTTGTATAGCTTTATATGACTATCGCCTTTTCCTACTAAATCAATTACATCTTGATAGGCTTCTTCATCTTCAGTTATATAACCCCAGTTACCACCTTTGTAATAAGCACTTGAACAAAGTATTATTCCTATTTTCTCCTTTTCATTTAAACTTTCTATTTTTTCAAATATAGGACCTGTTTTATCTTCAAAATTTAAATTATTCATTAGTGAGCACCTCTTGTTTTTAAATATTTTTTGTGTGGTATAATCCACTATTATCAATTTTGAAATGAATTTCTCCATTTTTATTAGTTTTAAAAATTTTTGAATTAATTTTATTTAATCTAGATTCTACTTCAGAACTATCTATTTTTTCAGAATTGGCTAAATCTGTTGCGCCAGTTAAAATCACACTATATTCAGGCATAGTTATTGCCAAGAATTCATCTGTTGTTGTGTCAGAAGCTCCATGTCTAGCTACTTTTAGCAAATTTAATTTACTTATAGAGGATAGAACCTTTTTTTCTTGAGGAGCTAATATATCAGAAGTAAATAAAGCTTTAGTATCGCTAGAATTCAATTCTATAACTAAAGATTGTCCATTTTCTTCATCACTATTTGAATTAACATTATGAATCTTAAATTCTGATATATCTAAAATGTGACTCTCTCCTTCTATCTTAGGAACTTCTATATTTTTATTTATAGATTCAATAAATGAAAAAGCTTCTTTTCCATAATTTGAAGCATTAGATGTTATATTTGGAGCAATTATTTGATTGACAGTACAATTGTTAAATACCTCTTTGACGCTACCAATGGCATCATAATCCCAACTTGTTAAAATCAAATATTTTAGGTTTTTAACACCTTTTTCTTTAAATGCCTTTTTTAGAACTTCAGAGTCATTATTATCTCCTGTATCTATCAACATAAATTCTTCATGGTCTTTTATTAGAATACTGTCACTCATACCAGTATTTAAAAACCAAATATCAGTATCTACTCCATTTTTTTTAGTTGTTAATGTTTCATCTGCTGATTGCATTTTATCTATAGAGACACCTTCATGTATTTCCTCAAATTTAGTCTCTTTTTTTGGTTTATCTTTATTATGATAGTTCTGATTTTGTTTTTTTAAATTATCATCATTTTCAGTTGTTGAGTCTTTATTACATCCAGATATAAACAATATTGTTGAACATAATATGAATAAAGTTTTTATTTTTTTATTCAATTTAAATCTCCTTTCTTTTTAGCAATATAAATATATGTATTATATATTGTTATAATATTTATATCTGATATATATATTATTTATTTGTTTTATAAATATTATATATATATACTATTTCTATAATTAATATAAATATTATAATTATATATTTATCTATAAATACCATGAAATAATCACCTCATATTTTTAAATTATTATAAAATAAAGACATCCATTATTAATATAATGAATGTCTTTGTATATTTATTATATATTTACCTGATTATTATCTTTTGTGTATCTATTTTATACTCTTTATTTAAATTAAAGAAAAATAATAAATTTACATTTATATATCTTTGAAATTCTTTATATACTATCTGTAAACAAGTCAAAACATCTTTTGAGATATCTGTACAATCTATTAAAAATACTCCCAAATGTCTATCTTGATATATTAATATATTTAGAAGTTTTAATAATAGATATATATCATCATTTTCTATTTCATCAATCGAGGTCAAATAAGAATTAGATTTAACATTAAAAATTTGTAAAAAACCATTTTCAAAACTATATTTATAATTTATATCTGATTTTTGTAAACAAGTGATTGCAATAGCTAGATTTTCTTTAAAGGTCTTATTATTCATGTCTAGAGAAATATTCCTAGGCGAATTCATTTTACTATTGTTAGTAGACATCCCTCTTGTATAAAAATATTCTTTTCTTAATTCATTTTTATTTAATACATATATTACTGTATTTAGATTTGAATATTTTATATCCCACTTTACATCACATCTATTTTTTTCAATCTTTCCCAATTTACCAAAATCAAATTTTACACAATTAATATCCCCTTCAAATAGGTTCACAGTCCCTTTAAATGTAGATTCTATAGCATTTGAATAAATCATAGCTGATTTTTCTTGATTTTTATTATTAAAATGTATTTCTATAGGTCTTTTATCTTTTGAATTTATATAAAATGTTTTTTCATCAATATTATTAATATACTTAAAACTAAGTTTCATAACATGTTCATCTCCTTTATATTTTAGTTATTTATAAGCTCTGTATTGTTATTTACAACCTCATAATAATCAGTAAGTAACATGATATATTCCTGTGATTTATGCCCAAGCTGATTTTCTATTTGTTCTATTGTCATATAATAATAATCTTGAATAGTATGATTATCATATGTAATAATCATATCTTTTTTTTCAACTTCAGCTAGAAAATTCTCAAATGGAATTAGATGTATTTCTTTTTCAGCAAATAATTCTTGGCATTGTACATACACTTTATTTGATATAGCAACAACTCTATTGAACTTGTACCATTTTCTCGAAGGATAATGTCTATATAATTTATTAGAAACTAACATTCTTGAAGTATATATGTTATTAGATAGAGATATTAATTTAAATAAATCAATTGTTATATTGTCTTTATTTTGGTTGTTTATTTGATAAATAATATTTTCATCATTAGAAATCATTTTGCAAGTACCTTTAATTTTAAGTACTAGATTAGGATATACCTCATCCAAATAGAATAGCTGCTTAACTCCTCCTGCTAGGATTTTAATTTCTTTTAAATCTTCTAATGTACCTGTTAATAAAGTTTTTTTAATGAGTTTATAGTCTTGTGTAAGATGTCCTGTAAATAATATAGAACTATTAATATAATTAATCGCAGTCTTAGCTGAAAGTACATTAGAAGTGCTTTCTTTCGTTGGAATTAATATAGGAGATACTATTCCACCCAAAGCAAAATCATTTGTTATATTTTTTGTATTCTCAATATCAAATACAATTGAATTTGTTAAACAACTTATAAATTTGTGACCTAAATCAATACAAATATCTCTGTTTACTTCTAATTTTTTTTGTTCAATCCAATCAAGTATATATGTGTTTACTATTTTCATATACAAACCTCCATTCAAAATATTTAATATAAATAAAAAAGGTATAACTTATATAAGTTATACCTTTTTTATTAAATTATTTAAAATTACTTTTAATAAAAATTATATTTATTATTTAATATATATAATATAAAATTGCATATTCATTTAAATATAAATAGTATATTTTAGGATATCTAAAATATATTATGCATTAATTATAATTTAACATAAACTATAGCTATAAAATATATATTTATAATATTAGTTTATATCTACAGTTAATATATAATACCAATTCTTTTATAAATATATATTGTTTAATTATTTAATATCCTACTGAACAATTTTTATATGTTAACAAACTTAATAATTAAGATTAAACAATTTTATTTTTTAATATAGTCAATATATATAGTCTATAATCAATGAAGATATAGATTTTAAGAGCTAATTTTCAGCGTTTTATTGAAAATATTTTTAATAAAATAGTATATATTCTCATTCTCCCTTTTTAGATATTCTTTATCAAAACCTTCAGATAAAGAATCCCACATAGATGATATTTCTTTAAATAATAATAATTTATGGTTGTAGAATACGCTATCATAATCTACAGTATCTTTAATTTTTAGCTTATCATCAGAGATATTTAGCCAGTGCATTAAAACCTCATCAAATAAAATAATATATTCTAATTTGCTACTATTTATCTTCGTTATGATGCAATTTACTTCATCGCTATGATACTTTGTACTTAAAAATCTTACATAACTTTGAATTAAATTTCTTGTAAGCTTTTTGACATCTTGTTCTAAATCAATATCTTTAGAATCAAGCTTTAGATTTCCCATTATTTTATTCCCCTCCTTGATATATTTATTGTTTTATAAAACTGAAATTATCGTAAAATTTACGAATTTTAAATTATTTTTCTAAATTCTGTATACTTTTTAATTATATATTGTTCAGTACTATTTATCTTTGTTATATTTTATCATTTTTTATATTATTTAGACAATGTTTTAATTTTTAGACTATTGCAAAATATTTATTATATATGCTTTAAAAGCCTATATTTTATCAGATTGCTTATAAATGTAAATATTTTCCAGATTTACATATATAATTAAAAATGTTAAAAATAAAATATCAGATACAATATTGTATCTGATATTTTAAAATTATATTATTTTTTATCAATGCATAAAGCATTCTTTTTAGAGAAATCTGCTTTATCTGTTTTAACATTTAAAGTCCTATTGTAATCTACCACTTTCCAACCTGAGTCAGTTGAAGCTATATCTACAGTTGCTTCTGTATCATAGTTATTATCTTTAGTTTCAAAGATTTCTCTTACTCTGACAGTAACAAATCCATTTGTTTTAGTGTCCCAAGAGATTAAATAAGTTGTCTTTTTGTCAGCATTGATGGATGTAACTGTTTGTGCTATTTTTTGTAATACATTTTGAGATATTCCCATATCTACAATTTGCGTAAAATCTTCACTACTTACATCAGCTTTAAAGACAGCCTTACTAAATTTTTTTAATGTATCTTTTACAGCTTTCTCATTTTCTTCTGTAAATGAATTTCTAGAATAATTTATCATGTTTGATACTCCAGATACATCTTCGATTACAGAAAGAGGTTCTCCAATCATTTTAGATTTGATTGGATATACACTTTTTATTTTCAAGGAATCATCATTAGATAAAGCTAAATTAAAAATAAGAGTTTCTTGATAAGTTGGGAAAGACATTTTAGTTCCTTTAGCTCTTGACTTAGCTATTCTGTCAACTTTTACAACTAGAGTATCTCCTTTTTTTTCTAATATCTTGTATGTATATCCACCAAAATTTGTATAGGTATAATTAGCTAAATCATCACAATACTTGTCAATACCAGCATAATCTTCAAATAGCTTAAATAAACCTACATGATTAGTCTCCTCAATTGCTTTATTATAAGAAAGTATTAATTTATCTACAAAAGGTTTTAATATCTCAACACCAGTATTATCTTTATTTGAATATTGAGAAAGTATAGCATCTGAGCTACTTAATTCATAATCTTTTAAATATAGAGCCTTTACAGTCATATCTGTCTCTTCTCCCAAATTATGACGATAATTAAATACATATCTTATAGTTAGTGTAGCTCCAACATTTAAATTTGTATCAGCTAATAAACCACTATATGTTAAACGCCCTATGCCTCCTGTAGAGCTGCTTAATTTTCTTGTTCTTTCCATTAATGAAACACCTTGTTGCTCAGCCTGAATTTTATCAGGTTCTCCCCAAGTAACAATAAATTCTTGTAATTTTTTATCAGCTTCTGCACTTCCTGAACTTTTTAAATCAAGTACATTTTGATAATCTTCAGCTCTTTGTTTCTTTTTAGCTTCCTCACTAGCACTTCCATTTGGAATTGCACTAGATGGAATAACACTCTTTAAAGAATTAGTCGTTCTGTATTTAACATCTACAAAGTATAATCGTGTAGCAGGGTCATAACCTACTTCATTTATTTTGTACTGTTCCCATTCAAAAGGAGTTTTTGCAAACTCTGTTAATAAATAATTACTATAGTCAAAGCTTAGAGAATCATTATCAGCTCCTTTTAAATTTCTATCAACGTTTTCTAAACAACTTCTTATAGCCAACATATCTTTTGATGTGATTTTTAATAAGTTAGATTTATCTACTGTTATTCTATCTCTTACAAGATTATAAATTATACTATCTTTTTCATCTTCACTTTTTTGAGCTAATCTTCTGCCAGCTACTTCTTCTAATGATAAAGAAGCAGTTTTTTCTATATTAGATTTGCAAGCTGTTGTACTTAATGATAATAATATAATCATAGATAATCCTATAATTTTAATCTTCATGTGTATGCACCATCCTTTATTATATAAATATATAAAATCTCTACCATATACTAAATTCATCTTTATTAAATTCTTGGTCTAAAGAATCTTTTTTTATTTCTATTTCTTCATTTGATTTCTTTATTGAATCTTCATAGCTATCTGGTTCTAATTTCAACCAAAACTTACTTAAGAAATCAAAAAACTTGGCATTGTCATTATTTGATTTTGTCAAAACTGAAGCATGTACAAATTGTGCATTATCATTAAAGAATTTAACTGCTGAATCACCTTTATTTCTTAATTTATGATTAAACTTTTTATCTCCAGTACTTTTTTCTATATGTTCAGCATTTCCCATTACTGATATACGACAAGGAATATTGTCTGTAAGTGTTTTAGATAGTATTTCGTGTTTAATTACATGTGGTAGCATAATTATTCTTATTCCAGCAGCAGGTAATCTAGTTACTAGTTTAATTAATAGACTTTGAAATTCTGTTTTTACTTCTTTTGGCATACTTTCAGCTACAGTTATTACCTCATCAATAACAATATATAGTAAAGGAAGCTTAACACCTGGATTCTTTTTCTTATAATCCCATATATTAACCTCTCCTGCATCTCCAATTAAATCTTGTCTATATGCACCTTCAACATTTACAACTTCTCTTAAAATATTTAACATATCATCAGTTCCTGTTATAAACTTTTTAACATGTGGAATTTCAAGGGCTCTATAATCTGATAATTTTCCCTTTGGGTCAAAAATATAGAATTGAGCTTCACTTGGAGAAAGATATGTACTTATTTGACATATGATACTGAGTGCAATCCAAGTTTTACCACTTCTTGGTGGACCTGCAATTAATAATGATTCTACATTTTTCAAGTCTTTAAAAACAACACAACCTTCTGTATCTATTCCAAGAACTACAGGTATATAGTTTTTGGTATCTAGTATTTCTTTCTCAACTAAGCTATATGTATCTCTTAAAGATACCATTGTTGAAACATCCTTCATGATTTTAATATTTATTGTGTCACCTACAGACACTCCATCACCATATATATTTTCATTTAATATCCCTGTTTCTTTATCAAATGCATAAATATTTATGATTTCTTTTACTAAAGAGTCAACATTTTTAAGCCAGTTTGGTCTTTTAACTGATAGGTATATATAAAATAGCTTTTCTTGTAAAGAAAGCAAATACATTGGCTCTGTGTCCTTATTTTTTCCACCTAAGACTTGAGCTGAGTTTTGAATTATTGCATCCCATGCTTGAAAGTTAATATCTCCTTCATCAAATGTCTTAACCTTATTAAATGATGGATTTATACTAGCAAGGCAATTACTAATATTTTCATATAAATAACTTCTTGTAAACATACCATTAAGATTAGTATTTATATTATCTACTGCTAATTCTCTATTATTTTCTATTTTATCATCACTAATTGTTTCATCCTCAAAAAAGTCATCTTGAAAATAGTCATAATATTCATCTTCAGAAAGTTCTTCTTCAATAAATTCATCTTCATCCTCATCTAAAAAATCCTCAGCTTGAAAAGATTCTTCTTCAGGATTATTATTGTTTTCATCATTATTTTTTTCTTTTAAATCAATGTATGCTGAGTAAAAAATAGGGATACCAATACTAGATGAAAGTAATGAACTTATTATCAGATTAATACCTTTTGTTTTTCCAAACATAATAGCGACTATAGCAACTATGAATACAATGATACTGATTATAACAATAGTTCTACCCGTCTCAAGTCTACTTATAGTCTTAAAGTTACTAAAAGAAGTTACAAATTCTTTTAGAAACCCAAATAAGCCTTTAAGAAACATAACTGCTGCATCAAATATTTTTTCTTCATTACTAGTTTGTTGTGGAGACTGCTGAAATTCCCCTAACCCTTGTCCAAAATCTAAAGAATTAAAAGAGTCTAAAGAAGAATCATCTAAATTACTAAACATATCTATTTCAAAATCATCATCTGTTTTTTCTGTATTAAAAATATCTTCTCTGCCTAACTTAGCTCTTTCTATATCGTCAGAACTTACTTTATCTTTAATGTTCATCACAACACCACCTTAAATTAAAAAAATATTTATGAAGATATAAATTGAAAAAACAACTGATACTATATAAAAAATTACTTTTGACTCATGATTCATAGAACTATTAATTATATATGCTAATAAGATTATAAATAAAGAACAAATAAATATCACATAATACCCCCTTTAGCTATTTAAATCTACACCAGTTTTAAATATATTTGATTCAATTAAAGATTCTGGTAACATCATTTTTACAACTGTAAATTTACTTGAATCTAAACCACATAAAAATGCATTCTTATATAAATCATCATTAGAATCCTCATTTTCATCAGAATCCTCACCTAGTCTAGAATCACTATCTCTTTTAGCCATAGAAATTTTAGCCAAATCGTTTGCTAATTCTGGTACTTGTAATCTCTCACACAAATCTTCTATTACTTTTGAATCTTTTAGAGCTCCAACTAAAAAAGATGTTATATTTCCCATTAAACCAAATGTATCATTATCCAATAAATCTCCAGGAACATTTGTCAGTATGACGTTTATATCTCCGATTTTCCTACCACCTGTTATAGCTACTCCAATAGTATCTTTTGCCCCAGGGACATTACCCCAACGTTGACTCTCTTCCCAACCTTTAACATTGAAATAACCTTGGGCTTTGCTATAGATAGAACGTTGATGGCTTAATTGTGCAGCACCTAATAGCATTAAATTTAATTGAATATCATCTATCATTTCAGGAGATTTACCTGCCATTCCAAAGGAACAAATTACTAAATCTGCATCTATTATATCTTCTATAAGTATCCTTTCCTTGAAAAGACCAGCTCTACTTCCTGTTTTTTCAAAATACCTGCCTGTTATAGCAAGTGCTTTGTCAATTGCGTTTTTATAATCGTCATTCTTTATTTCTTTTTGCATACTTTTGATTTTATTATATACATCAAAAATTGATAAACCT
This sequence comes from Clostridioides sp. LIBA-7678, assembly GCF_056716065.1. Taxonomy (NCBI): domain Bacteria; kingdom Bacillati; phylum Bacillota; class Clostridia; order Peptostreptococcales; family Peptostreptococcaceae; genus Clostridioides; species Clostridioides sp. LIBA-7678. The sequence goes on along the minus strand of NZ_CP196988.1, from coordinate 129,225 downwards.
TTTGAATTTTGATGCCATGTGCTATCATCCTCATCTATTACTCCTGCTTCTTCATAAACTGAAGCTATTGCATCATTTAACATAACATCTAACCACATATCTTTTTTAAATTCCTCTCCTAATAAAACTTTGAATTTAGAAAGTGTGAAATTAAATGATAAGTTTTTTGCACCAGCATCAATATCTTCAATTCCTAGCTTTGGAGGTATTTCCATAGAGTCAAAGTATTTACCACTACCTTCAGCCATGTTTATAATAATAACTTTACTCTTATGGCTTAAAAAATTGGCAAGAGGTATATATTCAAAACCTTCTATATCCATAATAGTTGCTCTAAATTTACGCTCAGTTAGCCCAAGTAATTGAAGAAGCAAAACTTTGAAAATAAGGGATTTTCCTCCACCAGTTTCCGAGGTTATAAGCCAGTTCTCTGCTGCATCAGTTTTTTGCTTAGGCATTTTTATAACTGGGAACTTAGATATTATATCCATACCAAAACAAATCCCATTTATGCCTAATTTTCCTTGACTGAAGGTTGAATATCTAGAAACAATCTCATCTGTTAGAATTTGAACTGGAATATAATCATGAATAGATTTTATGTAGGAGCAACTAAATGGACTAAAGTATCTTAATAAATCAGGGATTTCATAAAGTACTCTTTTAGATTTTATACCAAGTTGCTTGATACTTTTTTCTATCTTTTTTACATTAGTGTCAAATACATCTCCTTTAATACCAGAGATTGTAATTAACATAGAGCTTTTTAAAATACCACGTCCTCTTTCCCTATCAGCTACAGCTAGATATTTTAATGACTCCTCAATCCATTTTTTTCTATTCATAGATTCTATATTTTCATATAAATTATAAGGATTTATATCAGCATTATTTTTTTCTTCTCCAACTTCTTTAAGTATATTTAATCTAGATTTCATAGATGATGAATCCCAATCAATAAAATGACTTTCAAGTTTATTTATAAAGTTAACTTTAATCCCAATATCGCATTCAGACCGTATCTTATCTTTAAAAAATATAGAAAGGCTATGTGGTAAATCTTCTACTAAATAATAATAAGATATATTATCGCCATCATAACTACCTAAAAAATCAATCCCTATTTTATCTAAGAAAGACTTAAATTTCTTATTATTGGTACTTATATTTCTTACTAAATGGTAATAATAAAGTTCATCAAATAAACTAATAAATTCCATTGAAGAATTTATTAATTTTTTTATTATTGATTTAAAAAACTTTATTATTGATTTAAAAAACATATAATTTTTCTCCTTTCATTAGTTAATCATCATTCAAAAGTATATTATCTAATTTTTTATATACTTCAGAACAATGATGAAAATATAAATTTCTTTTTGTATATTCGCTTTCCTTTATGTAATAAGATATGTGAGGTATTAATATATAATCTTCATCACCACTTATCGAGCAAATTATTCTGTCTCTATTAAGGTTAAAAGTTTTTATATCATTTTCATTACAAATAGCGTTAAATTCTTCAACATTATATCCTTCAATTAATTTGTCACCAAATAAATCATCAATAATAATATGCATGTCTAGTTTCTCATTTAAAAATGTTTCCAAAACTAGTTTTTTAGGTTCAAAAGTTATATAAGCATCTTCTGTTAGCTTTATTAAATTTATGTTATCTGGAGTTAAAATTGGAATTTTTTTATAACTATATCTTTTCATGTATAAGCCTAACTTTGGTAAAACAAGTAGTATTTTTGCATTATATCCTTTCTTTATTTTCAAATATCTTTGATAATTTGCTATAAATGTATGAAGATAATTACAATAAGCCCAACTTTTTACATAGAATACTTTAGATACAGAGAAATTTGTGATTTTATAAGTACTATACATAAATGCAACATTGGGTCTGTCTGTATTTTCGAATTTTTTAATAGATTCATTTAAACTTTCTATTTTCTTCTGTGTATTTTTCTTATCATTTTCAAAATCAACAATCAATTTATTCATTTCGGTTATTATATCAATAACATTTTTGCTAATTTTATCATATTGATTGAGCTTAGAGACTATATTAATTAATGCATCTTCAGTAACTTCAGCCAAAAGGCTATTTTTGCTTGATATTGTTTCTTTTATATAGTTTTCTAAAAGTAGTATATCTTTATCATGTCTAGAAACAGTCATGTCTGTTTTATGATAATTATCAACTATATATTGAATTATATTATTATCACTAATATATTCTTCAGAATCATAGATATCTGCATCGATACATCTAAAGATACATTCAAGTAGAGAAATATTATCTATATCAGTTGAGATATATATGATTTTATTAATAAATTTTTCTATTTTAATTAAAGTATTTAATATATCTAATTGAGAACCCCTAGAACTATGAAATATAAGGCATTCTATATTTTCATATGAACTTATATCTTTTATATCTTCATATTTGTCGACAATATTTATTTCAAATTTTTTTGTAGTTATCAAAGCTATTCTCATTTAATACCTCCATTTTTCAGATTAAGTGATAAACTTTATAATAAAGATGTTAATATATCTATACCATTACTTATATTTATAATGCCTAGAGAGGACCAGTCATAACTTCTTTCAAATCCATCTTCTGATATATTTTCATCGCCTAGATTGAATATTTCTTTAATATAGTTCATATGACTGATAAACTCACTTTCTGAGCCTTTTGTTATAATATATTTACCTCGTGACATTGATGAAGATACAATATTAGATTTTATATCACTCAAAGCTAAAACTATATTAATTCTTCCAGTCATTGTATTGTCACAACATATAACTATCTCAGCATTAAGAGATAATTCTTCTAGACAACTAATATAGTCAATAGGGCAATCTACTATAACTGTTTCATAATAATTTTGTATAGATAAAATTGATTGAATTGTTTTTATTTGCTCAATATCTATTTCTGTTCCATATAAGGAGACTAAGCTTTCAAATCCTAATTTAGTTTTGTAAGATAAGTTAGTTAAATTTCTAGTTCTATTGAGATATTTAAGACCATCATAAATAATTTCTTCTTCTCTAAGTAAATCAGCTAAATTTATACATGATAAAAAACCTCTATTTTTTATATCAAAATCAACATATAAAGTTCTACTTCCTTTACTATAGTGCTTGGCTAAGTTCAGTGAAGTTGTAGTTATCCCACTTCTTCTGTCTCCTGTGACAATTATTGTTCTAACTCCATTTCGATATAATTTTTTATCGCTTATATTTATTATTTTTTCTATCACTTTGGGTTTATTTACTTCATTAAATTTTTCTAATATATCACTTATATCACCTAAATCATTATTGTTATTTTCAACTTCTACCTTTTCTATATCATCTGTATAAAAGTTATCATCATTATTTTCAGATATATTTATTTCTACAATGTCATTATCTTTTTTTATATCATCTGTAAATTTATCAAGATTTTCTAAAGTATTCTTTATGATTTCTGAATCTGATAAACTTTGTTGTCTAATGTTATTAAGAAGCTTTTTACTATCAGAACAATCTTCTTTAACATTATTATTGGAGATTTTTATATCATTTTCTAATTGACCAATAGCATCATAATTAATGTAGCTATCTTCATTAAAACTATTTATATCATTATTATTAATATTATTATCTTCGTTAAAACTGTTTATATTATCATGATTAGTGTTGTTATTCTCATTAAAACTGTCTATATTATCATAATTAATGTCATTATCTTCATTAAAACTGTTTATATTATCATAATTAATGTTATTATTCTCATTAAAACTGTCTATATTATCATAATTAATGTTATTATCTTCATTAAAACTATCTATATTATTATAATTAATGTTACTATCTTCGATGTAACTATCTATATCATTATATATAATGTTATTATTATTTTGTTTATTCTCATTATTGAGTTGATTTATATCATTAGAATCTTGTATCACTTTGTCAATACCTATAGTTTCATTTGCTAGTTGACCTATTGGATTCATTAATATTTCTTTTTTCTCTATACCAACTGATTTCTTTTTTCTCTGCTTTAATTTATGAAATAAGCCTCTTTTTTTTGATTTATTCTCATTTTCTTCTTTTGGAATATCTGCATCTTGGATTTTATTAGAGCTATTTATTACATCTCCCACTACTTGTGTATTATTTAAAGTTATTTTTACAGGAACTGAATAAATCTTTCTAAGCTCATCTAGACCTAAGCTAGATACCTTAACTACATGAGATACTAAAAATGGATAAAGCTTAAGATTTAACATATTCTCGGAAATTAGGGAATTAGAAGCTATTTGTAATATATCATCATCTTGTAATATGGTAACAAGTTTAGAAGATGGGTAGTATGCACTTAAATAGTCATTAAAACTATTAAGGGTCATTGACAATTCATCCTTTTGAATATTATCAAATGCACTTTGTAAAACTATAAATCTATCAATTTTAGTTGCGCTGCTTACATGTAAACTAGAATCTTTTATAAAGTCACTTATACTAGAATAGATATTTACCTCAGAATTAACTTGTCTTTCTACAATAATATTTTTTATATCAGTTGTAGAGGCTGTACCTAATATAACTATTTTCAATTTTATTTTCCTCCCTTTTATTGTTAGTTTTAAATTGATTTGTTTCAAAAAAATAGATATTTACATACCTATTTTTTATTTTCATTATCTATATCTGATTCTTCTATTGTTTCATTGTCTTTTTTTAATAAAATAATTCTTTCTTCATCCTCAATAGTATTTTCAATAGGTAATTCTTTCTTTAATAGTTTTCTTATAACTGTAGTTATAGATTTCTTTTTTGTTAATTTCTTTTTTTTCTTTTGTCCTTTTTTAAAAAGTTTTTGAGCTTTATATTCTGCCATTGCTGTACGCTTAGTTTCTTCTAATTCTTCTTTAGTTTTATTTATTCTAGTTCTAACCCCATCTGATTCTACCCAGATGACTTTTATAAAGTTATTATCTTTTATATCTTTAAAAATCTCTTCACTAGTAGCCTCTGGACAGAATTCATTTATATTCATAAGTTCTTTAGCTAAATTTCCTATTTCACTTTTATTAAGAACCTTATAGCCTTTATATTTTGCTTTTAACATAGTTGCTAATATTGGCTTTAATTCACTCCAAAATAAATCATCTTTTTCATTAAAGAAAAAAACATATACATCATATGATGTGTACGTTTGTCTCATTATTGATTGCATATGGTCAAAGAAAATTGTTAGAAGTTCTCCTAAATCTGAATTATTAGTAGCTTCTGCCCAATCGAATAAATATTTCATTCTCTCATCCTTATCAACTGTAGACATATAATCTATATGCATATATCGAATATTTTTCTTGGCTAATTGTTGATAAGCTTCTGCAATATAATCATGATGATTGTATATAGCAGCATGATTACTATTTGTTGTAACACCATTATTTAAAGCAACAAATATGGCTTTTTTATTGTTTTCATATTGTGCAACATATGGATATCTATCAGTAACATCACAGATGTTCCAAAATATAGTGTGTTTAAATAAATAATTATTTTCTAATAATTCTTTTCTTTTATTTTTAAAATACATTTCTCTAAGTACTAAAAATCTAGTTATAAACAATAAAATAATAAAAGATAATATAGGGTAACATAGTTTAAAAAATACAGGTGAAGCTATTATTACAAAGATGGAACTTATTATCCAAAATATAATTATCAATATCACCCAAAAGAATCTTCCATTCGCTTCAATAAGTCCTTTTGAGGATATATCAAAACTAATTGGAATTTGAATTACATCATTATCTTTTTCTGGTTTCATTTTAACCACATCCTTTAAATAGCTTTTATATCATATATATAGTTATCTGATACAAATACTAAATATTTATGTATATAATTTTTATTATCTCTTTTAGAAATAGCTTTTACACAATATATCTCATCATGTTCTGTAGAGTCTATTGTATATTCAGCTTCTTGAATACTAACTTTATCAGCTCCAAAGAATTTAGAAGCATCATATTCTGTTCCATATATCTTATACTTTAAATCGTCTGTGAAATGGCTATTTAACTTTGATTTTAGATAGTTGTCTGTATCTTTAACTGAAAGAAATGAGCGTATATCCTCTATAACCCAAAGTTTAGTTCGTTCTTTCCTGTCTAAAGAAGTTGTTCTTTTACTGTATATATCATCAATTCTTTTATTTGTATAAATGATATTTAATGTTACTAATAAAGAAGTACAAATAATTACTATAGTAAAAAGACGTTTTAAAAAAAGCTTTTTCGATATACTAATTTTATTTTTTTTAAGTTTCATTTTTCACTTCCTAAACCATTATTAAGCAGTATGTTAATAATTTCATACTTACTTTAAGTTTTATATATTTAAAATACAAAATAAGTCACCTCAGTTTAATTATTAATATAAATATTTCTTTCAATAGCAAGTAAGTCATTAACACCAAAATATAATACAATTGTCATAATATAGTTATCACTTCCATTTAGTATAATAATTTCTTTAATACCATTCATACCAAGAGACATGAAATACTTGTCTAGTGCAACGCTATTTCTTATTTCAAAAGCTTTTTTCTCCTCTTCAGTCATTCTTTTTAATTTGTATTTTTTATCTAAAGCAGTACCTGTATCTTTATAAATATCTTTTATAATATTTTTCTTACTTTGTGCATATGTAAAAGCTTCTTTATATGATTTAAGTGTACTTGATACTAATTTGTTATAATTTTCAACCTTGTTATGTGCTACATCATATGAAATATCATTTTGGCAACCAGTTATACTGACTCCTATACAAAAAATTAAAATTATTTTCAATAAATTAAATCTACACACATTTTACTTCCTCTCTTAAAAATTTCTAATAAAAGCTAATATTTTTGGATATGAATTATTTAAAGTATTTTCTTTATTTTTTTGTAAATCTCTTTACTTATAGAAATATATTTATCTTTTGTGGATAAATTACAATTTAGATAACTGCATTTAGTTCCATTTGAAATAAATTTTTTGTAAATTTCATATTCTCTTGGTAATTGCTTATAATGTTCATCTAAGAATATAATTTTATCTGCTTTTGGAAGCTTAAATAAATTAGTTTCTATTTTTTTTATCCAATCCATAAAATTATCTTTATTAAGATTATCTAATCTGTTTAAATAATTAAAATATATATCTGTTGATATACTTTTATTTGTTATTATAATTGTTTTGTTTTTATAATAATCACTACAGATTTTTATATATTCATGATAGTTATCTATTTTGAATATATATGGTAATATATTCTTTAAATTTTCTATATTGATATCATTATATATATCAAGTAAAAAATTGAAATTATATTCAGGAAATTCCAATACCTTAACATCATATCCTTCTAATAATAATATATCCTTCAATATATATATCTGTTTTTCTTTGAAACCTGAGTTTTCACCTTCTAGAATTATTAATTTGCAATTTTGTTTTTTATTCATAATTTTTATACTCCTTCTTTTTTAAATAATATATATGTATATAAAATATATTTATATTTACATTTATTTATATAATTTCTATATATATATAAATAAAAAAACATAACAAATAATATATTGATTATTTGTTATGTTTTATAAAATTATATGTTTATTATATTGATTCTATTTTAGTTATCTTATTATTTTTAACAGTAACTAACATACATTTATTTATCGTTTCATTATTTCTAACTAGTTCTACATCAATTTTAAATAAATAACTTAGAACAGTATCTTTTTTATTTGATATTCCTTTTTCATCAAGATTCTCTCCAACTATATTTAATAACTTTATATTTGTCACAGGTGTATTTTCACTACTTAAATCAACATCAAAATATTCATTTTGTAAACTTGTACTAAAAGTATCATAAAGCTTAGATTTTACATTTTCAAATTCGTTTTTATTTCCTAATTTATATAAATCAACACAATTTATTGCCAGGACCTTAGCATTATTAAAATTATTCAATAATTTTAGATTGTCAGAAGTAGGAATATCTTTATCAAAAGTTACAAATAAAGCTATTATGAGAATTATAATCATAATAATATTAATAAGTTTTGTTAGAAAAGATGGTATCATTTACACATCCTCCTTCCATCCAATTTAATTCTATTCTTGAAATGTCACCATTTGGGAAATAAAATATAAATGTTTGTATTAATTCTCCAGTATTACTATCTAAGAAGTAATGTATTTCAGTGTATTTTTTTAGCATTTCTAATTTACTTTTTTTACCTCTATTCTCTTCTTCATAAGTTGTATCTTCTATATAATGTTCAATATCTTCTTTAAATTGCATCAATTCTAGACCTAATTTATTTGAAAAATCATTAGAAAAATTTCCAACTTCTTTAACATCTGCAAATTCAATTTCATCTGATATATGCTTTAGCATCATATTTTCGATTTTTTTACTTCTTTCATATGATAAATAGTAATTATCAAGAGTATCATCTGCATTAATTGTCTTTATCATTTTTGAATTAGTCAGTGAATAACTATATTTGTCATTAAACATATAGATACTTATTATTATAATAAGCAAAATTATCGATATAATTAGTCTAACAATTTCATGTGATAATTTATTCATTAGTTGTTCCTCCTAACTACCAGTAAGTTATCTATAATCTCTACATTGACTATCTTTTTCTTAAAGTAATATACTTTTATTAATAATTTCTTAGAGATATCTTGTTTAGAAATATATGATAATTCTATATAACTATGTTTCCCTTTATTGTTTTTGTAAGAATTTAACTTATATTTATAGTTTATATCTTTAATTAATCTATCATAAGTAAGAGGTATCTCCTCTAAAGGAATTACTATCCACTTATTTTTATATGCCAATGTACCATAAGAATTATCTATAATTTTTATATCACTAACCTTTATAAAATTCATTCCATTTTTATTATAAATATTTTTATCATCTTCTATTTTTTCATTAGATAAATCTGTTTCTATATTATTTTCATCATAGTCATCTGCTATGGGAGTACCTTCAGAATATTCAACATTCTTATCCATATAAGTTGTGTTAAAATATGATGTCAAGTTAAATTCTGCTTTATTTAATTGTTTTAATTTCTTATTATAATTATTTAACTGAAAAATTACTTTTTCAGTTATTGTATTGTAATTAATTAAGTCATTTAAGTTATCTTCAGATTTGTAAAAATCACTTACTATAGTGCCTATCTTCAATGAATTTTCTAATAAGTTATCTTTGTATTTATAATTATCTCTTATTAAAAATACACAAAAAACTATAATAAAAATTCTTAATATTGTTATAAAAAAGGAAATTTTTTTCATGTTAACCCCCAAATATAAACTATAATTTTATTTCCAAACACACAACATTCGATTTGATTTCTTCGCCTTTAATAGAGAATCCTTTGACTGTAACTGCATACTGTGGTCAATATGTGTAGATGAATACATATTGTATTTATCACCTTGTCTACCTGTTATGGCCACAAAATGTTCTGAACCAGAAGCATATGGGGGAGCTAATCTTATTATTGCTATTCCTCCCTTATCGACAGCTTCATTTATATGACTTATCCAGTTGTTATCCTCATAATATTTGCTTTTCAAACCAATACTACTAAATACATTTGGCATATTCCCCATAGATATACCAGCACTAACTAGTCCTCCTTTCATTATCATTATTGCTCCCATTTCAGGAGGGTTTATTAATCTTCCTGAGAGTGCACTAGCTGTATATGCACAAGAGTATATCATACATCCAGAACGGTTATAGGTAGCTCCATTTGGATACCAAGGTAAAGTTCCATATGTTTCAGAGAACTTACTTCCCTGTCCAAAAAAAGGAACTCCATATTTTACATCTTTATAATTTGAACTAAAAGCACTTCCTTTACCTTCTAAATATGAAGATGTACCCCAATGAGGTTTTAAAATATTCATTATGTAGCTTTTGGCATTTCCATTATATGAACTTAATAATGACTCTGTAGACTTACCATCAACAATAGCTTGTCCTTTCCCTTTTGTTGTTTTGAAGTTGCCGATGCTAATATCAGGAACATTATTTGATGAATCATTTTTAGGTATTCCCATCTTATCTGCAAGATTATTTTGCATTCTAACTGCTTGTAAATAAGAATTAAGACCATAATGAAAATTCAATACTTGGTCTGCTACCTTCAAATTTTTACATCCATTCCAAGCATCTTTCATTCCTTGTTTACTTTCAAATTTGTTCCACAGAAAAGTCCATAAAGGCTCTGTTAACTGAGTTCCATTCAAACTTAATTTTGAGCTTCCTAACGTTTTTGAAAATTGTTTTGGAGTAGCTAAGTTTCTTACACTACCATGTTTACTTGTGCCTAAAATGGATTTTCTTAAACTACTTTCATCATATCCACCACTAATAGTCCATTTGTCAAAGCTTCTTTCAGCATCAATATCTGAAGTGGCACAATACATAGCACATATAAAGTTTGCATATGCAGTATGGTCTTTTAAATATGCACCATGAAATTGAGCATTAATCAAACAATTTTTTATAAAATTGACTATATATTCTTTGTTGGTATTTATCCCCCAACTTTCAACAACTTTTGTAACTTTATCTACTGTTTTATCTGCATATGCCTTTTGTTTTTCTTTCCATATTGTACTAAGAGCTAATGCTCCATAAGGAGAATATTGACTTTCTGCACTATATGATTTTGTTGGCTTATATTTATTACGAATGGCACTCTTACTAGCTTCTGGGATTCTGTTTCCCATAGGTGTCAATGATTCTTTTCTAGATAATCCAAGATATCCATATCCTGCTGAATTGTATGGTATATCTGAAGGAATTTTTGATATATCATATTGTTTATTGCTTCTATAAAATTGCATTCCATTTTCGGTACTTAAAACACCCAAATTAAATAATTGAACCATATGTTGTTCATCTCCAGAGTATATAGGACTACTATTATATCCTTTTAAAGCATTATTATAATAAATACCTAAACGATATATATTTTTTTCATAGTCATTTAAATTAACTCCATACTGAGCTAATTCTTCCTCAGTCCACTCTAAAGAACTTGTTGAGTTATTAGAGTTATTATTTTCTGATATAATTTTGTCTTTTTCATCTATAACTATATTTTCACTATTAAATATAGATATAAAAGACATAAGTGTTATGAATGCACCTAACAGTAGAAATATAGATATCATAGATATTATTGGAACAATAAATAATATCAATGAAGATATACTATCTATAAACATAAAGAAAAAAGAAAATATCTTACTAAATATTTTTTTTGTTTTATAATTTGTATTTGTATAATCATTATTTATATCTTTTTCGTTTATGCTATCATCACTACATATATCTTTGTTTTTTATTTTTTTAGATAATAAATTGTATAACTTATAAATAAATGTAAACATATATCTCTCCTCCAAATAAAAAAGACTACATATTTTTATTAATAGTAGTCTTTTTCTCTTAATATATATAAATAAAATTTATATATAAGATATATATCTTATTTATATCTTATATATATTATTTATTATTTATCTGAAGGGTTTTCAGAAGATATTTCATTTTTATCACCATTACCTCTGGTATTACTTAATGTATTTAATTTATTTATAAAATCTTTTTCTTTTTTATTTTGTTGTTCAGTTTTAAAAGATTTTGCATTTTCATAGTAAGTATCTTTTTTATTTGATAAATTATCCTTTTTAGAAGATATATTGTTTGTATTTATATAAGTATTATTGGTTGTATGTTCTTCTTTTGTAACACTATTTTTAACTTCTCCACTATTAAATCCTCCACTTGAAAATCCATCTCCTGTAATTTCTTTACCAAAATCAGTAATTCCATTAGCAACTGAACTTGCAATAGAACCACCTAATGCAACAATACTTAATAATGCAGATATAGTACATTTCTTTAAAGTGTTATACAGTGAAGTTAATAATTTAAATAAGAAGAACATGTAAATACAATCTATTATTAACGCTATTATCAATAAAATTGTTGGGTCTGTAATTCCAGCTGATAAAGTTTTACTACCAACATAAGATGTAAAACCTTCCCCCATTAGTATTGAAATTATCCAAGAAAAAGCAACAGAGCTAGATGTAAAAATTAAAACTGGTTTTCCTATTTGATTAAATACTTTCTCAAATACTTTCTTAACAGGCGCTGTAGCTACTGATAGACTTATAACTATCATTAAAAAGAATAGTACAAGTAAAATTAGCATCTTAATAGAAGGAACTAAAAATACACCAAATACATCTTTTAATAATATAAGAAATCCTGTAAAAATAGATGTTTTGCTTAGTATTCTTTCATATAAATCATTTTCGTTTTTAATCGGTTCTCCTGTAGCGTTAGCCAACATTAATCTCTGAAATGCATCATAATTGAAATTTTTTAGTTCAAAATTTTGAGGATATAGTCTACTACCTGTTCCTAAAATTTTATTACTTGAAAAACATCTATTAAAGTTGAATGTTGCCATCATAGCACCTATGTTAATTAATGTTTCATCAGAGAAATCATAATAATTTATTAGATACATAAAATCTTCATAAGTATCTTCTAGTACTTTTTGTGTTCTATATTCTATATCAGTTAAATTAGCTTTATTGAGACTATTTATATTCATAGCAGCAGGAGAAAATACCATAGGACGAGTTTGAGTATTATATGCAGCAGGATTTAGTGTATCCTCTACTAAGTCACCTTTTTTTAGCCCAAGACCTCTCCCAACTTTATAGTCTTTTGTATTTAAAGTATACAATTGGTCTACCCAAGGAGTGTACATTTTCCAAACATTTTCCATAGCTGATTTTTGAATTTTTGCTTCTTCATATTCTTCTTCATACTCTTCACCAGAAGTTCCAGTTTCAAAATTATATCTATTTATTTTTTTTCCATATATATTTGTCCAATTATAAACATATTCATTTGATTGTTTTAAATAAGGTATTATATAAGTGAATAACCCTTCTAAATCAAGGAAATCTCTTAATTCTTTATCTGCTGTTGTTCCTGTATTTAGAGTTTTAAATACATCTTTAGTCAATAATGCAGATTTAAATCCTCCATCCATTATCTCATAACGACTTCGTAATACATTATAAAAATAATAAAATGGACTCTCAGTTAATAATAAGAAAGCATTAGAATAATCATCTTGTGAATATCCAGTTAGACCAGCAGAATCTAAATCATACTCTTCTCTAAAGATAGAACTAGTTATACTATTATTGGCCAATCCCCAATAACGATAATTATCATTACTTTCACTAGTTTTACTAGATGAATTGTTTTTATCAGTATCATCTGTATTAGAAGTATTTTCACTTGTATTATAACCTGATGGAGAATTACTATCATATTTATATATACCTGTTGTATCAGAATAATCTTTAAGAAAATCTAAATTTCCTCTTATAGCTTTAAATCTATAAGATGGTAAATTTGATATTCCTGAAGAATAATTCCCGATGTCTCCACTTACTTTATCTTTTTCGGAACTATTATCAGTTAAACTATTATATGAATCTTTCGCATCTTTTATAATGGAGCTATATGGTCTATATAAGTAATTCACAAAATCATTGGTATTTACATATTCTTCTTGATTGAAGAAATTACTAAATAAAAATCTAAAGATACTCATATTTTTCTCTAATCCACTTGATACTATATCTCCAGTAAAAATTTGTTTAAATACATCTTCCTTTTTGGGCGACATCCATTTTAAAGTAACTGAAGCTTCCTCTGCTGAACTATTTATATTATTACTTCCTTGACCAGCTTCATTAATTTTTTCGATTCTTGTATCTTCTATTGTTGCCGAATCAGACTTATTTGTTTGTATAATTTGTTCATTTTGAGTTATAGCCCAATAATTAAATTTTTCTGAAAAAATTTTATCACTCATTGTATTAGTTATGTCTACCATGTTCACTATTAAACTTTGAGGTAGCATGAGGACTACTGACATTAATAAAAACATAAGTATAGCTTCTCTTATTGTTCTGATATTAACTATAACTGAACAAATAATCATAATTAATATTAGTAACAAGAAAAATAAATATAACATACCATAGTCTTTTATAAACCAAGAGGTTAATGGTATATCTAATAAAGAAGGTAAGTTAATATATCCTACAGAAGAACTGTAGCTACTAGCGATATTTTTACCAACTGTAAAAGAATTACCTAGCCATGAACCTGTAATATTTTTATGTGTTGTTAGTACCCAACCATCTAATGTTGATTTTATCCATGAATTTCTATATTCATTAGATTCTGGCTGAAGTAATCCATAAATTTTGCTTATAATATCTTTTTGCATATCTTCTAAGCTTTTTTCTTGTGATTTATCTACACCACCTTCTCCAACACCATTTAAATCTAATGTGCCTGTTGTAGCGACATCTAATTCAGGAAGTAACCCACTACCATTTGAGGTAGGGACTAATTTACCATCTTTGATTTGTATACCTAAGATATTAACCATATATCCCCAATATATCCCAGCCCAAAAATTATTTCCATTTGCTATATTAGAAGATATCTTTGTTTTGCCACCAGTAGCCATTTCCACATTTGAACCAACTTTAGTATCATAAGTTATCCATCTTCTAACATCTTTTGAAATTGATACAACTTTATAAGACAAGGCAGTAAAAAATAAAGTAGCAATTTTATTTATATCAGCAGTTTTCACTCCATCTAATCCACCAAAATCTTTTCCTTGCATAAGAAAGCCTTTACTTCTAAGAACAAATGGTTTATAAGATTTATTATCTGTTCCAACAAGACTTTCAACTGTCCATTTACCATTCGATAGGTATGTCATGTCTCTTAAGATTGTATCCATATATGTCATACCACTTACAGCAGGAACATCACCTTGAAATAATCCTTTATCAACTAAATTCATTTTATTCCCAGGTAACAACATGTGAAATATTAACCCATTATTTGAAGTTGAAGATAGTGTATCATTAACTTGATTTTGACTAGCATGATTAAAGGTACCAGTGTTGAAAAAAGAAACTAGCCTATTTAGAGAATCATTAGAAGCTTTTCCAGCTATATAATCTTTAGCTTTAGTTTTCTGTGAATTTTTATCTCCATAAAACTCTTTAAGAAAGTTTAAAAATTTGCTATTTATTGTTCCATTTGTATAAAATTCTTGTTTACCTTTTTCCTCTGCTGTAAATAATCCATCTCTTGAAACCAAATTTTGTAATAATTCATTTGTATCCTCTCCATTTGATTTGAAGTTTCCAGCATTTTGATTACCTAAAAAGTTTGAACTATTATTTTTAGACATCGAATCTGCAAAATAATACATATTGTCAGTTACTTCTCCCTTACCAGCTACAATAGCATCACCTAGATAATGTGTTAATTTACTTCTATTTTCTTTATTTTTAGGAAATATATTACCAATATCCTTACTTAATGAGCTATATTTAGAAAAATCTAATGATAATATAATTTTGAATTTTCCAGAGCTATAGGAACCATTAATTTCTTTAGCACTTATTATTTTTTTTATATTATTTATTACTGAAGAATTATCTAAAGATTTTCCTCCTTTGATTATTCTATCTGTAGACCCTAAAAAATCTGTTGGAGATAACATTCCATAGATACTTAACATATTTTTAGAATCATCACCCTTTAATCTACTTTTTAGATTATAGTATGGTAAAAACTTACTATCACTTCCATTTAAAATGTTATCATCATCTACGTTTATTAAACATCCCATTGCAAAAACATTATTTAAAGGAATTTTACCACCACCATTAGCAAAAGCTGAAGGATTAATACAGGCAGGTATTATCAACATGTATTTATCCATACTAACATCTCCATAGCTTCCCCAGACATTTCCTATTCCATCTATATATAGCTTTTTACATTTTCTTATACCTTTTTCTCCTAAAACAACTTCTGGGACTATACCTGTAAGAATTTGCATCATACCTTTATATCCTTTTTGGCTAAAATCTATTACAGTCTTACCATTACAAGTAAGTTTTTTTTCTGTAGCCATTGCTGTTAGAAAAGTTACACCATCTACATCATTATTATTAAATTTTAATGAACTTTTTGAACCACCAAGGCCATTATCTTTTGATGTAACTGCATCATATAGCTTTGTATTTAACTCTAAGAATACAGATGTTTTATCACTACCATCAAAATGACGCTTACTCAATTTATCTGCCAAATCATTTCTTTTAAAATCACTAACTATTGTACTGCCAGGTAAAAAATAATTTGATAAATATGCTCCATATACCAAGTATTCTTCTTTTGCAATTCCTCCTGTATTTAATCCATTTCTTTCATTTCTAAAAAAGGAAATCATACTTGTTCCCATTGCTGCTGCACTACTACCATTTTTATCTTCAGAATTTGTATTTTCACCAGCAGTTGAACCTGCATTTTGAGCAGGTTCAGCTGATACTAAAGGTGAAAAAACAGAAATTAACATAATTAATATTATAAAGATACTCATAAATTTCTTATAAAATATTTGATGTTTCTTTTTTTTCACCCTAAAACCCTCCAATCAATTCTCTTATATTTATATATAAATAAGCTAATACTTCTAAAATTGGTGTACTCAGTACAAAAACTGAACCAATTAATAATATAACAAATGAAATTTTTAAAATATCTACATGAGTTACATATTTTACATTTGAACTTGTACTCAAATATTCGTCTCTTATACTCCAGGATATAGAGTATAGTTTTCCTCGTGTCATAATACTTACAAGAGAGAAATCTATACCAAAGTTATGTATATCTATAAAATATGCTAAGACTAATACAATTGAATAAAGAATCAAAGCTATTCCAAAAAACATTGTTATTATCTTTATTACAAATGTTATATATGTTCTTGAACTTTTATTAGAATTTAATTCAGAAGATATTTCTTTTATTCGTTGCCAATCTTTAAATGAAGGCATATCATTTTTAACTTCAAATTCTCCAGTTATATAATTATTTGCCTCTTCAGCTTCAGCATTTGTTAAAGCACGTGCAGTTGGAGAACGTAACCAACTTAATAAATTCGAGTTATTATTTGTTGAATTGTTTCTATATATTGAAAATCCACTGTATAACTGTTCATTACTATTTGTAAGACCTTCATCTCCAATTGGAATATCATTATCTGAATTTCCACTACTATTAATAGATTCATTATATGAAGGTAATTTTTTTTCATCAATATATTCATCTGATTTAGCATTTACACCAGTTCCCATATCTGAAGCTTTAAAATCTCTACCAGTTATCTTTTTAAATACACTTTTAACTCCTTTTATCCAACCAGAAGTTCCAACTGTACAATATTTTTTTGCTAATTCATCAATAGATTTTGGATTGTATTTTGCTATGTGATTGTATGAGACATTAAATATTCCTCTGTTAATACCTTCTAGCATTGTAGTAAATGTTCTATTTCCATTAGAAAACGGATTGTTTTTATGTCCAGAGCTAGGAGAACCACCACATTCTTGTATCATAATAGATAACATCAAAGCAGGATTAACCTTGTATATGTTAGATAATTGAATTATCTGTTTTTCATATCCTTTAATTTCTTTTCTTGTTTCTTTAGCTAATTGAGATTCAGTTATTTTATGTCCCCAATCTTTATTTGCATTTCCAATATCAACTTCATTGGATTTACTTCTTGTAAAGAAATTTTTAACTTTTGATAATGTAGATACATTAGTATTTTCTCCTTCAGCATATACTTTTGGTGTAAGGTTAAAAATAATGTTATTTGATTCTTTTTTGTTATCAAATATCATTTCTAATTCTCTTCCAACAGAAGCTTTACTTAGATTTATATTTTCCTCATCAGGACCAGCATTATCATCAGAGCCATCTTCATTATCTCCTTCTTGAGAAGATGTTTCTTTTTCATTTGATGAATCTGATTGTTTCTCATCTTCTTTATTTTTTTTATCTTCTTCAGCTACTTGAACATCTCCTGTAGGTGTTTCAGAAGGTTTTCCTTCTGTTCGAGTATCAAAATCTGTTTGTAAATAAAAACTATCTGAACTTAATCCAACATTTACATGATTCTCACCTAATAAATAACTAGAACCTTCCTCAAATGCTATCTCATCCAATCTTAAAGAAGTTTTACCTGCACCTATATGGTCAGCTGACAACATTTCTAAATTATTGTTTTTGAACTCTAGCCCTTCAATATAGTTATTATCAAATTTTATTTGTCGACCTGTGTAATAAGGTTTATTTTCTTCTGTATTATAAACAACCTCATTATATACAGTTGGGACTATCGCTCCTACAGTTTTTCCATCCAGTTCATATTTATAAAACGCTAAGCCATCATCATCTATTCCATATGTTTTAAAACTAGCTTTATTTTGATATCCTCCATCAGAATCTTTTAAGAATACTTGAGCATGAGTTATAAAAAGTTGAACTTCATCTTTTAAAACATATCCTAATGTTGGTTTTAAGGTATATTTATCAGATGTCTCTCTTTTTTCAAATTTATAAGGCATTATAACTCTCATTAATGTTGTTACTCTATTAAGTGGCTTAATTTTAGCTTTTGAATAGGGTAATTTATAAGTTTCTACACCATCTGTATCTTGCACTGGAACTCCTTGTATATCCATTGAAGTTTTGCCTTCAGCAGATGTTTTATCCATAAAACTCTTGAAATCTGGATGTAAATCAAATTTCAACTTACCATTTTCACTATAAATTAAATCAATTTCTTTTTCCTTTTCTCTCCATTCATCATCTGTTCGAGGAACATCTTTGGCATCAATTTTACCTAAAAGTGGATGATAGAAATAATCCAAAGAATATCTAAGCAATCCATTTGACCTCAATGGTCTTACACCGTTTTTTAAATGTTTTACATCTATAATATCTTTTAGTGGGACTTGTTTATTTGAGTAGAAAGTGAATAAATTATATCCAGTTTTTATAGCTCCACCTGTTATACCTTGTAATACAATCATTTTATAAGCTTGAATAGCTAGTATTGTCATGTCAATTATTTCCTTATTTATATTATTACCATTGTCATCTACACCTCTTGGGATATACATTCTAAATTGTGTAGAGCCATCATTCATATAAAAAGCAATTGATTGGTCATTTGTATAAAGTTTATCTAAATCATAGTCCCATAAATTGATTGTTTTGGATAAGTCTCCATTTACTTCACAATCTCCGAACTTATCATTTTCTAGCTGTTCAAATTCAGAGATAACAGCATTCTGTTTACCCCTTAATATTTTTTCAAATAAGCCAGGTTTTCTGTTCCACTTTGTTTTTAATACCATACAACCATCTTCATCAAAGTAATATGAACCTTCAGGTGGCTCACATCCTTCAGGCTTCATATGAGCTATGCCACCATCCATCTTAGATGTATCAGGATAATTAACTTCTACTAATGCATCTGCCAAAGTTGTATCACCTTGAAAATTACTATTATTTGAAGAGCTTCCTGAGCCATTATCTAAATTTATAGTATATGTTTTTCCGTTATATTGTTCCTTTAACTTTTTAACTGTGTCTTGATGGGCTGCATTTAATGAATTAGTTGTATGAGTTCTAGAACCTATAAGGTGTATATCAAAATGACCATCTGCCCCATTGTTTTTCACTGAATCATAATTTATTCCAGGTCCAAATCCGTTAGACCTATTTTTATTTGTATGAACCCTAGCAGCTTCACTTTCCAGTCCAGCATGAAATGCACCAGCCATTGAAGCTCCATACATTTTACCTTTGCTATAAATTATAACTGGTCTACGCTCCCAACTATCCAGGCTTCCCCATATACTTCTTAAGATATCTGTATCTTTTTGAGTAACAGTTTCTGTATCTGAATGATTTGTTCCACCTGTTCTTATAGCTTTAAAGGTTTTACCTGTTTTCACATCAGCAACTATAAAACTATTATCTTTCGTATTCTTTGCATACTCATCTCTAGGGAATGCTTTATTCACTTCTGATGAATCCTCAAACCAATTTAAGAATTCAACTTTACCTGTTACAGTATTTTTATTTTCGCCTGTGTCAACTGAAGCATTCGATGGATTGCCAAGTCCATTAATTCTATAAACTTTTACCTTTTGTTTACCTCTTATTCCGTTAGAATTTAACTTTGATACTTTTACAACATCTCCAGTTTGTGGTGAATGTACATATTTATAATCACCTAGATAAATCATTACATGTCCACTATTTGCTAAAATATCACCAGCTCTTGCTTCTGACAAATCTATTTGAGTCATCCAACTAACACTTCCACTATACACAGCTGATGATGTTACATAACTATCTTTAAAACCAATAGTTTTTAGACAGTAATATATTAAACCTGAACAGTCAAATGAGTCAGGACCTTTAGCTCCCCAGTGATATGGTTTACCTCTTTGTGCTAATGCTAACTGAACAAATTTATCAGTCAGATTTTCTTCTGCAAAAACTTTTCTAGGAGATACTAATAACAAAGTACTACTATAAGATATAGTAATTAAAAATATTAATAAAAGAGATAAGCTTCTTTTTATAAACTTCTTTATATCCAATCTCTTTATCCTCCTTATGTATAAAAAGAGAAGAAATGTACAAGACTTTCTTCTCCTCTACAATTTTTAATTAATCTTAAACTAATCCACTTGCTAGATTTAAAAACCACGCTATAACTCCACCTAGTTCTCCAGCAATTAAATATAATAGGCAGATAGATAAAACTATATAAGAAAATACTTTTCTTTTTAAATATACAACATAGGCATTTTTAAATTGTCCACCTGAACTAATTGAGGATACAGATTCTCTTACAGCTGAAAGTGCTTCAGGAGAGACAAACATTGGTTTTTTATCTCTATCTCCAATAGGTACACCAATATATACAAGGTCTACAATTGAAGAAGCTATTAACAATACAATTATAAGGATACTTGCAACTCCTGCTGCCACCCTAAATAGCTCTAAAAAAGGGCCAATTATTTTCATACCTGTAAACATATCTGCACGTGTACTATCAATAATTATAGGAATTAACATTACAGAAGCATCAGCATTATTTTGTGATATAAGGTCAAATATGTATTGTTGAGTTTCATCTGACACTTGAGATTTCTTTAATTCATCAACAAAAGCTCTTAAATTCTGCTTTGCACTTTTATTATCTGCTTGAGAAAATTCTTTTGTATTAAATTTTACAGCACCTTCACTAACTTGAAATGCAGTTCCTGTTAAATTCACGTCTGGGTCTTTTGCTTGTAAAGGTTCTTGTCCACCTTTATCTGCACTATTTATTTTTTCTGCAATCTCACCTAATGCTTTTTGGTCGCCTTGAGGTATTTTTATTTCGACTACACCATCTTGATTATTTGAAGGAGCTGAATATGTTCCTCCAGCATTAGCAGTGGTTGGAACAACCCCACCGACCCCGTTATTTGCATTTCCATCTGTATCAATTGGGTCTGCAAAAGATACTACTCCTAAAGATAAAATAGTAAGTATAGTAGTTATTAACATTATTAAATGTCGTTTAATGTTCATTACAATTACCTCTAAATTTCCATAGTGAATTATAAATTTAAAAAATATTCAAATTACACTATGATTTTTATCTTCCTCCTCTTTATCTATCAAACTGCTTTATCTATCAAGAACTCACTCATATGTTTTTTAAAATAAAAAGTAAAACTAGAACTATGCCTATAGATAATGATTTAAACACAATGTCTTCCCATTTACTTCCTGTTCCAAACATTTCAATATGAGGAACAAAGCTAAACATTTGGCCTGGCAATATATGTATCCCCATCATTGTAAACGAGTCTAGAAATAAATGACTTGTTATTCCACATATAAATCCAATCAACATCATTCTTAGTAGTATAATAGACATGGATTCTCCACATATCTGTGACATAAGATGCATTGCTGAATACAAAAGTGAACAAATACCACCAACAAATATGATGCTATGAGTTTGCCAACTTCTGTGAGAAGGCTTAGTTAAAGCTATAAGACTGTGACAAAAATAGTTAATAGGTGTTTTCTCTTTAACATTACTCCATCCTAAGTCTAAATCGCTTACAGTGCTTCCAAATGATGAAGCTGGATACATAATAGATAATTGGATAAATGGATTTATATTTTCAACCAATAATCCTTTTTGTTTCATATAAGAAAACACTATTAACATAGCTAATGCACCACCTGCTTTATGAGTTTTATATAATATTGTCCTCACCACACTTTCTGATTTACTCCTAAAAATAAAAAAGTAATTGGTTAAAAACCAATTACTTTTTATAAATATATATATCTTTATACTTTATATTATATAAAATAATACTTTATATATCTTATAAATATATATATACTTATCTTTAATATATATATATTTATATTTATTATTTATTTATATTTTACTTTATCTTTTATATATTCAGATACTCTTCCTCTTAAAATAATATTTCCTTCTTCTGTTTTATATTGTTTAATTGAAAATACAGTGTCTAATATAATGTTTTTGCCATCTTCTATAGAAGTATGTATATATCTTATATAAGCTAACAAGACTTCTTGAACTACTGAATCTGAGATATTTAATTCTTTTGATATTTCTTTTATAGCTTTATTTAAATTTCTTTTAGCTTTATATTCCATTTTTATAATTTAAACCTTTCTTATATTTTTAATTCTTTATTATAAAAAATAAATTTATTTTTATCCACTTGCATAAAATCATACATAGAGGTGAAATTATTCAATATGTTTATAAATTCTACAACAAGCTTTACATCTACTTCAATCATAATTGAATCATTATTATCTAAATAAGTACTTATTTTATCAGTGAGCTCTATTATTAATTTTTTTTCTTTTTCTTTTGAAGCAAATTCACTTTTTGTTTCTTTTAATATTTTCTGCTTCCTTAAAAATTCTAATGATTTCATAGCTATTTCTCCTTATTTTAAATAGAATTTATGAATGAATAAGAATACTTAAGTATAAATTCTAGAATTCTAAAACCAAAATCATTTAATACTGTAGTACTAAATAACATTAAAGACATTGTAAATAAAACTATATGAACACTTCTTCTTTTAATATAAGAAAATATCATATCTTTTTTTCTAGGCTGTTGTTGCATACCTGGATAATTTTGATTATTATTTTGCGAATTCTCAAACTCAACAACACAAGAAAGAGCTACATCTGAAATCCATCTTTTAGATGTTGAATCTTGTGTTCCCATACCATACATGCCATTACCACCTGAAGGAGCTTTTTTATAAAGAAAATCACGTGTAAAAGGTGCTGATATAAATAATAAATCAACTCCAGTTGTAAGACCTGTTGCTATTACAGCTATACATGAAAGTATTGCTATAACTTTTCTTGCTATTTTTAGAACTGGTCCTAATATAATATTTGCATTGTTTATATCTTCTTGCGATATTCCTGAAAATAATCTACTAATTGCATTTATACTACTTTTGCTTTCATTATCAGTATACTCTGGTACATCAGAAGAATTATTGTTATTATAATAATTATCATAATAATTTTTTATATTATTAGATGTAATAGAATCATTATTATCTAAATTAGAATCTGTAATATTATTATTAGAATTATTCTCTACACTATTTTGTTCACTCTCTCCAATTCCATTTAAATCACTTAAACCATCAGCACTTACACAAAAACTAAATGATAAAATAAATAATGAAATAATTAAAAAACTTATTGCTTTATATTTCATTTAATCAACTCCTTCACATATCTCGTGTATATCTCAACACAAGAATAAATTTAAATTTTCTAACACACTTAAATAGCTAGTTTTTTTAATATATAAAATACTATCTTAAATTTGAAACTGTAGAAATTTTCTCAAGGAAAAACAAAGCTTTTATCTTAGTTTTAAGATGGCTTGAATATGTTTCTAATATAAAACTATGCCTTTACATATTAAAAAGCTTAAAATAGATTTAAATAGATTTAATCCAAATAAATCAAAGAATCTTTATTTATTTCACTTAAATCTACAGTTTTATCTTGATAAATATACATATTTAACAATTGTGCTGTAACATATAAGTCTGTTCTAAATACCCACCCATATTTTTTGTATTTTCCCTCTTTGCAGATATCTTCAAATGGAACAGATAGCATTTCTATTTCATTGTAATTAATTTTAGTAACTGTATAAGCTAGATTTAATATTTCTTTAATACTTAAACTTGTGTCAACATTATCAATTATAGATTTCAAAATGCTTGGATATTTTAAAATACTAACTGTTTTCATTTTGTTGGTTATAGAACTAATAATTTCTCTTTGTCTTTTAGTTCGTCCTTGCTCTCCTCCAGAATGATATCGAACTCTAGCATATGATAAAGCCTGAGCTCCATTTAATTTATGAGGGCCAGGAGAATTTACTTTTTCTGCTTTATTACCTTCAATATCATTTAAATGCTGATTAAATTCTTTCAATACATTTTTTTCTATATTTACATCAACACCACCCAATGTATCAATAACTTTTATAAAACTATTAAAATCTAATAAGATATAATCATCTAGTTTTAAAAAATAATTTTCTTCTATAGTTTCCTTGAGTAAATCTATTCCTCCAAAATTAAAAGCCCAGTTCAATTTTCCTTTACCATGACCAGGTATTTCAACTAACACATCTCTATATAGAGTTGTTAATTTAACTTTATTATGAACTGTATCTATAGTAGCTATTAACATAGTATCTGTACGAACCCCATCTTTTTTACCACGCTTATCAGTTCCTAATAATAAAATATTAGTTATTCCATCAACAGTTTTGAAATCTCCACTATTTTGCTGTCTAAGAACTTCCTTTTCATTTTCATAAGTATAAACTTTATTTGTATTTATGCTTTTATTTGATATATCATTATTAAATCCAATTGTTTCTATTTCTGACTCAGATGATGAAGAACTAAATAATGTATTAATAGAAATAATTACAATTACTAATAAAACTAGAAAACATACTATTTTTTTTAACTTCATATTTTTCTCCTTTTTTATACACTTAATTAGATATATAAATCTATATTTTGAATGATAAAGTTATTAATCTTGTTTTGGATTTAATCCAAATTCTTTTAATTTCTCTTTTATTGAATCCTCTGAATAATTTGTTATTATATTCATAATTTTATCTAAAGTAAATTTCTCGGCATAAAGTCTTAATCTAACTTCATCTTCTTTAGACCATCGATTTATATTAGAATCATATAATTTAACTAGCTTCTTTATTTTATTTTCATCTTTTAGTTCCTTGCATTTTTTATTGTTTTTAATTTCTTTATCAGATATTAGTAATCCATTAATTAAAGATAATTCTATCGAATTTGATTCATTTCTATCCATATATGTTTTTGTTTTATATTTATCCCACAATACTTTTGATATATCGTAAATATCACTTTCAAATTTAACTCTATATCCTATTATTTTATTTTTGTAGATTAAGTACTTTAAAGCAATTTTATTATTTTTCATTTAAAAGCCTCCTAAAATTTTATATTATACATATATAATCGTTATTTTTTATAATATAAATTAATATATATATATATTTTCAGAAGCTAATATATTATCTTATATATATTTAATAATATATTTACAAATATATTGATAAATGTAAAAAAACATATAAATATTTTCATATTAATATGTTTTTTATATTATTATATTTATATCTTAAATATATCTTATACATTCTTTTAATATTTATCTTATATATTTATATAAAAATACAAACAAAAAAAGAGACTAAAAGTCTCTTTTTTTATTGTTTATATTTTTATTTTATTGGCTTTCCATTACCATCAACACCAAGTATTTTTTGTATACCAAGAGCAACCAACTCTGAACGATTAAGAACATTAGTTTTTTTAATATTCTTTTTCTTTCCTATAAGATGTCCATAACGTTTCTCAAATTCAGGTTTAATTTTCCAAACTCTCGTTATAGGGTCTAACTCATCAATTACTATCTCAGACGCATCCTTAACATAAATCCAAGGAGTAGGCCAACATCTTTTATCTTCATTTTTCTTATATGACCTAGTATTAAAAGTTATTCTAGCACCTTTAGGGTCACCATCAAAATTGCAATATCCACAGAAGTCATCTCTTATAAGTACTAATGCTGCTTCATGTATAGTCATTTCAAATTCTTCACC
The DNA here is from genome assembly GCF_056716065.1 of Clostridioides sp. LIBA-7678. Classification (NCBI taxonomy): domain Bacteria; kingdom Bacillati; phylum Bacillota; class Clostridia; order Peptostreptococcales; family Peptostreptococcaceae; genus Clostridioides; species Clostridioides sp. LIBA-7678. The sequence goes on along the minus strand of NZ_CP196988.1, from coordinate 102,809 downwards.
AGCTTTAATTACTTCATACGTAACATCCTTTTCTATATCAACAGGTTCTGTTTCAACATCAAGACCTGTTCTTATTCGAGGAATCTCAATGTCTCTTTCTGTTTTAAAAAATGCTCCTACTCTTTTTGGAGCAAGCTCTTGTGAAACATTTGTTTCTCCTGTTGGAGAAATATTACGTTTTCTTCGAGCTCTTTTATCACTTCCTAAAGATAAAAAATTCATCAAAGTTAAAGTTGATGAATATTTACCCAAGCTCTCCCTTTCATCTTCAGATTTATTTGAAAGATTATTTTTCCCATACTCAACTAAATCTATTGTAGCATTACTTTCGTTGGGGTCTTTTTGAAATTCTAAAGCCATATTTATTTCCTCCCTGTTTTAAAATATATTTAATAGTATGAATACATTATCTGTTATTTTATCTATTATTATTTAATAATATCATTAAATAATATAAATTTTAGTTTTTATATTTTATATTTGTTTACAATATATATTTTAAACGTAGAGAAGATAATAGTCAATTAAAAATAAAATATATAATTAGATATATATCATCTAAATATTCAATATATATATCTAATTATATATGATTATTCAACAATTTTTGTTACTTCATTTAGAAAAGGTATTTTTATACCATTATCATTTATATATATACTATATAAAACATTTAATTTATTACCTATATCTATAGTATTATATATATTTTGATTAACATATAATGATATTGTTTCATTATCTGAATTTAAAAGTTCCAATGCAAATAATATTTGTTTACCACTTTTACTACTTTTATCTAAATCTGCTAACATTACTTTTTTCTTTGAAACAATCATTATTTCTGTCTTCGGTGCATTAAAATATTGTAATATATCGCTTGATATTTCTTTTATTGATGATGTTTGAACTAAAGATTCTTCTATATTATTACTATCTACTTCATTTTTATTTGATATTTTATCCTCTTTATTTATTTTAATATCAGTGTTATCCTGATGTTGTGTTTTTTTTGCTTCTATTTTATCTTTATTTTCATTAGTAATTACTTTCTTATTTATATTATTTGATAAAAAATATATCCCTATAGTAATAAGCAGTAACACAATACTTATAATTATACCTTGTGATTTCTTCATTATATATACCTCTATTTCTTATTATTTATTAGATTAAGTTTATTTGTTATTGTTTTTATAGTAGAAGCCATTTTTTCATCAATATTGTATATCTGTTTCCTTTCTTTAAAATCATTATCACATATATCTAACTCATCATCTATTAAAGATTTTGATAAATAACTTATATAAATATAATCATTCTTCTCTTCAGATAAAAAATCAATTTTAAAAGAATCAGAGTTAATTTTATAGCTTTCATCTAATAAAATACCACAATGTTTTTTTATATCTCCTACTTTATTTTTATCTACATCACACATCAAGACTGTTTCTAAATTTGATAATATATTTTTGCTTAGATAATCTTCGCTCTTTATAAATCTATACTCTTTTGTTGTTATATAACTTGATATTTGCATTAACATGTCAATATCTTTAACAATTAAATAGAGTGAAGTCATATCAATTGAATCAGTTACACCTATATGTTCATATCCATTAACTTCTCTTAATATATTTTTAATGTACTCTATATATGTTTTCATTCCATTCATTTTATCCAACCTCAATCAATTCTTTATTTATATCATATGCACCCAAAGTTTTTAACATTTGTGTTAAAATACTATATTTATCTATAGAATTCTCACCTTGTTTAGATACTGCTGTTAGAATTATATTATTCAACCCATTGGGGCAAATTACTTGTATTACTGATGTAGCTGTATTTCCCTTTTTAGTATTTTCAAATATATATTCGCTTACAATTACTTCATTTTTATCTATTTTTTTTATATGAGTTCCTTTATTAGATATTATTTTATTTCCATCAGCTTCTATGTTTATTCTTATTTGCTTATCTATCTGTTTTACAATATTCTCATCTAAAATAGATGCTAAACTTTGTATTGGCACATTTGATTCGAGTGGTGATACACCTAAACTTATTCTAGTCTCAAAAGGGTCATTAGCTATAAACTCAATTAATATACCTGCTAATTCAGCTTTATCATAAGCTAAATCAAATACATGGTTATTTTTAGATTCTCTTACTAAGTTTTGTATAGTAGCTATGTTTTCTTTTACTTCCCAAGTAGCTGGATACTTAACCTTTAGACTTAAATACTTATTTGTATATTCCTTATACTCTTTATTATCAAGTAGCTTATTGTCTTTAGGCAAAGAATTAATAGCTTTCCTTAAAGACAATTCTTCTTTTTTATAATTATTACCAAGAGTATTTTTATCATTATCAGAGACTTTAATGTCTTTAACAGATATAAATTCATCAAGTGTAGATTTAATGCTATTCAGATTAATACCTATAAATGTTATTATAATAAACATAGAGAATATATAAATAGCTTTTAACTTAGACCTACTTTTATTTATATTATTATTTAAATTACAACCTAGAGATAAATAATCAGCCTCTGTAAAGTCTATATTATACAGAGTATCTGGTTCATCTAAGTAATCATGTTTATTTAAGCTATTCAAATATACAATATTTAAATTTATATCTGACATAATGTTATGTATACTATTAAAGAGTTGCTTTTCAGTTAAACTATATAAATATTCATTTGATATGATATTTCTATAGTTGTGTGTCTTAGAGAAATAAATATATAAAATATTTTTATTTATTTCAAATAAATGCTTTTTATTATATATATTCATATTAATAAATCTGTATAAGTTCAAAATATCTTTCATTGTAAAATTACTATAGTATATATACCTTATCTTATTTTCTTTATCAAAATCATTTAACATATATGTATTATCACCTACCAATTATTTTTATCATTAAAATATAAATAGCCTGTAATGAGTTCAAAGCTTATTTTGTCATAATAGTATTATATAAGCATTCAAAGCTCTTACAGAAGCTGTAAACAAATATTATTACTATAGAAAAGTTTACATATAATTTCAATAAATCTTCTTCATTTTTATTCTTATGACATTCTTTTTTATTTTTTAAGTTATCTTTTTTTACTACATTTTTATTTATATTAGATTTCTTTTTCTTTTTCTTTGCCATAATTGTAATCTCCTTTGTTTATTTTATATGTAATAATATTTATTATTCTAATAATTATATTTAATAATATATATTTATATTTGTTATTCAATCTTAATTGATATATATAAATATATATTTGTATTTGTTATTCAATTTTAATTGACATATATATAAATATATATTTGTATATATATCTATTAATATATACAATAAAAAAAGGTCTAGTTATCTAAACTAGACCTTTTTCATTAAATCATTATATTAATCATTTTAAATATAGTACAAATAACAATACTTACAAATAAACATATTAAAAAACAACTACCTATTAATATAAGATTAACTGTTTCATTACATATTTTTCGAAGAGCTTTGAGTAGAATATAATTTCTACTATGTATCTTATTTACTTTTTTATAATTGATAACTTTACCTTGCATACCATCAGCCCCTATTATTTTTTATATTCTTTATTTTAAGTTTTCAAATCTGGTCCTAGTACATTAATATTTCTTCAAGCTTTTTTATAATATCTACTCTACAAAATTCAAAGTATTCTTTAGAACTAGATACTACCTCATTAATGTGTTTCTTTACTACAAATTCATAACTTTTTTTATCAAACATACAATATTTATCCCATGTATTATTATCTTTATTTGAATTACACCATTTTATAAAATTATCATAATTATATATAATATTTAATAATATAGTTAAATCAATTTTATTATTATTATATTTAGCTATATTATTTACATTTAGCTCTTCAAGCATAATTATAAATTCCTTGAATTCATTAATTGAAATAGATTCTAAAAAATTCCAATTACACTCTTCAGAGTAAACATCAGCATTTATTAATTTTAAAAGCTTTTTAGCTATCTTATTATTCATATTAAAAGTCCTATTCAATAGTAGTTATAATAGACTCTATTTCAGACATTGAACCAGATAAAATGTTTTTTATTAGATTATTTGATATGTGTATTCTGTAAATTGATAAATAATTTATCATAGTATAAAAAACATTTTCTCTACTATTTCTTGAAATATAGTATTCTATTTTGTTTACTAGGTTTTTACGTTCTTTTATGTTCAATTGCTTTTTTAATTTCTCTCCAATAGTTGATACATTATTATACTTACTATCTTGTATTAGTTTTTGTATTATAATTCCTAAAGAAGCATTTAAATCAGATATTGAGCTTTTTAATAGGCTCTCTATAAAACCTTTAGGAGCTTTAATCTCATAAATTGCTAAATAATTTACTATAGTATAAAAAAGACCTTCTTTATCATTATTTGAAAGAAATTTTATAGTATCATTTGAGAATTTAAAACAATCTTCTTCACTAAGCTTGTCTTTTAAATTATTTAAAAAAGTCTCATATCTATCATTTTCGATAGAATTATCATTTTGAAGTAGCTCTTGTATTATATAACTAATCTTGTTATTTAAATCGCTTCTTCGAGCATTCAAAAGCTTTTTTACAAAATCAGCTGGAATGAAAATCTCACAAGCTGATAAATAATTCATTAATGTATAAAAAATAAAATCTATATGCCCAAATGAAAGAGCATTTATAATTGTTTTTGAGATTCTAAAACATTCTCTTTCATCTAATTCAGATAACTTCATTTTTAGCTTTTGGCCAATATCCTTATATACATTTTCAGCATCATAATTATTATCTTGCATAAGCCCTTGAATAATATCACCAATTTGCTTATTTAAGTTGTATATAGAATTTTTTAATATCTTTTTTATAAATTGATTTGGAATAGTAATATTATAATTAGAAAGCAACTTTATCATAGTATAAAAAATCAGTTCTTTATCTTCACATAAAAGATATGTTATCAATTCATTAGATACATAAAAACGATTTTCTTTAGATAATTTATTCTTAAGATTTTCGCCAAGCTTTAAATTACTATCCTTTGAATCATACTCATCACTTTGTATTAACTCTTGCAATATTAAACCAATATTATAATTTTCACTACCTGAATCTAAAATATTTTTAAAAACATCTTTTCTAAGTGTTATATTATTACTTTCCAAACAGTTACTTATAATATAATGAGCTTCTTTTATATCTTTTTTAGAAAGGCATACTATAATGTCATTGCAAAATCTAAATGCATTTTTTTCACTGAGTTCTTGCTTTAATTCTTTACCAATTGTTATATATACATTTTCATTCATAATAGTATAATTCTCCTAAATTCTTTAGTTTTTGTGAAGGCTAAACTGTATGTCTTAAATATTCCTTCTCTAGCTCTTTAGGTACAAGTATATTTACACTATAGCTCGGTTGAATTTTTAAAAGCCTGGAAATGTTTCTAGCAACAAGTCTCTCTGTTACTATATATAGGTTTTCTTCTTTATTAATATCATTGTATAAATATTTAAAATACACATCTTTTTCATTTGTATCCTTTATGACCTTATCATCAATTTCTAATTTTGCAATCTCTAATTTTTGTTTATTTATTTTTAAATGTACTGTACATTTATTTCCACTTTTTATATTAAAATTGAAAATCATATCTACATCCTCCTTGATAATCAAAGTTCTTTATACTTAAATAATATTATTTTCTAGTTACTAAGTCAATCATTTTTTATATTTTTTAATATATTTTTATATTTTAAAATATATTTATTATGATTTTTATATTAAAAATATATTTTTTAATATATTTATCTGTGTTTTTATTTACGTTTTAGTAAATTTATGTTATTCTATAAATATATAAATAAATAGGAGGATAAAAAATGAATAAAAGATTTGAAAAACTTTTATCTATATCAGAAGCAGCTAAAAAATATAATAAGACAGAAGCTAATTTCAGAATGTTAATTAGGAATGGATATTTTATAATAAATGAAGATTGTATAAAAAAAGGAAATACTTGGATTTTTGATGAAGATGTTCTTGAAATGAAATATGGGCAAAATAAAACTTTTAGAGAATATAAAAGTTTTGTAAATTTAGTAAAAAGATTAGTTAATTTACAGTTACGTTTTAAATATGGCGCAGAAAAGAAAAATACAAAGATTTTTAGAACATATAGAGATTTAGATAAAATTCTAACTGGAGAAAGAATGTATCGTACATATGGACAAGGAATAGATATTCTTATAAATAACATAGAAAAATATCTAAAAGATGATACTGAATTATTAAACGAATGTTTAAAGCTTTCAAAAGAGATAAAAGCTTCAGGCCTAAGTAATTTACATTTTGGATTAGAACCTAAAATGCCTTTTACACCTCTAGAAAATGAGTTGCACATTGAGCAAACAAAAGAATTTTTTAGAATCTTAGCGCAAGAAGAGAATTAAATCAAAGATATAAAAAGCTTATGCTATATAATAACATAAACTTTTTATATCTAATATTAATAGTTAAATAATATTCAAAAAATTTTCTTTAAATTTTTGAATTTCTTCCTTATTATCCTTTACTTTATCTATAGCCCTTCTAATCGAAGTAGCCAGGCTTTCTTTTCTATCTATACTTTCTTTTATTCTTATATCAATTGTATTATTAGCTATAATATCTATTATATGACAATTCTTACTCTGTCCAAGCCTATATATCCTATCTTCACTTTGGTATCTCTTAGCATAATCAAATGTATTGTTATAATAAATCATATAATTAGCTACTTGTAGATTTAAACCCGTAGAGCCAGTACTTATGTTCGCTATAAGGACATTATTATCTTCATAAATAAATTTGTTCAATTGAGTTGTCCTCTCCTTATAACTTAAATGGCCATTTAATTTACTGTATTTTAAATTCTTTAATTCCTCTTCAATAAATTCTAAATCACTATTATATTTATGCCAAATAATACATTTGTTTTTATTTAAATCTATACTTTCTATTATTTCATGTAAAACCTTAACTCTATCATAATTCTTATATGAAAAGTTCACTTTTTTATTATTTTTTTTATTAAAATCATAATCATTAGTAAAAAAATCTGTATTAATATATCCACTTGCTACTCTATGTAAATAACAAATCATTCTAAAAATATCAACACTTTGTAAATTTTCAAAATCTATTTGGTTAAACATAGTATCTCTTACATAATTATAAAAAATTTGATGTTCCTTACTCATATGCAAATATCTTACTTGATAATTTTTTTCTGGTAAATCTAGACATTCATCCTTTTTAACTTGATAGAGATAAGGATTTATTTTTTTTGTAATATAGTCTATATTATGAGCTCTTAAAATTAATCCTGGGTAATGCTTACTATATTCAAGATGATTTCTTGCGAATGAATGAAAAGAATTATATCCTAAAATTTTAGGATGAAGAAAATACATTTGTGTATACAAATCCCATATTCCTTGTGTAATTGGAGTTCCTGTCATTATAATTCTATATTCAATATTATTTTGTAAACTTAATATCCTCTCACTCCTTTTTGCTTTATAATTTTTTATAAAGTGACTTTCATCAAGAATTATCATACTTGATTTATGAATTAAACTAAGTAACTTTGAATAATATTTTTTAGACAAAGATATTGTTTCTATTCCAATAATACAAATAAATTGATTTTTATAATGTTCAATATCTTCTACACTATAATTAGAATGTTTTATAATATCTTTAATAAGATTTTCTTTAGTTGATACAGGACATATCCAAAACACTGTATCTATTTTATTTTTTTCTAATCTGTAATTAGCAAATTCAAGTGCAGTTCTTGTTTTACCAGTTCCTGTATCCATAAATAATGCACAAGCTTTTATATCTTTTAATTTATTAAAAGCTATTTGTTGATGTTCATATAATTCAGTCTTTAAGTTCATCTAAAACACTCTCTTCATCTATTTCCCCTGTAACATATTCAATCAAATTATTATAATCAAAATCGCCTTTTAAAGCTTGTTTAACTGTTAAAAGATTATTTGAACCATTTGATTTATCTGGGTCAAATAATTCAAGCAAATCTCCATCTTTTATAATGCAAATTCTTCTTTTATCTGAGTTTAATATATCTAATATATCATTTTCCTTAGCATAATATATACCTCTAACTACAAAAAAACCATCTATCTTTGAAAAAGGCAAATATTCAAATTTCCAATCTAATGTAGCAGTTTTATATTTATATCTAAGTTTTGCTACATATGGTCTTTTATCTTTTCTTTTAGCATTAAACTCAAACTCATACTTACCTTGTATTTCTTCAATAGTGTTTTCTATTCTTTCTATTTCTTTTCTTCTCTTATAAATTATTTTTTTTATCTCTTCTACCAAAGAAATTAATTCCTCATTTGATAATTTTTCAAGCTCCAATTATTCACCATCTTCTTCCAAATGTTTAATTTTAGCAAGTAATGCTTCCCATGAGGGACTAAATTCATGATTGATAAAGGAATCCTTTAAACCTGTAAATTGTTTTAACTTTATAACCTCTTCAAGTTCCATTCCAAAAGCTTTACAAATCCTTTCATCACTCCATCCAGATTTTGTAAGTTCTAACACCATATCACTTAATCCCAAAATAGTATGTTGACCTCGTGCTCTATTATGTCTTATTGTACTTGTCATTCTTTCTTCAATAGGTTTATCTATTATTGCTACAGGCAAATAATTATGAACTTTTTCATTTATATCTTTATATTCTTTACCAACTCTATTTCGATGATAACCATCTACAATTTCAATCCTATTTTTATTATATTCATATCCAACAATTGGTTGAGTATATCCATCTTCCTTTATTGATTCATGCAAAAGCTTCATTTCAGGAGTAGCTACTCGATTAGGATTATAACTATTTGCTTCTATATTTTCACTTTTAAACCAAAGAACAGAATCAACAGGCTGTTCTTTAAATGGAGATATATCATGTAAAGATAGTTTAACTTTATTAAGGGCATCCACCTTTTCATCAAAAGGTAACTTTGCTATTTCTTTCTTCAACTCTTCTATCAACTTATCTATCACTTTTTCTAGCCTCTCTTCTTAAATAAATATAATTTTTACTTTCTCTAGTTACTATAAAACCTTTCTCTAACCAATATTTAATATCACAATCTTTTTTTAGTAAATCTACTTTAATAGCTTTGTTAATATCTTTTATTAAATAAAAACGTCTCTTTAAGAGTTCTTTTTCTATTGCTGCTATTTCTGAATATGTGTAGTCAAATATAATAAGATTCTTTTTTTCTTCAAATACAGTAAATCCAACAGCCTCATTGTTTTCAATTGCTATTATCCAAATATAATTATCTTCATTTGACAGATATTCAAGTTTTGATTTATATTTTTTTTCAGCAAAATACTTACCAACTAATGAGTAAAATTCTTTTCTATTATAATTATTTTTAAATACTTTATATATCATAATTCTAATCATCCTTTGATATAAATTTATTTTCATATTTTTCTAAGCTTTTATTTATTTCATTAACACCAAAATAATTAATATATTTATCTCTAATCTTTTTTAACTTTTCATATCCTGATTTTGTCTCTCCAAAAGATAGTCGTTTCATCCAAAAATCATTTTTTTCTATAGCTCTTGCAATTTCTTTCCAAGAACACCAATTATTATCATTACCATGCTCCATATCATCAGTTAACTCTGTTTTACATTTTTCTTTATGCCACCATATTACTCTTTTAATCTTTTCAATATAGTGCTCCATTACTTCAGGAGCATATATACCTATACTTTCTAATAAAAATATAGTGTATTCTTCCCAACTCATATGGCTAGGTTTAGATGTTTTTATATGGCCTAATAGCTCTGTCCTACAATATATACAGCCCATATTTACTCCACTTACTCTATTTAATAATTTTTCCCAAGTATCTGGCTCAATTGACTTAAATTGGTCAAGACCTACCCTTTGGTCAAATCCAAAAGGCTGACAAAGTCTTTGCTGATGAATTCCAACACCATTTTTATACATCATTTCATATATCTGATTAAATTTTAAATCATATTTAGCAACCACTCCCCAAATATCTTCAGTACAGTAATCGTAAATTGGATAAAAATTATATATATCTAAATCTATTTTTGTTGTCCATTGTAAGCCCTTATAAGTGCTTTTATTTGTACTCGCAATAGTTCTATAACGATTTAAACTTTCTTGGCTTCTAATAGCAACTCCACAAGCCACAGGTCCATCATTTTTATCTCTATACCATTTAGCAAAGTCAACTATAAAATCTTCGAATATCATACCTCGTTCATAAAAATCAAATATATTATTTTTAATATTTATTATGTTTTTGCCTTTTGGCATTTTCCTAATCCATTTACTTTTACAATTTTCATCCCATGTTATCCATGTAGGTTCAAATTGACTAACTGCATTGTCTTCTGTAAATTCTAAGCAAACATGATAAAAATTATCTATCTGAGATAATTTTTTTAATTCTTTTAAGTGTTCATCAGTTGCCTTATACCAAGCTTCTAAATCTACGTGTAATACATCAAATTTCTTATTCATTTCTTTTGCTATCATATTTGCTAGTTGCACCATAACAGAACTATCTTTACCTCCACTTACACTAAAATATATATTATCAAAGTTATTAAATATATATCTTAGACGTTCTATAGAAGCTTCTAGTACATTTTTTTCATTGTAAATCTTCATGACATTACTCCTTAATAATTAATCTATAACTCTATTATTTTTATCTATATAGAATCACATTTTTAAACACTATATATAATATTTAAAAATATATCTTTTATAAGATAAATTAATTTAAATGATATAATAAATATTATACATAATTATATCAAAATTATATGGTAAATTCGGAGGTATTTATGTTTAAACTAAGTAGCAATTATTTTGATTTTAATTTTTTAGATTCTATCATATCTGAAATCCATAAAAATGGCTATGTAGTTGGGAAACTTAAAGGATACAAAATAATAACATCTTTTTCAGACCTAGGTATAATAAATTCTAATGATATTAGTTATCTTAATGAAAATGATACTATAGCTATTATTGAAAAAAATGGTTTTTTCTATGGAATGAGCATTGCAGAATATGAGAGAATCGAAAAATTAAAAAAAACTAAAATGTTAGAACAATTAAAAGAGGAACAATATAAGAAAAAAGTAGCATTAGAAAAAAGCATATTAAATAGAAAAGAAGCTATTGAATTTAATAAAAAAATCCTTTTAAATGTACTTTGGCGACCAGTTCATTGCATGGTTGATTCAGGTCTTAATGCCTCTTCAGTTGGAGATGGAACATATAGTAAATCTGTTGTTCATATTGAGTTATTAGAACCCTTTGTGGATGGTAGATTAAAAAGAAATAGTAAGGATTTACTTTGTAATAGCGATAAAGATTCAAAGAGTAAATTAAAAGGATATAGAACTCTAGCTGAAGCTTTTAGTACTAATGGGGAAAAATATAATCAAAAAGTGACTTGTAAAGCTTGTTTAAATATATTGAGAAGAAAAAATCTTATTAGAAAATAAAAAATCTATATTATATATAAAATTTAAAGACCCCTTAATAAATAAATTAAATTATATCAAGAGGTCTTTAAATTATTTATTTTTATTACTTCTTTTATTCTCAACAAAACTTTTAGTAAAATTAAATATTACAAATCCAATCGTCATACCTAATACACCTTCAGGAATTGATTCTATTCTATGATTAAATAAAATAGACAAACCTAATAATACTATAGATACAATGACTAAATAACAAATAATTTCAAAAAAGGATAAAGATATTGAGCATTTAATATCAATACTAAATTCTTTGTTGTTCATTACATTCACCCTTTCATTATAGTTTATCATGTATATTATAGCATTTTAATAATTATTTTATCAGCATAATTAAATAATTGAATTGCAGGCCTCTCTTAGTTCATCAATAGACTCTATTGTTTTCTCTATTCTTTTCTCTATTTTTTTATTTTTATATTTTACTATATGAACATAATAATCTTTTTCTAGATATTCAGCTATTTCTTTGACAGAAAGCCATCTTCCTTCTAACTTACTTTTTTTATTTCTTGAAGCGAAGTGGTTAGAAATATCACAAGCTTCAGATAAGGTTTGTGCAAATCCTAACATAACTAAGTAATTATCTTGAGTTTCTTCTTTAATATATATAAAATCATTATAAGCTTTAATAAATTTATCTATATCTTTATCTTCAGATTCACAAAAATCATCATAAACTTCTGATAAGCCTTCTAATGAATATTCTTTTAGATTTTCCTCACAAGCTTTTATATGAGCTACCTTTTCCATTATTTCTTTAACATTTTCACTATCTAAACTTTTATACATATCCAAATCTCCTTTAAAATGAAAAGTAATTTATAAATTTCTTTTTGCTTCTGCTAATGACCTTTTAATCTGTTTTATTTTCTGTTTTATTTCTTCATTTTCTCTATTTTTACACTTGATATATATTTTACTTTTTTCTCTAGTGACTTTTATACCATTAATTGTTTTTGTATTATGTTTCTCTTTATATATGACTATAGCTTCTTCTCTATTGAATGCTTCAATTTCATCAACTATTTTATTTGTTTTATTTACTGAAAAATAAAATTTCTTTTTAGTAATTTCCTTAAGCATACTTTCTTTGAATCTTTCTTTTTCTCCAAAAACATCTAAAATTATATCATCATCTTGTATATCTATAAGTTGGAATTCAAGCATATAATAAAGGCTATCTGCATCTATAATTTTAAACATCCTATTTTCTTTCACTATAAAAGCTCCTTTTATATGTTTGTTTAAAAACGTTCAGATAGATATTCTATCTCTCTTATAAACTTGTCTTCGTATTTAGATATATCATCTAAAAATTTATTAATAAATTCATCTTTTAAAATTTCTTCAATTGGTAACAAAAATGTTGCTAATACTTTAAAGTTATTTTCTACAGAAGAATTATCTATATATAATTCAATATCACAAGTCTTTAATAAGAAATGTAAATCGTTAAAAGTTTCTATATAAAAATTTTTATCCTTAAATATATTTGTATTTTTATATATAGCACTTGCTTTAGAAAGATATTTATAATTTATTAATTCTGTATTTAATGTAATGACATTAATTTTATCTTCTTCCCATTTAAAATTAAATACTCTATTATTAAGTTCTACTTGATTAATTTTACTATCTATATGATATTTCTCCATAAAGTCATATATTATTTTTTTGCTATTTTCAGTATAATCTTTAAAAAACTCATCTATTCTCTTTTTATAATCTATATTTTTATAATCATACTTTTGAAGTAATAAATCTTTATCAAAAACCCATATTGAACTTATTTTTTTGCCTACATCATTATAATCTCCTTTTTGCACCGAATTTCTGAATGTAGTGACAGGCATATCAAGCAGTTCAGCAGCTTCTTTTAATGATATAATATTATTGAGTGTTTTTTTTTCACGAAAAGCACCATTAAGTAATCCCATCTGAAATTTAGATTTTATTTCTGAATCATATAAGTTATTTATTAATGAATCACATGCTGTTATATTTATTTCATTACAAGCTTTTAATATAATTTCTAATAATCTATTTTTATAAATATTATTATAAAATAAATTAACTATCATATTTATTTGATTTTTATTAAATATACCTGACTTACCTAATTTAATTCCAAATTCATACACTTCTCCCATTTATAACCTCTCCTTTATTCTATTATTTATAATTATGTAATAATCTCTTATGATTTTTTTGGGCTACATGACCATTAAGTAATCCCATCTGAAAGTTAACTTTTATCTCTAAATCATATAGGTTGTCTATTAATGATTCACATACAGTTAATTTTTGTGACCTACATCCTTCTGAAATCATGTGTACTAACTTATCTGTATTACACTCTTGAGAAAATAAATTCTGCATCTGCATTATCTGACCTGAACTAAATACACCTGCTTTTCCTAATTTAAAACCCAGTTCATATACATCTGTTTTCATTTATATATCCTCCTTTGTCCTATAATTAATTATCTATAAGTATAGAATACCATACGATTATGTTTAAATCAAGTTTTTTATTAATCATCAACCAAAATATACGTTTTTTATTAATCATCAACCAAATATATATTGTTAATCTTAATCAATAATCAAATAATAAATTTTTTTATCAATATTTTAAAAAATGGATATTTAACTGTGCTTATATTTTTATTCAAACACAGTTAAATATCCATTTAATGTTTATTATTATTTATTCTTCCTTCTAATTGTTAATTTTTCATATGCTTTATTTATAGTCAAGTTTCCATTTATAACATTATCTCTTATATCTTGATATATTTTATCTGAATACATGATATCTTTAAGCTTTATTAAATCTCCTGAATTCATCTTATATATAGATTCAATTAATTTATTACTAATTACATAATCTTCTTCTAGTAACTTTATTTGATTCCAGGATTCTTTTAGTGTATATACTCTTTCAAGATTAATTATAGTAGATATCATATTAGCAATCTCTATAATTCTCATTGTATCAATATTATTGAGTTTAATTACTGTAGAAGGTATTAGCTTCTTATGTAGTTTTAAAGATATATATATTCTTATTAGTCCATCCAACAAAAAATATTGTTCACTTTTTTCTAAATATAACACTAAAATAGGATTCATAGAGCTAATCTTCTCTATTCTTTTTGAAAATTTATCAAAACTATCTTCAATTGATAATTTCTTATATTCAGAACAGACTATAGATTCTATTTCTATATATGTACACTCTTCTCCTGATTCAAGTTTTATATCCTTTATAAATTTATGAATTTCACTAGTAAGCTTTCTTATATCATTAGTTTTCACTATATTATCAATATTAATATATTTCATAGCTATCCTCCTATTGACATTATCTATGACTTATTAAATATTCATTTGCTAAAATAAATTAGTTTTACTTTATATATTTATAATATATTAGTATACAGAAATGGGAAATAGAAACTACCTTATAACTTTATGAAATTATATTATAATGAAAAATAAAACAAATACTAAGGAGAGATATATGTCATTAGAAGAAATATTAAAAATAGCAGTACTATCTTTAATGATATGCTATATAGTAATAGTTACTAGAAATACATTTAATGGTTTATTAGATATATTACATTCATTTGATTCTGAGGAAGAAAGCTTTATAGCCTGGATTATAATGTTTATATTAATATTAATAATAAGCAAAATATTACTTATAATAGAAGGAAGATAAGTACATAATTAAAAAAGGTAAACACACTTGTTAAAATTATTTAGAAGCGTGTTTACCAAAACTAGGTTAATAATAATCATATCTTGTTCGTTTATTACTTTATCAATAACTTAAAAATATGATAAATTTAGCAAACTCATTTTTATACCTGTTCCTTAATTAAAGTAATAGCTGTTATCATCCTAATACTATATATATTTTTTTTTGTATTTTTCAAATACCATTCTATGTAATCTTGATTTTCTTTATAAACATCATATACTGTTCTACCTTTATATTTTCCACTTGTAAAAATAATTTTTTTTGCATCATTAATATTTATATCTTTAAAATAAGCTAATAAATTCTTCGCTATATGAGGATAGAACTTATCTAATAAATATTTTATACAATTATAGCTTTTAGTTCTTTCTGATGATGACTTGTAATTTAATTGGCTAACACCAACGCTTGAAAAGTCAAATTTTCTACTGTCTAAATTTCCTACATAATACGCAATACAATGTTCTAAATCAGTTTTCATTACATCAGATATATACTTACCTGCATATTTTGAAAAAGCAGGAAATTTTATAGTTTCAGCTTTCTCTAGTGTATCAACATTTTCTTCCTCTAGTATCTTATAATGTCTTTCATCTCTAATATCACACATTAGCTTATTTAAATATTCATAATCTTCTAAATATTTATCAGCCCAAATATTTGCTTTCTCAAAACCAGCTTCAAAAGATTCTACTTTTTCTTTAAGAATAATTTCTTTTAGATACTCAATGTATAGATAATAATCTTCATTAATCTCAATACTTCCATTATTTAAATACTTATAATTTATATTTTCTTTTTTTATTCTAAAAGTAACTTTATTTTTAGTAACTTTATAATGAATGTTGCTATTTCTTGTACCTATTCTATTTGGATAGCTTATACCTGCTGAATCCAATATTTCATATTCAGGTATTTTTGTTGGTTTAAAATCAAGTTTCACTTATTTCAACTCCTTTAATTATAGGCATTTTGAATTTAATGTTGATTTCATATCTAATTTTTCTGATTGGATACTATTTTTTATTCTGCTAATTTTCTTAACTATTTTAAAAGGTTTATCCCATTTCCCAATATTAAAATACATGTAGAAATTAGTATCAAAATAATCTATCATAGCATCACTATCATCATAATTATATTCCTTCAAGAGATTATAGACATCAATTAAAATATTTTTGCCTATTTCGTTTAATTTTTCATTCCTATCTATATTATAATGGTTAATTTGTAAATAATCTTTTTCACAGCCTTCATTAAATATGTTTTGAGGTGCTTCCATCAAGCTTACATTTATTATTGAACACATACCATCTGAGGTTGTAATACTAAATTTATACGTTGGATATATTTCTTTTACATATTGACGAATGATTTTTGCAATGTCTTTAATTGACAAATAATCACTATAATCTTCCCCTTTCCAGCCATATTCAGTATAAAACTCACTTCTTGTGCTATTTGCAGTTTCAGTAGTTATAGTTTTTGATTTCTTTTTCCATGTTGGAAATAGGCAATCATATTCATTATTAATTTTTTTCATTACTTCATCATTTCCACCCATATCTGGATGATGTATTTTTGCTAACTTTTTAAATGTATTTTTTAAATCTTCTAATGATTTTACATCTTTAAAATAATCCATATTGTTACCTTCCTATAATTTTATTCCATTTCAATTTTTTATTTGAAGTGATATTTTTAAAGAATATCTTAAAACTTTTTAATTAATTACAACTATTTTATTAAACTTAATATTACATCTTTAAAAACACTAGAAGCTATATGCAATTCATGTATCATAATCTCACACACTTAAAGTTTATAATTTATTTCTTCTACTTTTATGTTTTCATCATCTGTAAACCATTCTCCAGCACACTCTAGTGATGCTTCTTTAATAGCTAATTTAATAGCATCGTCTTTATTTTTAGCTTTTACATCAACAAATATATCCCCTGTAAATGGTATCTTTACTTTATATTCTTTCATAATTGACACTCCTTATATAAGTTAAGGTAGGTCTATAAAGCTTGAATTTCATTTATAAACTTACCTTACTATTTATTCTATTTACTTATTAATTTCTTATAGTTATATCTTCACATAATTGTTTGATGCTATATAAGCTTCCTTTGCAATCAAACTATTCCCATATCTTTCATAGTCAAAATATTCTTCAAGTGTTTTTAGGTCTAACATATTGACTCCACCTAGATGTTTAATAAAACTATTTGCTAATTTAACTTCATTACTAGTGCTATCCTCATCCTCAAGTAATATAAAATCATGTTCTTTTAATAAATTAGAAATATTATTTTCAAGTATTGTATTAATCTTTATATAATTTCCTTCAAGTAAAACTTCTAATTGTTTAATCTCATTTACTTCTAGTTCTTCAATTTTCTCAGCTAACTGATTTAGCTGTTTTATATTGTTATCTTCATTTATTTTTAGGCCTTTTACATCTGTTTTAAAATCTGATATAACATACTCCTTATATTTCTCATTTATACCTATATTTTTTAATACTTTTTTCAAGCTTTCTTCTCTTATTGGCAATTCAATCCATTCATCTATACATTCACCTTCATGATATTTTCCTAAGTTAGTTAAACATATTTTTATTCGTTTACTCATTTTTGTATGACTCCTTACTTCGCTTATTTTACATGGCGAAAACGGCGAATTTTATTTTAGTATCATTTCTTTTTCCTAATTTCATTATACTATATATTCGCCAAAAATACAATATTTTTTTGGCGAATAATTCTTTTAAAAGCTTTTGATTTCTAATAACTCTGATGCTTCTATATCTAATACAAAACAAATTTTTTCAAGTTCACTAACTGTAAATTCTCTATGTCCATTTTCCTTTTTTGAATAAGTTTTAAAAGTCATTCCTATTGTTGTACTTAATTGTTGCTGTGTAATTTTTTTTTCAGCCCTCAGCTCTTTTAACCTCTGTAGTTTCATTTTATACCCTCCAATTATTATTATAAAATAATATTATCATATTTAAGAACTATATAAAAGACACATCATTTGTAAAGGAAATCATTGTTTTATATTTCTATATTAAAAAAAGGTTATAATTGATAAAGTTTTAATACTATTATCTATAATATTAACTACTTCCCACTTAGATTAAATATAAATTAACATATATATTTAGAATATATTAACATGATATTAGAAAATTGAATGATATATGAAACATGTATTATTTTAATGTTTATATTAATTAAATATATAAATATTAAATAATATATATTTGTAATACTTGTATTTAAATATATTAGATATAAATTATTATAAGTAATAGATATAGGAGGATAAAATGTATAAGATAAATGATTATGTTGAATTTATAAGCAAAACTAAATATATTGAAAAAGGAAGGATAGTTAAAATCAAAAAATTTCCTCTACGATATGGCATTGCATTACAAATTGGTAAGAATACTCATAGAGTTTATTATATTAGAGAAAGTAAAATTATATCAATAATAAATAATGAAAAATCTAATTCTGATACAAATATCAATAAATATATTGTTTTTTTCAATAAAAATGATTACATACAAATAAATATAAAAAAAGATAATAACAGAAATACAAAAGAAAATAAATTTGATGACTTTAAAAAAATAGAAGATTACATAAATAATCATTATGATAATCTATTTTTTACTATTTTTGACTTAAGTGAAATTACTGATATTAAAAATTTATAGGTGAAAACATGAATAAGAATAAATTAAAAAAATATTTAAAATATATCTGTTTATTACTTTTAGTTATATCAATTTTAGCTTCTTTGAAGATATCAATAAGGATAGGACCTGAAAAACAACTACTTATGAAATTAACAAATTATATAAAATATTCGTGGGAGGAATAAGAATGAGTATAAACAAAAATTGTTTTAACCTTGGAAGTTTTGCAGTTACAAAGCTTAGTAAAGGAGAAAAGTTATGGATAAAGATATATTAAAATATAAATTAAAAAGAATATTGAAATATGGAAGTATATCATTTTTAGTTATATCATTTTTAGCTTCATTAATTATATTTATACAAATAAGACCTTTATTAACTGAGTCTAAAAAAATAGCATATGATAAGTTAGCTTCAATAAATAATAATACATTTACATTATTAGAAAATACAAAAATATATGATAAAGATAACAATTTACTTAAAGAAATAAAAGCTAATAACTATAAATATTGTAAAATTGATAATGTTTCTAAAAATCTTCAAAATGTATATATAGGAGTTGAAGATAGAAATTTTTTATCTCATCATGGAATAGATTACATAGCTCTAGCTAGAGCAGGAGTATCTTTAATCAAGAATAAAGGAGAGATTACTCAAGGAGGGTCAACAATAACTCAACAGGTTATAAAAAACATGTTGCTAACACAAGAACGTTCATTTAAAAGAAAGCTTATTGAATTTTTCTTGGCCCCAGAATTAGAAAAAAAATATAGTAAAGCTGACATCATGGAGTTTTATGTTAACACAAATTATTATGGAAGTGGTTGTTATGGTGTATATAGTGCATCTAAATATTATTTTGGAAAAGAACCTAAAAATTTAACTTTATCTGAAGCAGCAATATTAGCAGGATTATCAAATAATCCATCTAAATTTAATCCTGTCGAACATAAAGATGAATCTCTAAAAAAACGTAACAGATTATTGGGAAAACTTTTAGAAGAAGAAATAATAACAAAAAAAGAATATACAAAAGCTGTTAATGAGGATATTAATCTAGTTTTAGATAAAAAGTTATCTGAAGGAAAAGAAGATTATTTAGCAAGTTATGCATTATATAGTACTGTATTAAAATTAATGGAATTAGATGGATTTAAATTTAAGTATGGAATAACAAATGAAGAAGAATATGCAAAGTATAAAAAAAGCTATACTGAAGAATATACTGAAAAAAGTAACTTAGTACGTTCAGGTGGATATGTAATACACACATCTTTAGATAAAGATAAACAAAATATATTACAAGAAGCTATAGATACAACATTAAAAGATTTTTCTGAAAAAGATTCTATAACAAAAAAATATAAGCTACAAGGAGCTAGTGTATTAGTTAATAATGAAACTGGATTAGTAGAAGCAATTGTTGGTGGTAGAGGAACAGAAGATAATTTTAATAGAGGTTTCTTAGCTGTGAGACAACCTGGTTCCACAATAAAACCTCTTGTAGATTATGCCCCTGCTTTTGATTCAGGTAAGTATTATCCAAGCTTTATAATGGAAGATAGACCTTTTAAAGATGGAAAACCCAAAAATGCATATTCAGGTTACAAAGGTAACATAACATTAAGGGAAGCTCTTGCTTGTTCAAGTAACACTATAGCTTACAGACTACTTTTAACTATGAAACCAACTACAGGATTAGATTATTTAAGCAAAATGAATTTTTCTACACTTGAACCTAGCGATTCAGTTGGTTCTTTAGCATTGGGAGGAATAACACGTGGAGTAAGAGTTGTTGATATGGCAAAAGGTTATAGTACAATAGTTAATCAAGGTGTTTATAATGATGCATCTTGTCTTAATAAAATAGAATTTTCAAATGAAGGAGAATTATACAATGGAGAAATTAAAAAAAATCGAGTATTTACTGAAGACACAGCATATATGCTTATTGATATATTAAAAGATGTTTTCAATAAAGATTATGGAACTGGTAAGAAAGTAAAACCAGATAACAATATAATAGCATTTGGAAAAACAGGAACTACAAATGATAATAGAGATAGCTATTTCGTAGGAGGGACATCACAATATACTTTAGCCACATGGACAGGGTATGATACTCCACAAGAAGTCCCTAGAGCTAAAAATGGAGCTTCTTATTCAGGTCTTATTTGGAAAAAGACAATAGAGAAAGTACAAAATGGATTACCTAAAATTGATTTTAAAAAACCAAGTACTATCATTATAGACGAAAAAAATAATGAGATATTATATTCAAAAGTTGCAATGGATAAGTTAGATGCTCAGGAAGCTGAAAAAGAGAAAAAGAGATTAATATTAATAGAAAAAGAATGGAGGATACAAGATAAAGATAGACAACAAGTAGCAAATAAACTTGTTTCAGAGTATGAAAAATTATCATATTCTTCTATTAATGATTTAGATACATTTGATATGAAACACAATGAAACTGAAGCATCTATAAATATAGTTATAGATGATAAAGTTAAAAATAATTTATTAGAAAGATTAGAAGTTAAAAAAGCAATATTAGATAAAGAAAAAGAAGCATGGATTAAACTATATGAAAAACAAAAATCTCAATTATTAAATAAAAAAGAAATGGAAGCTCAAGAGTTAGAAGAAGCTAAACATAAAGGAAAAGAAAAAGCTAAACAAAAACTATTAACAGATGTTAGAAATATTATAGATGGATTGAGAGTATTAAATACAACTAGTATTAAAAAATATTATTATATAACTCAAGCAGAAGATGCATTATCAAGGATTTATGGATATGACGAGTATAATGAGCTTAACGAAAAATTAATGAAAGAAAAGGAAAGATTAAATACAACAGATTTAGATATAGAAATTCCACAACAACAAGATAATGTTATAGATGGAAATATAGACCAATAAGATTAAATATATACATCATAATAATATTTTGACTATCTAAGAAGTAAAAACCTCTAAATTAGTAGTTATAAACTAATTTAGAGGTTTTATATTATTAAGTAAATAATATGTTTAATTGTATAAATATTATATTACTATCTAAGTACTGTCATTAGACCTACAAACTCAGGACCAGAATCTTTTTTTAGATTCAAAAATAATCCAGCAAACTCATCATTTTCACTAAATCTAAATTCACATCCCAATTTTTTAAAATAGCTATATCTTTTATAGTCTAAAATCACACACCCCAAACCTTCACCAGCATGTTTTATATATCTAAAAAATATTCTATTATCAAGTTGATTTATAATATAATTACAATTTTTGTCACTACTTTCATAATTGAAATAAGATAGATATTTATTGAATCTTTCATTTTCAATTTTTGTAGATTCCAATTTGGCTCTTTTATATGCACTTATGTAACCTCTTGAAGCTATAGCTTTACTAAAAACAAATTTATTTGTTCCAATAAAGACTTTTTGTTCTATCACCATAAAACATCTTTTATCCTTGGCTATAAATATATTTTGAGCCTGGACCTTTTTATCTATTTGTACATTCATTTTAGTTTCCTCCATTCCAAATAAAAAGTATGATTATAAAAAATAGGGATAACCTCTATGAATATAAATTAATTTTATCTTTGCATGTCTTTTGAACTAAGAACTAAATGTACATTCACTACTATATTTATTATAAGATAAAAATTAAATAATAATAGAGTTTATTTATAAATTCCTCTGCTTTGTAAAAAATAAAAAGCATTCACCAAATGGAGAATGCTTTTTAGTAATGGTTAACTTAATAAAAATGCATTAGAATGTACACTCTTATGTTTTTATTATATCATATAATTTATTACATAAATAAGTTTTATTTACTTATATCAAAATACTTTAGTAGTTATATTAATAATTGAATTTATCTACCATAACTATAATATGATTACATTTTTTCAAGATAACAATTATTTTTATATATTATTAAAAATAAGCATCACAACTTAAAACCATTTTTATTCTTTGCAATGGTCCTGTTAATAGTTATTTCTTATGTATAACTACATTATTAACCAGTTGCAAATATTCTATACATATTTTCTTTAATATAATAAATTAAATAAATTTTTTTATCAGAAGTAGAGTAGTTTTTTAATATTCATCACACATTGAAGAGAGTAGTTTTTGTGATGAATCATTATAAAACAGATAATTATACTTTGAATTTTCTACTTCAATTTCTTCTTTTAGAACTTCTATGAACTTAGGATACACATAAGTTATAAAAGCTTTTTCATTTGGGGAGAATTCATATTGGGGACAAAATTCACTATAAAGTACATCCTCAAAACATATGTTTTTTATAATTTTGCTTTTTGACAGTTCATTGCAAACAACTTCTATTGAATTATCGCAACCATCAAGTTCCTTATCAAAAAAATCCCAAACCAGCATAGCATCCCTTTTTATTAAGACTTGATTTCTCCTTAATTTAAGAATAATCTTTTTGCACTTTTTTATATATTCTTTAGTATCAAAATATGTTTTATTACATAGTTTTTTAAACAAATATTCACTATCTAGATTACATAAGAACTTTTTAAAATTTTTACCAAATAAATTCCACTGATAATAGTAATCTCCAAAGGAGCTTTGACAACTAAAACTTCCACTACCATCTATTAAAAAAATTGCATAATCCCAACCATTATTGAATTCTAATGTATATTTCTCATATAAATTTTTGCTACAATTAATTTTCATATTATTTTTATGTTTAACTTCATTGAATATCATACCAATTCATCTCCTATTTTTATAATATTAAATATATATATCTAATATATTTATATATTTATATATATACTAGATAATAAATAATTATATTTATTATAAATATAAAAGGAGATAATTATATATGAGTTTAAATCTTATAATATCCATTAAACATAAATATGTAGAAGAAATTTTAAATAATAAGAAGAAGTTTGAATATAGAAAAACTATTTTTAAAGAAGATGTTGAAAAAATCTATGTTTATTCTACATCACCACATAAAAAAATAGTTGGTTATTTTAAGTATACAAAGTATTTAAAAGATAATCCTAAACATATTTGGGATAAGACAAAAGAGTTTTCAGGAATAAGCAAAGATGAATATGATAAATACTTTAATAATAGAGATATAGCATATGCAATTGAAATAAGAGAATTTATTAAATTTGATGAAGCTATAAATCCAAAAGAGTATATAGATAACTTCATAGCCCCACAATCATATAAATATATAAATAAAAATGTTTTTGACTATGACATAAATAAATAAAGTAATAGCCAATATTAAGCTTTTATGTTAGAATTATTTATATAAAACTTAGAAATCTATTATGTTTAATATCAAAAGAATTAGAGGTGAAAGAATTATAAATTTTTCACCTCTAATTCTTTTATTATGCTTTTTTATTATCTAATGCAAATAGCTCTCAGAACACACCTCTAACAATTCTATATTTTTGATGGCTATTTAACTGTGTTCAATATAAATTACTATCGTATTTTCTAAGATATCCAGTATATATCTTTTTATTTAATTCAAAAAAAATCGCCTTAAAAAATAAGACGATTCCTATGAATAAAATTAATGTAACTACTATAAATTAGTTTTCTTCATAATATTCATGTGATTTTGCATAATTTATTGTGGCAATAACTTTTGTCTCTATATTATAATGTCTAGCTACAGCTAAAACTTTTTCATAGTTTTCTTTCCCTTTTTCATTATTTATAATATATTCGTCTATAGCTTCTTGAATAAATCCAAACTCTCTATCATCTTTTATCATATCACAGATTGTTCTTGCTTCATTTGTTATCCATACATCATCTCTTAATTTTTCTGTATAATTTAAATCTAATTTTTTAACAGGATAAACAGTAAAATAATCTGTTTCTATTTCTTTATCCACATATTCAGATTGCACTATCACATAATTGTCAGGAAAATTTGTTATTCCTAAAAGACTTCCTGCATATTCTCCAAATAATAAAACGTTACTAAATGAATTTATTATCACTCCTGTAAAATCCACTGACTATTCCTCCAAACATAATTAATATCACTTTTATTTAATATAAAGTAATGAAGTGGGATTAAAAAGTTACATACCCTTTTATACATTATTGTAAACTCTGGCTTGGCTTCAATTCCTTTTAACTTTGCATATCCATGTTCTAACTCTCTTAAATTTTCTAATTGAAACATATACATTTTAGCTGAGATACTTTTATACTTATCTATATATAGTTTTACTAAATCAATGCTATTATATTCTTTAAGAAAGCTTAGAGAATATACATCAAATAAATCTTTTAAACGTCTATTTATTTGTCTACTTTCACAAGCATGTATTTTATCAACCAAAATTAGCTCTGTTGTATATCCTTTTATGGTAACTAATCCACCTAAAGAATAGCTTTCAGCATCTAAAGTAGACCATTTAAAATTTACATCTATACTGAATTTAGTAATTAATCCACTACTATTATAAACACCTATAGATACACTTTCATTTTTAGTAATTTCATTTGTTATTATTTCTTTTATTATTTTATATCTAACATTAAACAAACTATAGTTAGAGCAACTAATAATATCTCTTTTAAAATTCATCCACTTATTATAGTCTGTTCCATGTATGTCTATATCCTTTGTCAACCTTCGATTTGAATAATTGTATTTTTTAAATGCACATAATAAAGTTATACCACCTTTAAATATCACATCATTAAAGCTACTGCTATGGCTCATGCAATATATAAAATCTTCAATATACTCTAAGGTACTGTGTTCTTTATGTTGGTTATTATTGCTCCATTTATTATTAACCAATAGTATCATTCCTTTCTTTAGTAAAACATCTAATATAAATGTTTTAAAATATTATTATTTCCCAAATAGATTACATGATATTCTATTGTTTATATTCATTAATATACTTTTATTTCTTCTCTTTCTGAAATTATAACATATAAACACATTAAACTCTATTTTAAATAGATTAAACCAAGAATACTATCTTGTAGTATAATTATTATAATATACTTAGAGGAGTTGAATAACATATGGAAACTGCACTAAATAATAAAATTTATTACAATGTCGGAAAAAAATTATCTAAAAAAATAGTTAGTATACAAGAACTTAATAAATTAAGTAGAGAAGTATCAAATTATTTGATGTATGCAGCAAAAGATGAAAAAATGAGAGTTAAACTTTTTATAACTATTATGGATTTTTTAGCATTGCGTAGAATATCAATTCCAAGTGGATTTGTTGAAGGTATTATGCAGACTGATGAAAGAGAATTAACACTAAATGTCGGATTATTTATTGAAGGTTTAAGTTCTGTTAAAAGATAATACATATAAAAATAGAGCTTTTTATATAAATACTTAAAATTTTATAAAAAGCTCTATTTTTTATATGTAAAATAGAGCCTTTTATATGAATAAGATAAGTCATTATAGTTATTCTAACATTAACTATCTTTTTTTATACATTGTTCTACCAACTTATAAAATTCAGGTATTTGCATTGGTGATTGATTTTTAGTATCTAAATGGCTTATAATTTCTTTTACAAATTTATCTTCTTCTTCTAACATAATATCCATAGCTTTTTCATTTGCTTCTATTTCGTACCAAAGTTTTTTATATCCTGAATAGTCGTCTTGCATATATTCATTTTCAGTGATTATTTCATCTGTTAATTTGCCACTCTCAATTTGGTGAACATGTACAAGTTTATGTGCTAAAATCCTTTTTATAAATATAAATAACACTTTTTTATATAATTCTTTAGTTCTTGTGTTTTCATATACTCTAAATTTGTTTTTCATATAACATTCTATTGCATATGTATAAAATACAATCGTCTTGTCTTTGTGAAAAGTTGCTGCATGAGTATTGATTTTTTGGTATCTCTTAGAATCAAATTTAATTTTTTCAAGGCAGATATTTATATTAGAATCTTTTATCCCCAAATCATTTATAACATTTTCTTTAAAGTCTCCCATCCTAGTTAAATATATTATTTTATAATAAGTATAGCTATCCGACCACCCTTCATATATGTAGAATTTATGATAATATATAAATGCTTATTGGAATTATTATACAACAATATGGAAGGAGCTAAAATAATGTTTTTTGAAAGTGAAAAAAAATATCGAATAATTAGCAAAAAATGCTATTCTAATCTTATCTTAAAAGTAATAAGAAGAACTCCAATGTATTTATATTTTGAAATAATCAGTAACTTGTCTGATAATAATCTTAGTTTAAATATAAAGAGAGTAAAAATTAAAAATGACCAGATATATGGTGAGTATATAAAATTAACTAAATTTGGGGCAGATATTGAAAGTATTATTTATGCAAAAGATATAATTTAATTTGATATAAGGAGGAATGTTACTAGATAATTTATAGTAACTAAATATATTATGAATTCAGTAGTTCTAGTTGGTAGACTCACAAAAGATGTAAAAGTTACATGTTTATCAAATACAGAAGTTAATAAATTGTCTTTTACACTTGCAGTTGATAGAGATTATAAAAATAGCAATGGAGAAAAAGAAACTGATTTTATACATTGTGAGAAGATTGAAAAATCATTAGCTATAGCACCATATTTAAAAAAAGGCAGATTGATATGTGTATTTGGTTCACTTAGAATAGATAAATTTTTAGATGAACATAATCAAAAAAAGATTTATACTAAAGTTTTTATAAAGAATATACAACTACTTACTTCTAATAACTTACATCAAGAAAGTCAAAATCAACCTAATTTTTAAATACCCAAATGTATATTTTTATATTTTATGATATATAAATATATCAAAAAATATAAAAATATACTAAAAAATATAAAAATATACTTTACATATAAATAATTATATTTTATAATATAATTATAAATATTTTTTATAATATATTGATAATTAGGAGATTTTTAAGACAAATATACTAGAAAAATTAATAAGTAAGATAAAGAAAAGTAATGATACTTTAGATATTTCCTAATGAATAAAATAGATAAACATATCAAGTGAGGAGCTATAATTATGAATAGTATTATTTATTTAAATGATGATGAGTTATTGAAAGTATATAAGAAAAATACTAAATTACAACTTGAAGTTAGACAATCATATCAGGAGAGCCAAACATACATAATAAATTTTACATTAGACTATATAAGAGATTCATTATGTAGTTATTCTATAGATTTTGATGGTAATAATTATATAAAAATTAAAAACAAAAGAAAATTTATTTTTGGATTGAAATCCGCTAATTCTAAATATAGGTTTCTAGATAATGAAGGGCTTAAAATACTTAATAACATAATAACTTTATACAATAGATTGACTTATCTAGATAACAATAATATGGGTTATAAAAAAATAAGACATAAGATAAATATAATGACTAATAAATTAAAACAGATGGTTATAAAAGAATTTAATGAAATGACAAAAATAAGCGAAGATTACTTAAGTAGGTTATTCTTAGATGTATATGTAGAAAATAAACTTAGTAATAATAAATTCTATGTAGATAAAGATTATGTGCTATATGAATCCTATCTTTAGGTTATAAAATGTGTTTAAACTGCAATCATCTAAAAAGTTAATATATATAACGAAAAAAGACACTCATTTTCCCCCTCTAGAGTGCCTTTTTTCTTTTTTGAATACTGAAATACGTTTTTTTAGGTATTACTATATGTAATAAATCTATAGTAATAATGTTCACAATATATCTAATAAAGCTCTTCCTTCTTTGTCAATTTCAAAAATTTATTTTCTACTATAGGAAGAATTTCCTTAATAGAGTCTTTGTCTAGCTTATTAATTTTCAAAATTAATTCTAACGCTTCTCTTTTTTCTGATTCTGACAAACTATTAAGCTCTTCTGCTAATTCTAGTTCTAGTTCTATAAGCTCTTTCTCTTTTGAATTACTCATTTTTAGTCTCCTTCTGTATATTTATAAGTATAATTTAAGCAATTTAACTAACTTGTAATATCCTACAAGCTACTCACCTTTAGGATATTACAACAATAATAATGGTGTTAGTGATACTCAAAAATTGTTATTAATATATGTAAAAGTAGTTATAAAGTACTAATGTCAATCATTAGTACTTTTTTGTTTAATCTACTAATTAAGTAAATTATTACACTAGCAATTAAACTTGCCAAAACACTAAGTAAAAACTCATTCATACTTTCACCTCCTTCCTTTTAGGAAGTTGGTTTTTATCTTTAGTATGAACTCCACTCTTAAAAATATAGTTTTAATCTTCTTGCTTCTATAATTATATAATAAAGCTTTGGAAATTAATAACTATAGTTCATATAATAAAAGTCTATTTATTACAATTTCATATCCTATAAAACCAATAAGTAATGGTACATATTCTAACTCACATTCTACTTAAAAAAGCTTTTACTTTTCTATTTATTAAAAAAAAATCACTAAGCTAGTACACTTAGTGATTTCTTTATATCGTAAGAATGATAACATCTTTTATAACTATTATTATATCTTTTACTCTTATACTAGTCAACTATTTTTAATATTGCTTTGTAGTCTCTAAAATAGATATGTTTGGAACAATGTATTTAAAAGTCATTATAAACAATTAAAAATCACCCAAGTTGTAGTTTGGGTGATGATTCAAATTTCTTATTTAATACTCTTTTTTATTTTACTTGTCTTTTTAACTATCTTAAAAGGTTTGTTCCATTTACCAATATTAATCTCCATGAAAAATTTAGTACGAAAATAATCTATCATTCCATCACTATCATCATAGTTGTAACTTTTTAATAGATTATACAAATCATTAAAAATGCTTTTACCAACAGAATTTAGACTTTCATCAAATGATATATTGTAATTATTAACTTGAGTATAACCTTGTTCAAAACCTCTATTAAATATATTACAAGGAGCTTCCATCAAACTTACATTTATAGTTGAACATGTACCAGTTGAAGTAGCTGTAATACTAAATTTACATGTTGGATATATTTTTTTTACATATTGTCGAATAATTTTTGCTATATCTTTAACTGATAGAGAATCACTATAGTTTTCTCCCTTCCAACCATATGCAGTATAAAACTCACGTCTTGTACTATTTGCAGTCTCTGTTGTTGTAACTTTTGATATCTTTTTCCATTGTGGAAATAAATAATCATATTCATTGTTAATTTGCTTCATTATTTCTCCATCTCCACCTCTATCTGGATGATGTATTTTGGCCAATTCCTTAAATTTATTTTTTAAGTCCTTCAATGACTTTATATTATTTAAATATTTCATGTTATTGCCTCCCTAATGTATTTTTATTTTAAACGATATTTAACGCCCAATATTTCGGTAAAATATTTTGTTTGTTGCTACTTGATATATTTATAATAACATGTTTTACCGATATTTTGCAACCAATATTTCGGTAAAGTATCAGTCTTTTTAGAATTTATTGCAAGTCCAATAGTTCTAATACTTCGTTACCTAAAAACTTACATAATTTTTCAAGCTCTGGTACTGTAAAAGGAGTTTTACCTTTCTCTTTATCGCTATAAGTGGTCTGACTCATACCCATGTGAGTAGCTAATTGTTGTTGCGTATATCCATGTTCAAGCCTTAATCCTTTAAGTCCAGTTAAATCCATATTCCACCTCCTAATAATACTAGTATAAAATATATGATATCATATTTAATCTTTATATAAAAGATATTCAAGTATATTTTTTTGTTATATTTACTCAAATTTAAAGTATCATCAAATGGAATTATAAGAAAGAGGATATCTCAAAATAAAGATTTTAAGTATCCTCTTTACCTTATATAACATCTAATCAAGCCAAAATCATAACACTAAGAATATTTATTCTTAATAGTCTCAATTCCTGTAAAAAATAGTTCTATCCTTAATTATTTTTAATTTATTTAAATAAAAATTCATACTCATTTGTAATAAGTGATATTTTAATCCATATTGCTGCCATTATAATGCTTAATATTACTTTTATCCATGTTTTAGATATTTTCAATTTGTCAAAAATAACATATTCAGAAAGTATTATTAAAGAAATTGAAATTACTAAAGTTTCTTTCAAAAATGTATGATTCATTTAATTCACTCATTTCTATTTATTTTATTGATATACTTTTGATGCACAATAGTACTCTTCTATTTCTCCAGCAACCCCTATTGTAACTTTTTTTAGTCTCATTTTGAAAATCATTCCTCCTTTTGGAGAACCTACCAAAGCACTTAATATAACTGATGCTATAATCCCAATTTCATTTTTAGATGCTAAACCACGAAGTAATCTAGTTATTACACTTCCAGAAACACCTGAACCTCCTAATCTCATAGCATCTAGAGTCTCACGAGAAAGATAAATATCCCATCCACCTTTTACTTTTACTACTTTATTTACTCCTTCTTTATATCTTGCTAAACTATAAAATCCAGCTTCTTTCAATAAATTCTCTGACACTCCACCAGCCTTTAAATAATCAGCCATGTCTTTATTTGTTACAGTATATTCAGTTCCTATTGCTATATTGTCTTTTTCATTTTGAGTGTTAATATATGTAGGTTCTTGATTTACAGGTCCCATCGCATTTGCAATACTTGCAAAAGGAGTAATACACATTGTTGTTATCATTGTAGTAGCTAACACCTTATTCATTTTTTTTGTTTTCATATAAAACACCATCCTTTTTATTCTATTTAACTATATAACAAATAAGGATTTGATTTTTAGACATTTATTTATAAATTTTTCTAGAATTAATTTAAATACTAGTATTTCTGAGATGTACTTATTAATATTTTAGATTCATTCCCAGCTGTAATGATTGCAACACCTCTATATGTATGTCCTTTTGTTACAGAGTAAGAATTTGTAACAGAACAAGTTTTTCCTCCTGTTTTCTTTGAAGATGTTTTTAAATCTACCCAACACCCAGATTTTAATTCTTGTAATTTTGTTATAATAGATGTTTTATTTACACTCGATTTACCCACTACAGATGCATTTATTTTTACAGGGCCATTAGAAGCTGAGATTCTACAACTACAATTTAATATATACACTGAGATTGGTATTATACTTTTCTGACATTCTTCAATGTAGATAATATCTACTAAATTAAGTTCTTCTGCAAAGCTAATAAGATTCAATGGTATTATAATTATCGAAATATACAAAAATATTGAAATTATTTTTTTTACTTTCATCAATTAACCTCCTTAAATGTTTGGACATGTATATAGCAAATAATAACCTGTATGTTTGGCAAAATTTTATTTAATATTTTCTGCAATTTTAATAAATTCCATCTTATCTTTTTTTGTTATTTTTTTTGTTTGGAGTCCCTTAGATAATATGTATATATTATTTTTATCATCCCATAATAATTGTTGTGTATTACCCTTTTCAACATATTGAGCATAATAATTATTAATTTCAATATTTTCTATTGTAGCTCCTTCAGTATTTAATGATACAATGTCTCTATCCATCGGCATTGTTTGATAAATTATGTAATCATCTAAATTATCTTTATATGTTATGACAAGATAATCTTCTTCCTTAACTCTCTCAACTTCTTTATATCCAAAAGGAATGTACTTAGGCTCTTTATGGGAATACGTTTTCTCCACATTAGGATTAATAAAATTATAATCAGTAAACTCTTTATAGATTTTTTTTATTATTCTCATTAGATTTTCTGGGAAAGCTTCAGTATTTACAGTTGTTATAGTAATTATTCCTGTTAAAACTATTAAAAGGATAATCACAATTTTTTTAAAGTGTTTATAATATGTATTTTCATTCCTTTTTTTATTTTTTTTAATAAGTTTATTCATTTTAGTTTCAAACTCAGGCGAAAATATATGATTAATATCTTCATCTCCAGGTAGCTCATTCAATATTTTTTCTTCTATTTCAGGAAGTTTAGAATACAATAGTTCTTCTATATCTAATTTATTCTTATTCATTTACTGACACCTCCATTTCATCTAAAAGTTTTTTTAATTTTTCTAAAGCTCTTTTATTTCTTTTGTATAAATTAACTTCTTTTATATTCAGTATCTTTGAAATTTCTTTATTAGAAAAACCATGACTATATTTTAATAACATTATTTGTAAATCTATCTGAGGAAGCTTCTTTAAAGCTTCTACTAAATTGATATACTCTCCTAGATTTTCAATTGATAAATCTAAGGAATTGAATTTATAATTTTCATCATTAATATCACGTATTTCTTCTCTTTTTCTTCTATTATAGATATTTATAGAAGTTCTCTTTACTATAATAACAACAAATCCTTTTGTTTTTATACTCTTAACATCATCTATTTTACTTAAATTATCTATTATTTTTAGAAATGAATTATGTACAGCATCTTCAGATAAAGACTCATCTTTCAAAATTTGATTTGCCACATAAAACATCAACTTCTTATATCTAATATAGATTTCTTCAAATTTACTTTTATCTTTTTCTGAATCTATAATAGCCAAATACATTAACATAATTAGCAGCCTCCTGTAAATGATTTTACTTTAATAGAATAATTATACAAGATTTTCAAAGGAATATGTGTATTAAACTTAAATTTAAACTATTATCCTATAGAATTATAAGAAAAAAAGAACTAGATTATCTAGTTCTTTTTTTCTTATAATCTTATAGGTATCCATTAGTAAAATATGTTATCAAAGTGGCTATAGCTATTAGCGAAATAATTATTATAACTTTTAACCATCTCTTCTTTATCGTTTTTGCTATAAAAACTACTGAAAAGGCTAGAACTATGCTTGATAACAATATTCCAATATTCATAGATATCAACTCATTTCTGTTTATTTCTATTGATAAACTGCTGATTGGCAATAATATTCTTCAATTTCTCCTGCAACTCCTATAGTTACCTTTATAGTTCTTATTTTATATGTCATTACACCTTTTGGGTCTGATACCATAGCCTAAAACTATAGAACCTGCTATAACTCCGATTACAGCTCCTCCAACGCCTGTAATTAATGCTGAAATATTATTCTATTTAACTATATAACAAATGAAACTCCATTTTTTAGACATATATATTTTTTAAAAAAAATTATTAGAATAAATAGATTCTATAACATTAGGGATAGATAGTGGATATTTAAATATAGGATTTTCAGCTATAGCAGATAGTAAAGAATTAATAGTTGGAGAAATAAAATTGCTTCAAGGTATGAAAGATAGATTATTAGAAAAAAATCAGTATAGAAGAATTAGGAGACAAAGGTTAAGATATAGAAAACCTAGATGGAATAATAGAAAAATAAAACAAGGATGGTTAGCACCAAGTTTACAACATAAATTGAATACTCATGTTAAATTTATAGATTATCTTAATACTATATTGCCTATCAGAAATATAGTATTAGAGGTTGCTAACTTTGATATACAAAAAATCAAGAACCCTGATATATCTGGTGTAGAATATCAGCAGGGAGAACAAATGGGTTTCTGGAATGTTAGAGAATATGTACTTCATAGAGACAGACATAAATGTCAAAATCCTAATTGTAAAAATAAGAGTAAAGAACAGATATTAGAAATACATCATATTAAGTACAAGAGTGAAGGAGGTTCTGATGCTCCTAGCAATTTAATAACTTTATGCAATAAGTGTCATACATCTCCCAATCATAAAAAAGGGAAATTTCTATATGATTGGTGTGAAAACGGTAAAAAAGTTAGAGGTTTTAAAGATGCTACATTTATGTCAATGATAAGATGGTATTTATTGGAGCAGTTGAAAGAAAAATATACTAACATTAGGGCAACTTATGGTTATTTGACTAAAAATCATAGAATTGAACATGGTATAGAGAAAAGTCATTTTAATGATGCTTTTGCTATAGCTAAAGGTGTTAATCAAGTTAGAAATTCAGAAATATTTAAAGTTGAACAATCAAGATTAAATAATAGAAGTCTTGAAAAATTCTATGATGCGAAATATATAGACAGTAGAACTGGTGAAAAAGTTTCTGCAAGTGAACTTAATTGTGGAAGAAGAACTAGAAACAAGAATTTAAATTCTAAAAATCTTAGGGTGTTCAGAGGTCAAAAAGTATCTAATGGACAAAGAAGAATAAGAAAACAGAAATCATTATATCAACCTAATGACATAATTAAATATGATGGGAAAGTTTATACAGTTAAAGGTAGTCAGAATGAGGGTAAATACATAGCTTTAAAAGAAATCAAAAAAGTACCAAGCGTAAAATTAATTAAACCATATATCTTTAAGAAGGGATTAAATTGGAGCTATGGATTATGTTAGTAGAAATCATTCTAAGTATTTGTTATTAATACATTTGATATTTGTATGTAAATACAGAAAAAACTTGTTAATTAAATTTGGTGATGAAATTAAACATATTCTTAGTAACATAGCAAAAGAAAAAGATTTAATCATAGTTGAAATGGAAGTTGATAAAAATCATGTGCATTTATTAGTTAAATATAGACCAATAGTTTCTATATTGGAGATAGTAAGATGGTTCAAGCAAATTTCAACTTATAGAATTTGGAGAATTAACAATAATCAATTATACCTTAACAAATATTTCTGGAAGGAAAAGACTTTTTGGTCAGATGGATATTTTGCTTGTAGTATAGGGAATATTTCTAAGGAAACTATTGAAAGATATATACATAATCAGGGGTAGGCTTACATCCACCAACCTAAAGGTATAGTGGTTTTACGCCTTGACTTATAAAAAAAGTGACAAAAATAAATAAGTTAAAGACCTCTTAGTATAATTTATATGCTAAGGGGTCTTTAACTTATTTGTTGTACGATATTTGTTAACTATTTTATATATATTTTTCAGTAGCCCCCTGCTCTTTTAAGCTCAAATCTTTTTCTCTTAATCTATTATTCTCAGCTTCTAGAAAAAGAATTTCTTTCTCTAGTTTTTGATTCATAGTTTTTAGTAAAAGAAGCTCACTATTTAAGTTTGTATTCCCATTTCTTAATGGAGGAAACTCATCATTTGTGTCCCCATGTTTTGGTGGAAGAAGCTTTTCTTCCTTATTTAAAGAATTTATCCAGGACCTTAATGTAAAAAAACGATTAGTCATTTCTGGCATGGAAAACATAATAAAGACGGCCGACATTACCAACAAGAACATTTGCCAAAGCGATTCACTATATATACTTTTATATTGTATAAAAACATCATAGGAGAATATATATGCAGCTATTAAAAATATTGTTATGCTTTCAAGACTATCTTTAAGCCTGCTAAACGAACCATGTATTAATATTCTGAAATAAGAATATGTACCAGGTTTCATATAATTATAAGGAATTTCATATAAAAGCGCTGAAATTACAAATAAAA
Source organism: Clostridioides sp. LIBA-7678 (assembly GCF_056716065.1). NCBI lineage: Bacteria > Bacillati > Bacillota > Clostridia > Peptostreptococcales > Peptostreptococcaceae > Clostridioides > Clostridioides sp. LIBA-7678. The sequence goes on along the minus strand of NZ_CP196988.1, from coordinate 66,139 downwards.
TAAATGCTATTGCACTAAGCACTGTGAAAAAACGTAATCCAACTGACAAAAATAATGAGATATATCTAAGAATTGTATCGCCTAAAATGACTTTTACCATTGAAAATGTATTACTCCAGAAAAAATTGCAAACTGACAATATAATTATCATCATATAAAAGAATGATTTTATATACGCAATTTTAAGTTGTAGTTCATGTTCATCTTTATTTAAAAACCATGTATAAAAAGCTACCATATTTTATTGTATCCTTTCAAATTTTAATTTGTATATTCTACATACTACACGGATAGTTCGCCCTAAATTAATTATAAGTTGTACAAGCTTCTCTTTACAACAAAAAAAGTTAAAAACTTCAAGAACTTTTATTTATAAGAGTTTAAATCTAAAAATTAAAAAAGATATTTACTAATTAAAATATTCAAACACAAGCACCCAATATAAATAGCTTAAGAGATATTTATAAGTATCTGATAGTACCAGCATAACCACACATGCTTTAAGTAGCAGGAGCAGAGATACTACTAGCATCTACTAGACCTTTATATCTATCAGTTATATCGAAATTCTATCTACAACTAATCCCTTTGACTTTAAATCATTTAAAACACTATCAGAAATAGAACTTGTTCACCAAGTAAAAATATATTTTAAGTTCTCTTGAATTATTATAGTCTAAGTATATCATTTTATGTTTTTTAATATAAAAGTATATTTTATAATATAAAAATATATTAAAAAATATACTTTTATACTTTACTTATATATTTTTATATTTTATAATATAATTAATTTAAAAAAGAAAAAAGGATTGGGGGATTTTTTATGGAAAATATAACTAAAGTTATAGCAAGAAAGTATGCAGAGGATATATTGACAACTGTAAAAGACTATAAGGACATAAAATGTGTTATTTGCATAGAAAGTGGAGAATTGAAACTTTGTATACTATCTAAAGAAGAATACAATGAAGAAAGTAAAAACTATGATAGTGAAGTATGTATAGAAAATGTTATAAATAAAATGAAAATGGAAAGATTTGATTTAGAAAGTATCTCTGATTTTTGTTTTACTACAGCTAATTATATAATTGAAGAATATAATTCTAATCTAGAAGATTTTAAAAGGGATATTAGAAAATTGTGTGGAGAAAAACTACTAACTTCAAATTTTAACAATTATGTTCCAGAGCTATACAATAAATATTTCAAAGGTAATTTAGATATTTTTGTTGATAGCTTAAATATACATTTGGAGGGAAAAAGAATTTATAAGTCAAAGGAAAGAAATCTTATTATAACTATTAAATTTTTAATTATACAAGAAGATGTTGAAAATGTTTTAAATTCATTAATAGAGATAACTAATGTTAACATAAATAAAAATACAGGAGGTGAAAACTGTTAAAGTAAATCTATGAAAAAACAATACAAATAAGTTTGTTTATAGATTTGTGATAATGGGATAATTATGAAACTATTAAAATTTTGCATTATTATATGTATAGTTATTTTTCCAATACTAGGTTTCTCCTCATTAGATAAATCTACTGAGAATAAAATTATAACAACTAAATGTGCTTTAAATCTTGTTGAAAATGAAGTTCCTTATGAATCAAAATATGAAGGATATAAAAAGAATCAAATTGATGGGACTACAATTTTATACTATAGCTATAAAAATGCAACTCATATAGTTACATTATCTCATACTGAAAATAGCTTTTTAAGGACATTTAACTGGAATGAAGTTTATAACATAAAATATGAATAAATATATTAATCTACATAATGAAGCTTATTATATTTATTATAATGATAATAAATATTAATAATATAAAAAAAGACAAATAAGTAACTTTCTATATTAACTCATTTGTCTTTTTAATATTTATATAAAGCTTAAAAGGCTCTTTGTCAATGACACCTGAGCCTTTTAAATAAATAGAGCGTACAATTTTGGTACCTTTTTTATAATATTTCTCTTCTCTCTATTTTGAATTTTATTTTAAAATTATTTTATTATTAGTATACTACTTTCTATAGATAACGTAAATTAGTTAATATAAAATATTTTTTTCTCTTATCTCAGCTTTAGTTATTTCTTTCAACTCTTCTACATTCTTACCTGTAACTCTATTATCTTGCCAAATGATTTGATAATCACTTCCAAAAACAAGGTCTAATGCATCTAATAATTCTTCATATGTCAACATACTGTCAACTATCTTTATAGAAGATATGTCAATCTCATCAGATTTTGTCTTACATATGATAGTAAAGTCTAAAAATTTAGCTATATCTATAACATCAGTAAATTTAATGTATCCTAATTTTATTTTTTGATAAAAACTAACATATTTACTCTCTTCTCCATTTAATTTTTTATTTAATGCTTTAAATGAGATTCCTCTTTTTGCAATAATACCTTTTAAATCTATAATCAAACTCATTTTATCAACTCCTTGTATATATTTATTATAAAATAAAAAAATATACTTTTAAAGTATATTTTTATATTTTATAATAAATAAATATATATATTTTTTGCATTTGAAAAGTCGATAAATAGCTATATTATACTAAAAATCTATAAATATATGATTAAATTATAATAAAGCTTTATATAGACTTCTAATGCTTTTTATCTTCTTGAATGATTAAATATATTATTAATTATCTCTAGCCTTATTAGAGCTTATTTAAATGGCTCATATTTTCCACCTTATTTTCTATATTTTTCTATATATTCAAATAATGCCATACTTAACAAATCAGTCTTTTGATATTCATGATTCTGTTCACAAAATGTATCAAAAGCATCTCTAGCTTCTTCATTCAACCTAAATGTTTTTCTAACAGTTTTTTTGGAAGGTAAATCTATCTTTATAGTGCACTTCTCTTCTACTTCTATAATTTCATCAATATTTTTTTCAGAAAACCAATTTAACATACTTTGTATTTTTTCATAGTCCTGAGAGAACCATTGTAAAACTTTTTGTATTTTTCCATAATCTTTTATTAATCCCATCATATTGTCTTGAAATTGTTTACTAGATACTAAATTATGAACATTGTCACTATCTATAATTAAATTATTTTTTTCAAAATATTTCAATTTATCTTTTTTATTTGTCATACTTTTTTCACCAGTATATACAAACTTATCATTGATTCTTTTATATCCCCTTGAAGTTAAAAATTTTCTAATACTACTTTCAGATGTTTTAAGCTCTACTGAAATTTTCGTTAAGCTATCTCCATTAGATAGCAGTTTATTAACATAGTCTATAATATATTTTATATCTTTGCTTTTCAAATCATCCCAAAGCATAAATTTCCTCCTCTACTTTATAAATTTTACTGTCATACTTTATTCACCACATAAGATATAAGTTCTATCTATTTTATGATATTACCTTTATCCAATTATAAATTATAGTAATATCATCACTTTGCGAAATTTTTAACCAATTAAAATGTCCTTTAATTTATTCTCTAAAAATTATATGATTAGTTCAGGTAGCTAAATAAATTGATGAGGGAGATTGAAGAGTATGTTTATGTATAATGATTCAAGAACTAGTAAAATGGTAGAAGTTTGTGGTCTAAGGAATAGGACTGAAATTAGTGATGAATCTGACTTAGATATAGACAAAATAATTAACTTTGCATATATGGAAGTTGCAAATCTTTTTGAAAATAAATATAAATTTATTAATCCTAGCTTTGATGGCTATTTTATAATCGATAGAGTTTATATAAAACAAGAAGGTATAAAAGAGTTCACAAAGTTTCATCTGTTAGGATATTTATGTTTAGAAAAAGATGAGAAATGTATTACATTAAATGAATATTATAAAAATCTTAGTGAGGATAGAAAAAGTGAACTTGGAATTCCAGAATACAAAACTTTGCAAAGACGTTGGAATGAGCTAAATATAAATAACCATATTTATAATGAAGAACATGATTTTAAAAAATATAAGAATAAGAAAAAATGTCATGATATATCACAATATCAAATCAATGAATTTGAATTTTTATTAAAAAATTATGATACTGATTTTTTAAAGTCATTTCGTATAAAAACACCTAATAAATTAAACTTTGATAAACTTACAAAGTATGTAAAATCTGCAAGAAATTACACATTTAATTCAAATGATAAATTAAAAAATATCAAACTTTATCAACTTGAGAGAAGAACTTCATTCGAATTAATCAAAGAGATAGTTAATCAAATAGAAAAAGATAGCTATGATTATTTAAATGATAATAGAAATTATGTTTTTAAATTATACCGATTTCTAATGAAAATTCCAGATATAAAAAATAGAAAAAAATATATTGAAATATTTTTCAAATTAACAGATGAAGATAAGAATACATTACTTGAAGAATTAATTGATTTAGACATTATATATAAGATTTTAATACCATATTCACTTTATCTTATCAATGGATATAAAAAAGAAGAAATACAAAAATATACAAAGGAGATAGAAGAATCATTCCCAGAATATTATAATTTAGATGAATATGAGACTGTAGAATCAGCAAATAATAATGTTGAAATTTATGAGCATATTTTTAAGAAGATTAATCTCCTTAATGAATTATTTTCCACAGTAGAAAAGATATTTATTATAGAAAATAATTCAAAAAAATTAACTCCAAATATGAAAGATAGCATAGAAAAGTTTAAAAAATTTGATAATGAATTTAAAATCTTAGACTATGAGGATATGGAAGGATTATTAAAAGAAGCAAAACTTATATATAAAAATATTAAATAAAAAACTAAGAGAGGAAGATGTTAAAATGATAAAATGCGATTTATGTGGGAGATATTTCCACGCTGATGAAATTGATAGTTGCCCTAATACAAACTGTTCAAAAGAATTATGTCCAAGCTGCTATCAAGAACATGTTACAATATGCCTAAATAGCTCTTTTGAAGATGATGATTATGCAGAAGAAAAATATCCAAGTGAATGCCCTTACTGTGGTGAAGAATTAGAACTTGACCTAGAGACTGAAGGAGATACTATTATTGAATATTTAATATGTCCAAATTCTGATTGTGATAAAAATTTTAGTATTCTCTATAAAGAAATTCATAATGAAGATTAAAGAATAGAATAAAGGAGTCATTCTAAGATTTTAAATTAAGGTTGGCTCTTTTATTAATTTTAGAAAACAATCATACTCAATTCTATGTTAAAATAAGATAAATAATTGTAGTACCAGAAAGGGTTATTTTAATGGAAAAATATACACTGTTAAATCTTGAGAATAAAAAATTTAATATCTATGGAACATTTGGAGCAAACTTATCTTCAAAAGGTATGTTATACAAATGGACTGCAACACTTAATAATCAATTAATTTATATAAAAACTGGTGTTAGATATAGAAATACATATAGTAATATACAACCAATTACAGAAGCTTTAGTATCAGATATACTAGATACTTTAGATATAAACCATGTAGAGTATTACTACACTAAATTAGAAAAAGATGATAAAATTTTTGATGTATGTTATTCTTATGATTTCGCAAAAGACTCCAGGTATATTACTATGAGAGAATTTGTTGGCAATAGCGACCTTGACTTATACACTTATTTAATTAAAGAGCTTAATGTAAATAAAAGAGAACTAGATACTATGATAATAGTAGATTTTATAATAAATAATATAGATAGACACCTTAGAAATTTTGGGATGTTGGAAGATGAGTCTAAAAATTTAACTTTCGCTCCACTGTTTGACCACGGGTTTTCACTTTATGGTGATAAAAGTGATGAAGAACTACAATTAGATTCACCTGAAGACTTAGAGCTAGTTGATGACTGTAAACCTTTTAAAAATTCACATTATGAGCAAATAAAATTAGTATCTGACATTCATTTAAAAGTTAATTTATCTGAACTATTGAAAATTGTTGACAGCTATAGGGATTTATTAAAACCACATAGAATCAATTGTATTAAATATTTATTGAAACTGAGGATAGAATATTTAATAGAAAGAGGTGTTTTATATGAATAATTTAGATATGATGATAGAACCTAATAATAATGATAATAAAAAAATAAGATATAAAAAAGCTTCTCCACGTAAAATTATAAGACCTTCTTCTCCTTGTGATTCTTATTTTTTAAAATATAAAAATGAAACTACAGGGACTATTATCTATAATTTTATAAAAGATAAATTTATATTTAAGCCCAACAAAAATTATAAAGGGATAGAGCCTTTCCCTATAACAAGATTAAAAAATATTGAAGATATAACTGATGATATGTGGGATGAATTTATAAGGATTTGGATAAGTGAGAGAACTATCCAAGAATGTAGACCTGAAGTTAATTCTATTTTGAAAGAATTGAAACTCAATCATTATAATGAATGGGATATCTGTAGAAAAAACCTAGCAATGAGTATAGAGGATTATTTTTGGATTACAAAAGATAATAGTCTTGATTATAAAGACTTTAATATAAGATATTGTGCATTAAATGGAAAAGAACCTAAATATAAAGCTCCTTTTCCTATAGAAAAATATCCTAATTATCTTGAAAAAAGAAAATATATAAACTTTTATTAAAAGCAGCAACCTCACATTATGTTTATATATATGTATAATTAAGTTGTACAACTTTTTTAAAATTCAATGTGAGGAGATATGATGAAATGGATATATTTAAATTTGAAGCTGAAAGAATTTATGCCACAATTTTAGTTGCTGATATTAATATCCCACAGATAATAAAGATTATAAGAAGAACTAATAAGACTGTGACATATGAAAAAAATGGTGAAGTTAAAAGAGCTAATATTTATTTACACAAAGATACAGAATATATAAAATTAGGCAAAGGCTCTATGAAAACTGTATTTTATGCTAAAACCGATTTAACACGTTAAGAATATTTAAAATATAATTTAATACCAATGATAAAAGAAGTAGAGGTATATCAATTGATATACCTCTACTTCTTTTATCATTGGTATTATTTCTAATATCACTAATATTACGTTTGTCTATATAAATTAGTATATAATTATACTTAAATGCTAACTTATTTGGAGGATATTAAAATGGACTTATTTATGAAAGAGATAGAAGACCCAAGATACAAGAATCTAATTGAAATAACTGTATCACATATAAATGAAATTTGCGTGTATGGACAATACTTATTCAATCTAATGAATACAGATAAGGATAATAAAAAATCTGATGCTGTAATACTATTTTTATTTAGAGATTTATTAGAAACAGTAGATGGTATTCAGTCACTATTTAAAGGTTCATCTATAAATATATCTGATATGTTATTCAGAAATATGTTTGAGCTTTCCTTAAGTCTAGATTATATATTCTTAGATGAAGAGTTATTAGAAAAAAGAGCTTTATCTTATGAAGTCACTAATATACATGAAAAAATTACTCTATATGAAAAATTTAATACAGATAATGCAGAATATGAAAATTTCAGAGAAATAATAGGAGAAGATATATATAATATTTTTACTCCTGAGAAATTGAACTCACTTGCTGAAAATCTAAGAAGTGTATTTGAAAAATATCCTGAGTATAAATCTGTTGATGAAGATAGAACTAGAAAAAAAGATGCAATTAACTTAAAAAGACGTAAACGACATCTTCGTGATTTAGAGCCTAAATGGTATCAAATACATAGTACTGCTTCCAATTTAAGAGGATTAAGCAAGTTATTAAATATGGAAAAATATTATTTAATTTTGTACAGTGAATGGTCAAAAAAATTACATGGATTAGCATCTATGGAAGCTCTTAAATCTGTTAATAATAAACCATTTGTACAAAATCCTAAAGTTCCTAAAAATCCCCAAGATGTTATAATGAAGATTGAGCTTATACGGAGCTTAATGACCAGTTGTTATATAAATATATGTAAATATTTTTTAACTGATGAAGACTTTGAAAATCTTGCTATATGGTACAGAGGAATAAAAGAAAAAGAGTCTGATATATCCAAGAAGTGGAGTAAGATTATTATATTGAAATAAAAAGCTGAAATCCTTATGTTTATATATGGTGAACAGGGTATGATAAAAGTATTACTATTTCCCAAATAGTTGTTTAATTGATTTTTTAAATTAATTTGTTTTGTTTATTCAATTAAGATACATCCTCATACAAGTAGCTCATATTCTTTTTTTCAACAATATATAAAGGTCCTGAAAAAATTCAGCCTATTATATCTGATGAATAAAGTATGATAAAAGTATCATATTTACAAATCCCAAAATCTACTATATTGTATACATGTAAGAAGATAATTATTATTATATTTTTAAGAAAGGACAAGTGGTTACATGAAGGAAGACTGTATAAGTATCCATATAGTTTTATTAGGAACACAGTTACATCTATCTACAATTAAAAAGTTGGACACATATCATTCAGATTTATTTCGTATAAAATCAACAAGCTCAATTGCAACACTTCCAGACACAGATTTACCTTATTGGTCATATAGCAAAGATACTATTTCTTCTTTAGTTAAATCTAATTCTGAAGCAGATATTATTATTGCAATTATTGAAAATAGAATTGAGGGTAATTATTTCACAAGGAGATTAAGTGATAGAAGTCTTGTTTTAACATTCTATGAAGCAGAAACAATTTTACGAGATGCAAATATTGACTTGTTCAATTATTTATTGATAACAATTTATAAAACAATAACAATGTATCGATTTTCAAATAATGTACTAAGTAAAGATAGTTCAAAGTTTGTACATGATGAAACTAGAAGTTGTATTTTTGATATGCTTGGGAATAAGTATGATTTGGTGTACTCTACTTCAAATGCATGTCTTTGTCAACAATGCGAAGCTTATTCGGAAAAAATAGATTTACCATCTGATTACATTACTACACTTAAGAAAGAATTGAAAAAAATTCGCAAAACTAGGTATATTCGTCTTACTGATTTTATAAAACAAAAACCAATAATATCATTGATAATTACTGCTATTTTCTCTGTTATTCTTAATGTTTTATCATGTTATATTTTTGAATTACTATTTAAATAAAAAGAAAATAGCGTGTACTTATTATTCTAAGTATCTCTTATTTTTCAATAATACATAAAGGACCTGAATTTCTTCAGGTCCTTTTATTTACATCTGATGAATAAAGTATGATAAAAGTATCATTATTAATTCAACACAGTTAAATAGCTAGTTTCTTATTTTAAAAATAAGTTTTTAAATATTTCTTCTAACACTGGTATTGCTATTGAATTACCAGCCATTTTATATTGTTGACTTGCACTTATACCAGCTTCTTTGATTAATTGAATATCTCTATCATCCATCCCCATTAATCTAAAGCACTCAGTTGAAGTAAGTCGTCTTATTTTAAAGCCTGGAGCCATTTCTAATATGGCTTTTTTCCCTCCATAGCTCTTAGCACATATAGTACCACAAACATTGCTATTATATAATCTGATACCTTCATCACATCTTAATTCACAAAATAATTTATCTTCTAAAAGAACCATTGGAGGTGCTTTATAATCACCTGCTGTTAGGCTTCTTGAAATATATTCAGCATTCATAACAGTATTACTCTGATGTTTCTTACCATTTTCACTCTTTTTGATAAATCCAACTTCTATTTTTGATATATCAAACTTTTTGCTAATTTTATTTAATAAATATGTCTCATTTGGTATAAATTTATTTAAAAGAACATCTGAAAGATAACATTTATCAGGGACATTTTCCTCTAATATATCATTTATGTTAGTTTTTAATGGAACTCCTTCTGGAAATTCATATTTTTTATGTTCTCCTAAAATACTTACCATGAATACACGTTCTCTATTTTGTGGAATATTGTAATCTTTAGCATTTAGTACTTTCCAATAATTAGAATATCCTTGTTCTCTTAACCACGCCTCCCAAGAGTCAAACTCAGGTTTAAACTTTTTCCCAACTAAGTTTTTGACATTTTCCATAAGCAAATATTTTGGCTTACAATATTCTATTATCCTTTGACACTCCCATAATAATCCACTTCTAGTCCCACTTCCTTTACTTAATCCTAGCATTCTACCAGCTACAGATATATCAGTACAAGGAAATGAATATGTGAATAAATCATGTTCAGGAATATCTTCTACATCTATCTGACTTATATCACCTAGATTATTTGTTTTGCCATGTATTGCTTCATATGCCTAATTGTATAAACTTCATGATATTTCATTAATATGTAAAAGATTAAATTTGATATAGGAATATAACTTTATAGAAAAAATAAATTTTGAAAATATAAAGCCTATACTTTTTATTTATAGACGCTACTCTATAAATGCTATTTCGATTACTCTAATAGCCACTTTTTTTCAAAAGTGTAAAGACTATTTCACCATCCTAACTAATATAGGAGCAGACCGTTTCTTCCACCCATAACTTGTGGCTTTACTCTTTAAGATAGTCGTTGAAGGTTTTCCATATCTGTAAAAAGACTTAGGAACTTCCTTGCAGAACAGCCATTTTTTTAATACTTAGGATTTAACCATATATTATCTAGAATATTTTTTTTACTTTCGTCACATTCAAGCTTATTTTTTCAAATTACTTTGTAGTTATTCTAGCTTTAGGCTTTACCTGCAATTAAATCTGTTTCTTATGCAAATTACTCTACATAAGCAGTACAAGTTTATATGTATAATTATAGACTCTCTTTTACTGTATCGCATATTTGTCTATCTCACTTATCGCAACAACCTCATAATCCAAATTTATATTTCTTAATGCTATTGATTGACTACCATACCCACTAAATGCTTCTATTACTCTTAATTTTTTCATATAAATTACTCCTCTCATTAAAAGAGGCAATAGCTTATTGCCTCTTCACCTAATCAAATTTAATGTCTGAAACTTTATTCCATTCAATTTCTCTAGTAAAATCATCTTTTTGATGAACTAGTTTTACTACATGACATGCATTATTATAGCTATAGTATAAAACAGTAGTTCCTCTGACTTGGTCTTTTTTATAACCTTCGTATTTAGCTTCACTTGGAACTTTACTATCTACTAAATCAAATGCAGTTTGTGTAGTTATTATTTTAGCTTTCTGTGAAGTTATTACTGTAATTGAACATATCATTACACAGATAAAAATTACTGTAATAGCATACATCTTAAGCCATTTCATTATATTCCTCCTATTTTAATGTATTATTAAAATAAGTTATCTCTCATAATTTATTATTTATATATTTAAACTTTATCAATACAAAATCAATCTGTTTGTAATGATATAAAGCTTAATCCTTGTTAATTATATTCGTCCTGCTATATGTAAAAAATTTATCTATATATTTTTATAGTACAAATTTACTCGTTTTTATTTGCATCATAATATGCCTTCATTATTCTATTCTTTCCATTTTCAAAGTGCTCTTTTCCTAACTCAATGCCAATAAAACGTCTATTGGTATTGGCACATCCTACACCTGTTTGACCTGAACCATAACAATTATCAAGTACAATGTCACCCTCTTGGGTATATGTTTTTATTAAGTATTGTATTAATTCCAATGGCTTTTGACATGGATGAATACAATTAACTTCTTTATTAAAATAAAGTACATTTGTTGGATAATTAGTATACTCAACTGAAAATTCTTTTTCATATATACCATTATGGTATATACCTTCTTTTTTCGGTTTTCCTTTAGTCATTTTAATTGGCTTATCTAATTTTACTATTCCTTGAGGAGTATACATTGGCATTTTTTTATAAAATACATTAATATCTTCAACTTTTCTCATGGGCTGATACTTAGAAAAAATATGTCCTGTTGAAGTATTTTTTACCCAGTACCAAGAATATTTATAATTTTTTTTGTTTGAGTAAATTAATTCTGTTGTAAATGGTTGTGCTGAAAAGAGAACAATTGCTCCATTAGGTTTAATTATTCTGTTGTATTGTTTCCAAAGCTCATCTAAATCTATCATTTCATCCCACTTACAATTTGTAACATTATAAGGGAGGTCGCAAAGTATTAAGTCGATTTTTTTATCTTCTATTTCATCTCTCATTACTTTTAAGCAATCGTCATTGTATAGTTTATATTGTTCTATGTCTTTAATCATCTTAAAATCCTCCTAATAATGTAATAGATGTCATTTTTACTATACATGTATGTAAACGAATATAATTATACTTTACCACCCCCCTTCAAAGACCTTATATACAAATCTCTTTGGGTTTTAATATATTCAATTTTCTGTCAAATATAATTTTATCTAAAATTATCAATATAATTCAATTATTAACTATTTTTATATTTTATTTTGTTACAGTACTGTCTGTATTTTCAATTATTATCTCATCATAACCTTCTGCATGTGTAGTTCCTGTTGTTATTCCATCTAATATATTTTGTACTGAAGCTAAATCATCATTAGCTTTACTTATTTCCTCATTTATAGTAGTAATATCTGTAGAGTCATCTTCGCTACCAGAGTTTCCTTTTAATTCATTGTATCGTTCAGTTAATCTAGTTCTCTCTTCTTTCAAACGATTTACTTCTGCTATCAATTTTGTTTCTCCCTCTGATAGTAGTTTCGCATCATTGTCTAGACCTTGTAGTGTATTTATAATATTATTGGCTGTATCGCCACCTGTATAAGTCATTGCAATTACAGAAACAGATACTGTTGCTATGCCTAATGCAGCTAGCTTTTTAAGATTTTTCATAATACTTTTCCTCCTAATCTGTTAATGCAGGGAAATTATCATCATCCAAATCAAATATTCCCATATATCCAGTATAACTATCATCATTAGTGCCTGTCATTCCAGTAAAAGCCACTTTATTCCCAGCTAATAAAGACATATTTGTTATTTTTAAATCATCTTGAGGTTTTATGGTTTTCTTTAAAGTACCATCTGAAGATATTACCATTATGCTACTAAAATAATTAGATACTAATATATCACCATTGTTTAATGCAATGTCATACTTATTTCCTATTAAATCTTCAGTTTGGATTGTACTTTCTATTGTTCCATCTGTAGTTATTGTACTGATTGTTTTTACTGCATAAATTACACATTTCCCATCTTTTTCTTCAACTACACACGTTGGTCTTGAACTATTTCCATTATAATAAGTGTAATCATCACTTATTTTAATTGTCCATGACTTTGTCCCATCTTTTGTATACTTTGTAGCAAAAGGGAAAGCTGCACTAGAAGTTATACCATCATAAGTTTTATTTGCATAACCTACCACAATTATATCTCCGTTTGACATTTCTATTGCATTTCCAATATTAACATTTCCACCATTACCATTTATTTTAGACTCCCATTGCTTATTACCCACACTATCAATACATATAACTCTTGAATAAGCACCAGCTGACATACTACCAACACATAGATAGTTCCCATTTTTAAGTTCTATAATATTTTCAATTGTCTCAACCATTGTATCTCCACTATCAAATTGTGTTGTGAACTCTATTTCACCTTGGGAATCTAATTTTATTATGTGTGTTGTATTTGTTGTTAATTTTCCTAGTGAGCTTGTTAAGCTTTTATCTTGAGAAGTAACAAGTATTAAAGCTCCACCATCTTTTGTTGCTTTACATAGATTTACATTGCTTACACTAGTATTACTTAACTCTTTATGCCAAACCTCTGTTCCATTAAGATTCACCTTTTGAAATATAGTCTTTCCAGCCTTTGTACTATTATTAAATTTATTTAATACTAATAACATGTTATTATCTTTCAGTAAACAACTTCCTTTTACTGCACTTATATCATCTATTCCTTTTAGTTTTCTTGCATAATTTTCACTTCCGAATTCTGGTAGAACATAACCATCATTCATAGCTTCAGCATAACCTGCAATATGTTCTTTAACTGGAGTATATTTAGATAAAGCTTCTTGTATCCTATTTGCATCACTATTAGCTTTATTTAGTTCTTCCTTTGCCTTTGCTAATTCACCTGTAGCCTTTCTATATGCCATAGAGCTTGTCCTACCATTATTTTCTAATTTAGCTATTTCTGATTCTAAAGTACTTATCTGACCTTTTATTTCTTTTGCTTTTGCTATTAATTCTTTTTCGCCTTCTTTTAATAAGGTAACTCCTTCTTGCATTTTTGTTAGCTTTGTTTTAGCTTGTTCAATTATTCCACTACCATCCCAAGTCAATAATGCACCAGCTGCTAATGTTGCACTTAGACCTAGTGCTATAAACTTCCCTTTAGAATTTAACATGTCTAAAATACGATGCCAAAAACTTACTTTGACATATTGCTACTCAAAATATGTTCAAATATACCCATAGAAATTTTTCTTGTTTCTCAGAACCTCATTTTTTCTGGTCCAGTACAAGATTAAATTCCAAAGTTAGTCTTTTGAATATATAAATGTTTTTAATTTTAAATTAATTAATATTTGCATTCAAATCTATATCTTATTTTTCACATATTAGAAACTTTAAACTCTTCAATAGCTATATAGGTAATAAGTTCTAATACCATTTAATATTTAATGATATTTTTATATTTTGACTATCTACTTTGGATATTTTGACGAGTAGCTACTCCTTTCTTTATATTTTCATTCCAATCTTTCATATTTTCTTGAAAGCTCTCTTTAATTTATTTTTCATTTCACTAACTATTGAAGTTTTATTATTTTGATTAGAAGCTGAATTTATATATACTTATAAATAAATTAAATAATATATGAGTATATATATTATTTATAAGTAGTAAAAATATATTTCAACTTCTTATTTTTATATTTATAATAATAAATATTATATCTAAACTTATATATTATATATTTTCTATATATATATAATATATATTCTAATTATTTATATAACATTATATATTCTAAAACTATATGTATATATTATTTTTATATTTATATTCTTTTCTTGTCTTGTTTTATATAATTTATCTTAGTTCTGAATTATTTAAACACTTTATTACATTTACCAATAATTTAATTTTCTCATTTTTTACTCTATCTATATTTCCTTTAAAATTATCCCCTAGAAAATTATCTATTATATACAAAACACTTTCACTCATAAAAGTATATATGGCCATAACACAACTATTAGGATTTACTCTAAAAATCAATTTTATATATTTTCGATTATATCCAATTAATAGTGCATGATTATTATTTTTGTATTTTGTATTTTTAACAGATAAATTATGGCTTTCAAATATCCCATTTATTCTTAAATCATGCTCATTTAAAATAATTCTTGTAAAGTTATTTAGACCTCGACTACTATATGCTTTTTCATATTCTAACAGTAATCTTAATCGTGTCTTTTGATTTCTTTCAGCTTTTTGCTTAAAATCATATCCTAAAATGTACTTTCTTATTGAGTATGATATTGAATTTGAGTATCTTACTAGTCTAAAGCTTCTATTCCCCTTCTGAGTAGCATAACAAAGTATAATGTATGACCAATCTGAAGAATGTATAATTCCAAATTTGGTAGTACATGCCCATTCATCAGTAATATTTTGCCTATATTTTTTTAATAAAATTTCTATACTATATTCACCTATTACATCTTTTACCATTTACATTCAACTAAGTTCGTTAATCCTAGCCAGTTCTCTTATGAACTTCTTATATTTTCATATAAGTGTAGACTATATCATCACCTAATTGGTGTCCTCCGCTTCCACTCACTTGAGTGTACTTCTATGATAAGAATAGTCGTTGAAGGTTTCCCTATTCAGGACTTCCCTGCTGATTACCCATTAAAAACAGTGTTTAGGATTTAACCATGCACCATCCAGTTAATTTTTTCTACTTTCGTGACATTCACACCTATCCATTTTTCATGATTATGTTTTAGTTTAACTAGCTTTAGGGAGTTCCAGCAATTCAAAGGATTTTGTATAAACAAATTAAAATATGTTTATACTTCCATGCTCTTTATAAACATGGGAGGCTATCAACTAAAGTTAGTTACCTCTCTTACCACAATACGTCACCCCATTTGCTTATTTCTGCCAAATACTAAATAAAATTTTAATTAAAAAATAAGAGGGAAAATTCCCTCCATACATAATTACATAATATACTCTCTTATTCCTCTAATATTATTTTGTAGAATTAGAATAAGATACATTTAAAACAACAAATTTCATTTTTTGTCAGCTAAAATAATATATATATTAATATATTATTTAATAATATATTATATATATCTATATATCCTTTAGTAATATATTATATATACTTTTAAAATAAATATTGTAAATTAAATTTAAAAATCATCTGAACTAGCATTCGTTTAATAAGCTTGGTAAAACTTATAACTATAGTTGCAAGAAATCATAATATCATCCCTCCAACCTACTTTTTCTTCACTTAATAATCTCTAGTGTTGTGTTGTTTTTTTGTTTAATAACTATAAGATTTTTGAGAAACTGTTGTACTTATATTGTCCAGTTTATTTTATGTAGAAAACATATTAACAACATTTACGTTGACAACGTAAACGTTGAGTGTTATTATATAAATATAACAACAACGTAACCGTTGATAAAGGGGTGCATGTATATGTTTAAAGAACTTAATTTAGAAGATGCAAAATACTTATTAGATAATTTTGCAAGTTATTTTAAAGCTTTTGATTATCTTGATGAAGATGATGACTTGAAAAAATATTCTATAAAAGGTTTAAATAAAGCATACGTAAAATATATTGAAAAATCTGTTTTTACTGGAAATGATGACATTAGTATATTTGTTAATACTTACAATGATTATTTAAACTTTATAAAAGAAAACAAAGAGGAGTTTTTAGTGATTTTAAGAAAAGCTAAAAACATGTCTGATGCCTGTAGTATTTCTGACTACTTCGCTTCAAGGAATAACTATAGTAAGTTAGAAGGGGAATGGTTATCTATTAAAGAAATACAAGATTATTTAGAACAAGATTATTATGTATATATTGTAAAAAATAAATATTTTAGAATTGAACGAGAAATAGATAAAATTGATGAGCTAATGCAATATAAAGTGTTTACTTTCAAAGAAGCAACTACTCTATGGGGGCTAGGTGAAAGTACACTAAGAAGTGTTATAAGACAAAATAATCTTATTGAAGGTATCGACTATCGAAAAAGTGGAAGTAATTGGCTTATAACAGAAGATGCTATGTTGAAGCTATATGGTAAACCTAGCGTCATTGTCAATGACTGATACTCCCACACCAAAGGTGTGGGTTTTTTAAGCACTATATGAAATTCTACAATATTCTATATTTAATCACTAATCATCTTTTGGATTATGTTGGAAAAAATCTAAATAATGCTTTATAATTAAATTAAATAAACTATTTTTGTAGTATATTACTGTGGGGGGGTAATTCCAAATGGCTTTTAAAAAAAGATTCAAGGATATAGAAAGTACACAAATACATCTAAGTACAATCTATAAAAGGAATAATAAAAAACTAAATATAAAAAAGAAGTGCAGCTTTATTATAAGTGGTTTACTTATTAGTTCAACACTTCTTGGTTTTTCATCTTTAGATAGTGTTGTTTATGCTGATGATGGAAATAACAACTTAAAAGTAAGTAAGGAAACAACATTAGGTAATAGAAAAGAAGTTGATAACTATTCTATTCAAGCATCAAATAATATTGATACTGCTATAAAAGTATCACAAAAAGGCTGGACATCTGCAACAAATATAATACTAGTTAAAGATAATGGTTTAGCTGATTCTCTATCTGTCACACCTCTTGCTAAAGCTTTAAATGCTCCAATACTAGTTACAAATCAAGATTCTATACCAAGTAATACTATGGATGAGATAAATAGACTTGGTATAAAAAACGTTATTTTAATTGGTGGCACAAGTTCTATTTCTGATAATGTTTTAAATACTCTAAAGGCAAAAGGATTAACTGTAGATAGAATTGGTGGGAATGATAGACAAGATACTTCTTTAAAGATAGCTAAGAAGCTTAATGATACAAATAAAATAGATAAAGTTGCTATAACTGATGGATATAAGGGATTAGTAGATGCAAGTAGTATTTCTGCTCCTGCTGCCAAAAATAATATGGCTATCTTATTTATAGATAAAAATATGAAAGATGATACAAAGCAATTTATTGATAAAAATTCACAAAAGAATTATGTTATTGGTGGAGCTTCTACAGTTGATGATGCTATAGTAAAGCATTTAAATGCAACTAGACTCTCTGGAGATAATAGAAAAGATACAAATGCTAGAGTTATAAGTGAATTTTATGGAAAAGTTAATAATGCTTTTATAACTAAGGATGGTTCAAACAATGAAAATCAGCTTATGGATGCACTTGTTATATCTAATTTAGCTGCTAAAGATGATTCAGTTGTTATTCTTGGAAATAATGGATTATCAGATAAGCAAAAAGATGTATTGAAGAAAGTTAATCCTGATAAAATTACAAAAGTAAATAATGGTGAAAATGATAAAACTTATTCTGATGCAATAGATGCATTTAATAGAAATGACTCAAATACTCAAAATAACCAAAATGTTCCTGGGATAAAAGTTAATGGCAACAAGGTAGCTATAGCTCCACAAAAAGACATGACAATAACTAGAAACTATCCTAAAGGTGGTACTTATATAATAGGTACAGAGATAAAAGGTCAAATAAAGGTTAAATATGGTGACCCAATTAGAGGTGCTCATGGATATGGATGTACTACTCAAGAGGAATATGATAAAGTATTAAACTGGGGACTAAATGTGATGAGTACATTAGATTTAAATAAATGTCCAGATTGGGTTTACTGGTCAAAATATTATAAGATTGGAAACATCCCAGATAATGATTATGTAGATAATACATTAAATTCAGTAAATTTAGGTGAGACTTATGAAGCCTGGACAGTAGAAAATAAATATTTGCTTTATGCTATTGATAAGGGGATTATGTCTAAAGAAGATGTAGAACAATTAATCATATATAAAAGTGCAGTTGGTCATGCTGTAAGAAATCTACCTCAAACAACAGACCCTTTGGATGCTTCTCCAGCTTCTGCATATGATGTTCTATTTAGACAGAAATCTGATTGTGATGCAAGTGCTCAAGTGTATCTTATGATAAGTGATTTATGTGGTGCAAATGGAGCAATAATTGGTGACAGAAGCCATGCTGATTTTTGTATGTTAAGTGGAAACTATTGGTGGATTAATGGAGCAATGCCAGATAAATTTAAGAAGAATGATAATATCTTTAAAATGTGTGTTTTAGCTGCTCCAGCATATAATATAGATTATTTATGGCAATAAAATGTACTAATCCATTTCTTTATGTGGAGTAGTATAAAATTAGAAGCTAGTTGACTAATATAAGATAGAAAATGTATAATATATATAAAGATACGAATTTGTATCTTTAGGACATAAAAAAAAGAGACTACAACTATTTACGGTAGGGTGTCTCTTCATTTAATAAGACTTACTCATTAGTTTGAAGAATCACCTGAATGGCCGTTCGGGTGATTCTTAATTTTTTGTAACGTTTTTTTAAACTCATCTATTTCTTTAAGGAGTCTATTCAAATTCTGAACCAATTTAATCAAACTGATTGTTATGGTTGTTAGAAATGTTATTATCGTTAACAAACAAATTAAATATTTCATGATATCACCTCCCCTCTTGATGTGACATGGGAGGTCTATGTAAATAAATATTCACCCTAATAGTTTTCTATGTAGTCTCTAAACAGATTATACCACAACTTACCATTTTGACAAATATGATGATTATTTGATTCTAATGTAAACAAAAAAGAAAATATTGCAAAAAATTAAGAATCACCCGAATAGCACTTCAGGTGATTCTTCCTCTAATTAACACTTAGCTTATTTATGAACAGACACCCTACTACCACTATACCTTTAGGTTAGTGAATGTAAGCCTATTCATAATTCTAAATATCAGATGTACTAATAACAAATACTTAGAATGATTTCTACTAACATAATCCATAACTCCAATTTAATCCCTTCTTAAAGATATATGGTTTAATTAGTTTTACGCTCGGTACCTTTTTGATTTCTTTTAAAGCTATGTATTTACCCTCATTTTGACTACCTTTAACTGTATAAACCTTCCCATCATATTTAATCAAGTCATTAGGCTGATATAATGATTTCTGTTTTCTTATTCTTCTTTGGCCATTAGATATTTTTTGACCTCTAAACACCCTAAGATTTTCAGAATTTAAATTTTTATTTCTAGTTCTTCTTCCACAATTAAGTTCACTTGCAGAAGCTTTTTCACCAGTTCTACTGTCTATATATTTTGCATCATAGAATTTTTCAAGACTTCTATTATTTAATCTTGATTGTTCAACTTTAAATATTTCTGAATTTCTAACTTGATTAACACCCTTAGCTATAGCAAAAGCATCATTAAAATGACTTTTCTCTATACCATGTTCAATTCTATGATTTTTAGTCAAATAACCATAAGTTGCCCTAATATTAGTATATTTTTCTTTCAACTGCTCTAATAAATACCATCTTATCATTGACATAAATGTAGAATCTTTAAAACCTCTAACTTTTTTACCGTTTTCACACCAATCATATAGAAATTTCCCTTTTTTATGATTAGGAGAGGTATGACACTTATTACATAAAGTTATTAAATTACTAGGAGCATCAGAACCTCCTTCACTCTTGTACTTAATATGATGTATTTCTAATATCTGTTCTTTACTCTTATTTTTACAATTAGGATTTTGACATTTATGTCCGTCTCTATGAAGTACATATTCTCTAACATTCCAGAAACCCATTTGTTCTCCCTGCTGATATTCTACACCAGATATATCAGGGTTCTTGATTTTTTGTATATCAAAGTTAGCAACCTCTAATACTATATTTCTGATAGGCAATATAGTATTAAGATAATCTATAAGTTTAACATGAGTATTCAATTTATGTTGTAAACTTGGTGCTAACCATCCTTGTTTTATTTTTCTATTATTCCATCTAGGTTTTCTATATCTTAATCTTTGTCTCCTAATTCTTCTATACTGACTTTTTTCTAATATTCTATCTTTCATACCTTGAAGCAATTTTACTTCTCCAACTATTAATTCTTTACTCTCTGCTATAGCTGAAAATCCTATACTTAAATATCCACTATCTATCCCTAATGTTATAGTTTGAATATATTCAGTATCTGTCTTATATAATAATTGTATAGTAAATGGATTAACTCTTTTAACAGTAGCTTTCTTTTGTTTTAATAATTTTCTAGCCTTTGCATTATTAGTCGGCATTAACGATTTTCCTTCAAAACTAATCACATATACCATAATATAATCCTCTTAGATAATTTAACCTCACCTTATGGTGGTAGACTCTCTTCGCCAATGTTATGAAAGGTTTTAAATATATCACACTTCACCTACCATCAGTGATGTTTAATAATATATCGTAGAGTTCAGGACTAGAGAAGTATCTTGAAGTACCTATATATTCTTACATAACGTAGTGTAAACTTAGGCTATTCAACTAGCTTTTTACAAGCTACTACCCTTTAAAGTAGTTGGCAGTTGACGTCTTAATGATACAAATTCGTTTCTTTATATATATAATACCGTTTCTTTGTCATACTAGTCAACTATGAAAAAGTACCTGAAAAATTCAGGTACTTTTATTTTTAATATTACTTTGTTGTATCTAAAACAGAAACATTTGGAACAGTGAATTTCATTTCTTTGTCATTCCAAGTTTTTTTAGCTGTATCATCATATAGTATATAGCAATCTGATTTATCTACAGTAAGTTTTAATTTTGTATGTCCTTTAAGTCCCTTTGTATAGAAATCTGATTTAGCTATAGGGGACTCTATTCCTGGTATATTCATAGCAACTTTGTCAGTATACATATATGCTTTAGGCAACTCAAATACTGTTGTATACTCTCTTATAATTAATACAGTTGTATCTTCATTATACCAACCTGTACCAACTTTAACATCATTTGTACCTCTAACAGCATTTATTAAGTTAGCAACATTTGCTTCACTTAAAGCTTTACCTTTTGATTTTTCAAACACATCTAATACAGTATCTTGTGTATTAAGCTTCATTTTACTTAATATATCCTTTGTAATATCATTAACACTACTAATACCTTTACCATTAACAAGTGTCAATTTCCCACTTCTTACTACTAAACGATACTCTTCAGTTGTTTTATTCTTACCAGTTATATCTTTAGTTACTTCTTTACCATTGTAATCTTTTCCACCTATATTCATGCTTGGTAGCATTTTTAATTTGAACTTCCAACCATCACCAGTTTTTGTTCCAAATTTATTCATATAAGTATCTCTTACTTTGTCAGTACTATAGCTGCTATTTCCCCAAGAATTTTTAATAGCAGTATTTCCTATATCTAAAGCATAAGTTTTAGCTGTTAAAGTTGGTTTGTCTCCCCAATCTACTTTTCCAGTTCCACCTAATACATAAGATAGGTTTACAGCACTTCCTTTATGGATTACTTGGGAGTTTCCTACCTTTGTACCACTTGCTACTTTACTTGCTAATGATTTAGCTTTTTTATCTGTTGCTATACTTGTCCCAACTACTTTTGAATTGATTTTAGCATCTAATCTCAAGTAGCTATAAGAAAGTGGAGTTATTGTTCTTTGTCTTTCTCCAGAAACAATATCTATAGCTGTATTCCCAGATAAATCAGAATGAGCCATGAATATTTCTGGATATACTTTAAGTGGTGTAGTTTTCTTTGTTTCATAACTATAAGATTCTTTCATATCCTTAGATTCTCCAGGTACTTTTGTATTAACAGTTCCTGTATGGTATCTATAATATGATACAGCTAATTTGTATGTGGCTGGTGTATATGCTTGTTTTGCCGTTTCACTAGATGTGTAACATCTGCAAACACTATTGCCTTCACTATCTGTTGAGTGTCTATAATTAGCTTTTTTATGAATATAACTTGAAACTGGGTCTAACATGTAAATTTCAATATTACTATTCATTGTTTTCTTATTTTTATATTTATAATTTGTGTCACCTTTATCTGCTGAAGCTATTTCATTTGTATATCCATTGTTTTTCCAATTTGCAAATTTAAGTGTATCTATATCTTTAGTTGTTCTTGTTGCTACTAATGTACCACCTACAGCTTGTGAGAAAGTTGTTCCACCATGATTAACATTTGTGCCATGTGGACTAGCTTTCCATTTAGGTTCAATCTTCAACCAAGGACTATTTTTTAAATCAACATTTCTTAATGATAAATTTGTCCAACCTGAAGGATTTAAAGATGAACTCACATGAGAAGTACTATCTGAGCTATGAGATACCTTGTAAATTGCATATGCAAGTTTACTAGATAAATCGTCCCAATACTTTGACAATCTCCATTCTGGGACTTCTTTTACATCTTTTCCAGTAGTATCATCAACAACTGAGTCTATTTCTTTTGCTTTCAAATATACAGTCATTTCTGCATCTGAAAAAGCTTTCTCCCCTTTATCATCCTTTTTGTCTTTATATTTATCATCTACAGACATATCATCGAAATCTTCATTTACTCCAAAATCATTATCAGCATTTTTAGCTCCACCTAAATAAGTATTGTACTGGTCAGCTTGATTTGGTTTTAGTAAATCAGTTAACATTTTAGTTACAGTATTATCATAGTTTAAAACTTCTTCTCTAGAGATTACAGATGGATTTTTAACTTTTAAATTTTCTTTAAAAAGACCCTCTTTATCTTTCTTATCAATTAAATTGATTTTATTTTTAGCTTCTTTTTCTATCTTGTACGTTTTTCCATTACTTTCTATTGTACTATCAACTAAATCTATTTCTTTTATATTTTTACATTCCATAAGCTCTTTACCTAAATCCCAGCCTTTAGCAGGTTTAGTTATATCTCCAATTTTTGTACCATTTGAATTATATAAATCAATTTTAGTTTGTATAAACAATTTTGGTTTCTTACTTGCCTCTTGTCCAGCTTTCCAGTGATGATAACCCCATCCACCAAAAACATTCTTTTTAACAGGTCCTCCTGAATTTATAGCTTGAATGGTATTTACATATCCACCTTGCATGGGTTTCCAACCAGAGGATGAAATATGACCTAATCTTTTACACCAACTAGAACATCCAGTCTTTGTACAATAACCAGCTTTAGGGCTACTTGTTGTTCCACCTCGACTATAAAGGTATTTGTATTCTCTAAAATATACACTTCTTTGTTGTTCATCATTACCAGTGACTTTTTTTGAATCTGCTAATCCTAGTGCCATGGAAATATATGATGTTGGCATATACATTCCATTTTGCTTTCCTTTACTATGAAGATGTATTCTAGGCATTGTTTGTATTAAGAATGTAACTTCTCCTGATTGATATTTGCCTTGAATATAATCTATGTCCTTTTGTGAAACACCTTTTGATTTCATTAAACTTATATAATCTTGGAAAAATTGTTGTTTCCAGGCATCATCTTTGCTTCTTATAGTATTTCCAACACTATCACCGTAATTAACTTTGTAAACACCTTTTGAATCGGTTTCAGAAGTATATAGTGCATTTCCCATAGTTGATAATACTTTGTTTGAATTTGCTTTAACTGCTGATGGAGTTCCAACAATTCTTTTTGTCATTTCAGAACTATTTAAAGAATCAGGATTATTTTGATTAAAAATTCTATCTTTTCCAGCAATCAAATAATATGTTGCATCTGAATAAGTTCCTAATATCCCAGAATTTTTAAAATCTGTTTCAGTTGACTTATTAACTGGCATGAATAAACAATATTTCATGTACTCTGATGAAAACTTATATGATTTTACAATATCATTTTCAGTAGCATCTTCAGTTAATAAGGTTACACTTCCATCTGTTGCTTGGCCATTTTTTACGCTGCCTGTATTTGGCACAAATCCAAACATTATTACCTGATTTACATTTTGTCCATTTAAGGTCCAGTAATTTGCGTTATATGCATAACCATTAACGATTAATTGGTCAGAAGTAATACCTGAGCCCCCTCCTGAACCTCCACCTGAGCTACCACCACTATCAGCAAATGTTTTTATTGGTGTGCTCAATAAAACACTACTAATTAACATAAACATTAGAAAATGATTTTTTCCATTTTTCTTATCTGAATGTAACATTCTAAGAATTGTTAATATTAATAATATACCTACCAC
The DNA here is from genome assembly GCF_056716065.1 of Clostridioides sp. LIBA-7678. Classification (NCBI taxonomy): domain Bacteria; kingdom Bacillati; phylum Bacillota; class Clostridia; order Peptostreptococcales; family Peptostreptococcaceae; genus Clostridioides; species Clostridioides sp. LIBA-7678. Next base: position 40,817 of record NZ_CP196988.1, on the reverse strand, counting down.
CGATAAAATACCTATTTGTACTGGTAGCATATCTTGTGTATGAGGTGATATTATTCCCTCTTTATTTAATATCTTACCTTCACCCAATATTAATGTTGTTACACCTGCCTTATCTGGTATATCAACAGTGAATACTTCTCCAGTTTCATTGTCTTGAACCATAAATGTTTCTCCTGACATAACAGAGAAGTTTATTGGCTCTTTACCTTTGTATTCTTTATTTTTTACATTTTCAACATTAATTACTGAAAAATTATAATCTAATCTCTTACCATCAAGCTCCTTATAAACTTGAAATTTGTTTCTTGGAAACACACTCAAACTTAAGTTTCCTTGCCCATTTGAAACATGTATATTCTTATTATGTTTTACACTTGCATACTTAGATTCAATATTTACTGAATAATCTCCATTTGGAATATTCTCTATATATTTATCTTTAGAACTAATATCAAATTTAGATTCTATACCAGTTTTTTTATTTTTCAAGGAGATACTTAACTGTGTCCAATTCTCACTCAAATCAGTATTTCCATTTATTTTAAAATCTAGGTTAATTCTATTTAGCTGCTGATTAGATGAACTTGAAATCTCAGCATTTCTAATTTTCACCACATTAGACATGAAGCTATCTAAATGTGTTTTACTAGAAATGACTGGGTACACTATTTCATCTTGCCCATTACCTGTATCAAATTCAAATTTTTTATCTACAGAATTTAATATTATCCTTGGCTCTACTTTATCTCTAGTTAGCCACACTAACCCTTTGTCATTTGTAGTAACTCTATATTTAGAATTATTGTATGTTCTTTCAATGTCTATTTTAAAGTTTTTCACAGGGTTGTCTTTTAAATCCAAAACTTTTATAGCAACTAGATTTGTATCAGTTATTAATTTAGTCCTTATAGGGGCATTTTTAGCACCTTCTGGTAAACTTTTATCTACATTTTTTAAAGTACTAAACTCTTCTCCAATTGTTTTTTCAATCATTTTCTCTCTATTTACATATAATGATTTTCCATCATTATCTAACATTAAAATTGACTTAATTACATTGTCAGTTTTTCCTCTTAAACAGAATTTAAATTTATCTCCTAATTTATAACTTTTAACATTATTAAATTTTACTAAATAGCTATTTTCCTTTTTATTAAAATCTTTTTCAGTTACATTTACTTTATCAATATAATTACCTTTAGAGTCCTGTAATTCTATTTCAAAAGAAGGTATATATCCAATTTCAGATTGATTTGTACTTACTTCTACACTTAAATACATTCCATCATTTACAATTATATTTTTAGATGTAGTATTTTCATTTACATCACTACTATTAATTGGTGGATTAGAATTGTTTTCATTGTTAGCATCATCTTTATTAGCATCATCCTTATTAGTGTCTTCTTCATCTACATCTGTGCTTCCTATTATATTTCCTTCATTATCAACTATATTTCCTTTGCCATCATCTTTTAATTCAGTTTTAACATTATTATCAACAAAAGCTCCTCCTCCATTATCTGCATAAGAACTTACTATAGATGTACTTGTTAGCATTATGACTAACATAGCTGTTACAATCTTATTTTTCACCAATTTAATCACCTCACTTCCAAATTGATTTATATAAGAATATATATTAATAGTTCTTATATATTACAATATAAATAATATATATTCTTCTATATATTATTTAGTAATAATATATATACTTTTATATTATATATATTATATATTCATAAAAATAAAGACTACATTATCAATGTAGCCTTTATCTTCATTTCATTTTATATTATCTTTTTCAATACATAAATAAAGACCATAGTTTTAACTATAGTCTTTATTTATCCTTATAAAAATAGGAAGCATATCTTAAAAATCACAACTCAAAAGAAAAAAAGTATATATACATAATATCATATATGTTTTTTTATTTCAATAATGTTATATATATAATTCATTATATACAATTATTTATATAATAGAAAAAGGACTATTTATAAATATAGTCCTTTTTCTATTATATATGAGTGATAACTTATTTCTAACTAAATTATAATACAAATATATATTTATATCAACATTTTTAATTAATAATATAAGAACTATAGTATATACTATAGTTCTTTTATCGTGATTCATCTTTTAAATATAGAATATAAAACAGGAGTCTATGATAAATTATATCATAGTAATTATATAACATCTTATTCATAGTAGATTATCTAACTTTATCAAAACAAAATGATTATTTATACTTATTATAGTTCTTTTGTTATATTATTTCAAGTATTTTGTTATATATTTAAAATAAAAAGAAACTATAATATATTTATATATTATAGTTTCTTTACTTTATCATATCAGATAAAACATAAGGAGTTTTATTACATATTTGCTATAAATTTATGTCTATATTTATTATACTTCTTTCACTGTATTATTTCAAGTTATATATACATCTAAAACAAAAAGAAACTATAATATATTTATACATTATAGTTTCTTTTTCCATATTATCATATATACATGCAGAAGACTTGTTCCTATATTTATTATACTTCTTCACTTATATTATTTCAAGTCTTTTATTTGTTATATTAAAAATGATATATATTCTATATCATTTCTTTCTTAATATAAATATAAAAAGAGGACTATATAGCCCTCTTTTTATATTTACATTGAAAACAGAAATTATGAGGAAGAATTTTATTTTTTCATAATTTCCTATACACTAAATACAAAACAATAAAATATTTGGGAATATAAAACTTGTCTATATTTATTATAGTATATCCAATATATATAATCAAGTATTATATATACTTATTTATTTTATATATAAAAAAGAACTATATATATATAGTTCTTTTTTATTTAAGAGTCTAGACAAACTTATATACAATCTAAAATAATCAAAAATAATTATTATTTTATAATTATATACAGACAACATAAAATATTATATTTCATATTATCATACCAAAGAATTTAAAATGAGCCTATATATTATATAACATATTTAATATATATTTTCAATAAATATATATAAAAAAAAAGAGATTTTCTTAGATAATCTCTTGTTATAGGGGAACATTTATATTTATTTTTATTTCTAAAAAGTATACGCTTTTTTCTTTTATTTATCTTATTATAATATTTTATACAAAATAAATCAATATATTTATATACAAAAAAATAAAGGAACATATTAATTAGTCCCTTTCAATACTTAAAACTTTTTAGTGTATCATATAAGTTTTAATAAATTTTTAGCTATATTAATTATAATATATTTTTTTATTTTTTTCAAGTTTTCATATATATACATCTTATCACTTTTTATTTTTATACTATATATATGCATATATTTTTATATTATATTTTATTATTCATTTACCAATTTATATAATTATATATTGAATATTTCTATCTTTATTATATATATTTATATCTAGATATCTTTTACAATTTTATTTATAAATTCACATATTTACATACAAAATAAAAAAACACTTTATAACAAAGTGTTTTTTTTACCAAACATATTTTCTATTTTGAACAAGGCCTTAAATGCCATTAAGAACCGTTATTTATTTCTTTTAATACAATTGATTTAACATCTTAAAATGGCATTATTTTAATATTAGTCTTTGTTATGATTTAAATATCAACTTAATATCATTTTCCATATCAAAGTCAAATTTACTAGTTAACAGATTTAGGAATCTTTTAATCTTTACATATCCTACATCTTTTACTTTTAAGTATAAATCAACTGATTGAATATATCTAAAATTTTCATTTTTATTACTCAAAATATATGGATAATTTTCTACTGATTCTAAAAACTTATCTTTATCTAATTCAGCAAAATAATTAACAACTACTTCAAATAAATCTTGCCAAGTTTTCACGTTAAATCTTTTACCTTTTATTTTTATTGCAATTGGTATTTTTCCAGATATATAGTTTTGAAATGTATCTTCTATTTCTTCAGGAATAGATGATATATCTATATCTTCAATAGCATTTTTTATATTTTCTAATTCATCTATTATTTTATTTATAGTGTCCTTTTGTTCTTCTGATATTTTTAGATAATTTAATTTATCAAATAGATTATTAATACTAGACTCATATTCCTTAATGGATAATATGAGCATTTTCTCTCTTGTTTTATATATTTCATTTAATATTATATCACTCATTAAAATTACCTCTCTATTAGTTTTTCTTATATTAATTATATTATACCACGTTTATATTCAATAGTATTTTCTATTAAGAGTTTATGGTCTACAACTTAAAATATGGTATCGTTCTCTAAAGATTTCTGAAGTTATCACTCCATACATATATAAGTGTTCTTAAGCCACATGTGGGTGAATTACTTTTTATTTAAGCTATCTGTATTTTTAAGATTAATTCATCTGTTATTTTTATTATAACTCTTTGGATTTTAGGTAAATTAGATACTCAATCTAACAACAAATAAAAAAGGAATTTAATATTAAATTCCTTTTTTATAATCCAAAAGCTATCTATAATTCTATATAATAAAACTTCTTTCATTACTTTTTTCCTATTAGTCACCTAATGTATCTGTAGTCTCAATTACTCCATTATCTATTTCTTCTTCTAATATATCTGTAGTTTCATTTAGTTTATTATCTACTACTTCATCGATTTTATCTATTTCATATTTATTAGTAGAAAGTAACTTTCCACCCAATGCTCCTGCAAGCAAAGACTTTATATCAAGTCCTGTTGATGCTTGTATTCCTTCTATTACTTTACCTGATGTCATCATAACATCCTCAACTAACTTAGCAGAATTTCCTTCTCCATACATTGTTATGCTTTCTACCTTTGCTAATGGAGTTGCAGCATTTTTGACTATTTCAGGAAGTCTATCAACTATCATTTCAACTATTGCTGCTTGTTGCATCTTAGCCATTGCGTCTGCTTTCTTACTAAGACCCTCTGCTTCTGCCAATAATTTGGCCTTTATAGCTGCTGCTTCTGCTTCACCTACTGATGTTATTCCTTCTGCTTCATTTTTTTTAGCAACTAATTCAGCCTCAGCTTTATCTTTTAATATTTCATATTCTTTTTTAGCTTTATATTGTTCTGCATCTGCTAATTTTTGTTTTTCATAAACTTCAGCTTCAGCTTCTTTTTGTTTCTTATAATATTCTGCATCTGCTTGCTTCTTTACTGTTGCTTCAAGTTCATTTTCTTTTATTAGAGCTTCTTTTTGTTTTATTTCAATTTCTTTTTCTTGTTTTGTTATAGTTGCATCTGCTTGTACTGTTTCTAATGTTTTTCTTTGTTTTTCTTCATGTATTTTATAAGACATATCTGCTTCAGCTTTTTTAGCTGCTTCTTCTTTCCTTAAATCAGATTTCTTTATTTCTAATTCATTATTCCTAGTAAGTATACTTTGTTCAGATTCTACATAAGCATCATTAGCCTCTTTTTTTGCAATTGATTTAGCTTTTGATATTTCTTTTTCTGAATTAGCCTTAGATATTTCTGCGTTCTTTTTTATAGAAACTATATTGTCTATACCTAGGTTTTCTATTACACCACTATCATCAACAAAATTTTGGACATTGAAACTTATTATTTCTAATCCCATAGCATTTAAATCTGGTTCTGCATTTTCTTTAACTAGTCCAGCAAATTTTTGTCTATCTTTAACCATTTCCTGTAACTCCATTTTTCCAACTATTTCTCTAACATTACCTTCTAGCACCTCTCTTGCTATTTTTGCTATATAAGCACTTTCTTTTCCCAAAAAGTTTTGTGCTGCTAATTGTATTAATTTTTCATCTGTACTTACTTTTATATTGACATTAGAATCTACTCTTACATTTATATAGTCTCCAGTTGGAACTGTACTTGCTGTTTTAACATCAATTGGTATTAATTGAAGTATTAATTCATCTTTTCTTTCTAAAAATGGTATTTTTATTGTTGCTTTACCAATAACTATCCTTGGTTCTTTTTTTATTCCTGAAATTATGTATGCTTTATCAGTTGGAGCTTTTACATATCCAGTTGCCACTATAAAACCTAATGTTACTACACTTAATCCACTTATTATTACTCCCACATTGTTTGCTAACATATTAAACATATCTTAATCCCCTTTTGTTTTTAATATTAGATTTTATTCTTCAAAAGCTATTCTTTATCTATATAATTCTATCTAATTTAATTTAAAAATTTCTCTTCTATTTAATCAAATAAACTAAGCTGTTTATTAATTTCAAAGTTACACCATAAAATCTCTTTTCTTATTTTTCCAGACTCTGCAAATGATTTAAAACCTAATTTATTCCACCCATTAAGTACCTCATTATACAAATCGGAATCATATCCACTTAAAATTACATAACCACTGAACTTTAGAAGCACCTTTAGTAATTCTTTATGTTCTTCTTCTGTTTCCATCTCGATATTATATATCCTTTTTGTTCTTGTTTGCAATAAGTATGGAGGGTCTACATATACTAAGCAATCACTCCTATCATATTTTTTTATTAACTCTAGTGCATCCCTATTTTCTATTTCTGCATCTTTTAATCTTATCGCTATATCTAAAATATTTTTTGGAAGCTTGTTCCACTTACCTATAGTCTTTTGAAAACATTGAGTACTTAATTCAGGCCCTGTGTGTCGCCACCCAGGTTTATGTTTTTGGACTCCTCCTCTAGCCATGTTTGTTCTTATTATAAATTTTCTAGCTTTTTCTATATTATTATCAGTTTCTACAATATTACAATTCATGTATTCATCTCGAGCATATGGGGTAAAATACATAGCATTTGCTAATTCTTTTGGATTATCTCTTATATATTTAAATAAATTTACAATCTGTCCATCTGCATCATTTAGTATCTCTGTGTTACATACTTTTTTACTAAAGAATACTGCTCCACTTCCAAAAAAGGGTTCTAAATATATTTTATGCTTTGGAAGTATCTTTATTATATTAGTAACCATACTCCATTTTGCTCCAGGCCAATTTAGAACTTTTTCCATTTTATATCCTCTCTTTAATTAGTTTTACTTATATTACATATATTTATGATATTCTCAACATATTTACACTGTTGCCATATATAATTATCATCAATATTTCTGCCACTGGCCAACCAGTTTGAAATTCTTTTATCTATATCTTGTAAGACTTCTATGCCTAGATTATATTTTCCTAGTATTGCATTTAACTGTTCTATATCATTTATCTCTACTTTATTCTTAGTATCTAACATTAGAATCAACCTACTTTTCAAATTCCTCAAATCTATATTCTTGTATAAAATTTGGATATTTTTCTTTATCAACTTTAGATAAAAATAGCTCTAATGGTCTTGCATATGGCCAACTATCATCATATAAAGATTGATAAATTGCTAATTCCTTGCGATTTTCTTCTTCATCATGATAAAAATTTCCATAAAAATCTTTATATATAACAATTAAACTATCCTTCTCAGTATATATAGACTTAAATTTATCTTTTGCTGTTAATGAGTTTTGTTTAGATAATAATAATACATCATAAAAATCTGAACGTGAGATAGGCTTACTAATACCCATTGTTGCATAGTACTTTCCTTTGAAATGTTTATAGATACAAGGATATTTGAATTTTCTTTTTTTAAGAATTTCATCATTATTAATTTTCTCTATAAAAGTTTTGTTATAACACTCTTCACACAAGTACTTTATTCTTTGTTCTTTTTCACCAAGTTTACATATTCCAAAGACTTTAAATTCTTTAATCATTTTTTCACATAAATCACATTGAACCAATAAGCCCACTTTAATCAACTCCTAACATATTCTTTCATAGTGGAAGATTCTTTTTGTAGTTCAAAATAAGTCTATAAACTGATAACTTTATTAACAAACTTATATTGGCCATTTATTTAAAACCCTTAACTACCTTCAGTGATATTTGAAAGTAGTTAAGGTGAATATTTCTATTTGATAATACTATTCCTCTTCAGAAACACATTTACATTCTTCTTCAGAAGCACATTTATATTCTTCACACTTAAGAATAAGTATATGAAATATATTAATACATCCTAACAAAACAGCAATAATCATTTCCATATCTACTAAAGATACTTTCAATGTTCCAAACATCTTTAATACTGCAAAAACTAAAAGAGAAATTGCTAATGTTAACTTTAATAGGTCAAATGTAACACTATCTGCTTGTCTTAAATCCTCGAAAAATTCATCTTCAATCTCCTCTGAATCTTTTGTTCTTTTAAATATAAAAGGCATTTCTAATAATAGAAAAATTACAAAAGGAATATTAAAAATATAATATTTAAATGAAAGCCCTAAAAAAATCCATGTCATACCTGATATTACTCTACCCCAAATAATACTTTTTCTAAAATCTATTCTTTCTTTTAATTCCTTATACACTATAATCACGTCCTTTTTTAAATTTAAATCTCAATAGTTTCTTTAATCTATATTTTTCTACTGTAAAAGGTATCCCTTAACAAAACCCCAAACTAATTCAATAAATTCTAATACTGATTCACCAAGTATAATCTTTTTTTCAGAATCTATTGTTTTTTTTACTCTTTTTCCCACTCTTATCACACCCTGTTTTAAATTTAATATAACTCCTGAATAACAAATTTTTAACTTCTTTATTCCTCATTTTTACATCCTTTATCAAGTTTTAAAATAGAATCAATACATATTTTTATTTCATCATTTGCCATGCCACTCATAACAATAAAATCTCTTACTATTTCCTGACTTTCTCCATCAAGAGATAATAATTTTTTTAATATACTTTTTACATTTTCGCTGGTGTCTAATTTTTCAACAAATGGACTAATTAAATCAATTGGACTAATTAAATCAATATTTTCACTGATATTTCTCACCTACTTTACAAATAAAGTTATTATCCTTTTTTAATCTTAAAGTCATCTTTATTTATTTTTCATTCTTTCTAATAAATATTTATAATCATCTTCAGATATATATTTATGAACTAAGTCATATCCATCTATTTTTTTCTTTGAAACTAAAAGCTCTTTTATTTTTTTTAACCTATTTATTAATCTATTCAAATCTATCATCCTTTAAATTATAATTATCTCTATTCATAGCATTTTGTATGTCTTTTTCTAGACCTTGTGTTTTTAAAACTTTAAAAACTGATTGACATATTCTTAGTCCAATTTCTATAAATTCTTCTTTTTCTTTTTCATCTTCTAGATTAAACTCATCCATAAAGTTTGCACTATATTTAAGTACATTTAACTTTTCTTTAGATAAATCATTTGATTTGTTAACTGCCATATTTAAAATCATTTATATTCCCTCCTAATAAGTAACTGTTCAGTATCTTAATACATTCTCATTTAATATGATTTGTAAGATTTTTTTATTGCTGCTTTATATCCATTCCTATAATTTTTATCCATTCAACAAAATCTATCTCATTCATTTTAAATAAAAAATCAATTTTACCATTCAAGATATCTTCATATTCTCCTTCAGCTCTTTTTATAGAATTATTTATGCTTTCTTTATTGTTATAAAGTAATCTTGACCTTCCAACTATGTAATTGACTCTTGAACAATTCACCATACTATTACCCCACTATTCAATCAATTTTCAAGTTCTTATAAGTCCAATATTTTAACTCTAGAATCTTCTGATATAATGCATCTATTAGTTGCATATATACACTTAAATGCGACCTATAATATTCCTCATCTGTCATTTATAATTAGTCATTTTTTATTCTTCTCTGTCTTTTTATTAGTGTACTTATTCATAGATTCAAATTCTTTATTAGCCTTATCAATTGCAATAAAAATATTTTCTCCCATATCATAAATCTCTTTTGCTCTTTTTAATTTATAATTACTCAATGGAATTCCCATAGTACCCTCCATATATTAAAAAGCTTTATTCCCTATATCCCACAATAATTAAATTGTTATTTTATTTATTTCTATACACCAATTTGGAGAAACAGAATATGGATAACCATCTTCAAATTCTTTAAAGCTATAGCTCCTTTTATCTAAGTCATCTTTACTTATTGTAAATTCAATTCCAATAACTGACTCCATCCAATAATTTTTCATATTCTTAAGAGAATTGATTCCCAAAATAGTATATATATTTTTTTGTCTATCAAAAAATCTTTGTTTATCAAATACATATGTTTTTCCTATTTCAAATCGCATACTCTTTACCTCCTTTTAGGTGTTAAAACTAAAATTTTATTTTTTTATATCTTTTAATTGATAAATATCATTAATTTCACCACAATTACAACACTTCCATCTTTCTTTTGTTCTATTTTCTTCATTAACATAAAAATATTCTATAAACTCTTGTTCTTCTATACCTTCACAGTTAATACAAGCTAACGTAATCTTATTACCTTTAACATACATACTTTTAGTCTCCTTTATAAGTCAATGTGTAAAATACATATACCATATAGCTTTTTACAAGCCACTTCCCCTTTAGGGTAGCTGGCAGTTGACTATAATGTTAGTATTTTCTTATCTTTGGCTTCTTTGAACCAAGTAGGTAACTCTTTCATAATCTTTTCATATAATTCTGTATCTGATATTTCATTTATATCTTTCAAAGAGAAAAAATTAGCATTGTCTATTACTCTCCCTGGTATATTATCTAGTAACTCTAGAAATTTAAACCTTTCATTGCCAACACCTACAAATTGCCAAAAGATAGGTTTATCAGAAGCTTCTATTATTACTTTTTTAGCTTCCTCTTTATCTGAGTTATCTCCATCTGTAATAAAAATTACATATGTTGGATTATTATTCTTTTCAATATTCATTGTAAGATTAATAATGGCTTTCATTATTGAAGAATAATTAGTTCCTCCATATACATACTTGTTATATAAATCATTTTCTTTAACATAATTAAAAAAATTATCCATAGTCACATTTTTTTCTTTGAAAAATTTATGATTAAACAAATAAAGTTTTAACTCCCCATCATCATCAAATTTAAGAGCCATTGGTAGTAATCTATTAATAACATTTTGAATTGTGCCATTTATATACAAGTTTGAAGTTGAACCAGAAGCAGCAATTACGACAATAACATTAAATTTAACATTATTTATTCCCTTGAACTCTTGTTTTGTTAAACAGATATTGCTTATAGCTTTTTTTCTTAAATCAACTTTAGTTTTTGCTGATTCTAAATCTGTATCTAAATTTTTATTAGATTCATTACAATTTTTCTTATTTCTAAAATTAAATATGTTTTTCATAGCAATCTCCTTGGTTTTAATTAAAGCTTTTATTAGGATTTATTGATTTCATTTTTATATCTTCTTCTAAATTCAAAAGCTCAATTATTAAACTACTTTTTAAACAATCCTTTTCATAAAGCTCTCTTATCCAGTAATAAAATTTATACTTATATTCAGCTGTATAAACATAATTAGGTAAATTATCATAACTGCTTAATAGTTCATCAAATTTTTTTAAAGCTAAATTAACATTAATTTGATTCATAGATTCACCCTTTATATTGTTCAAATTTTGAACAACTTCTAAAAATTATTTTATTATTAACCCATCTCTGTAATCTTCTGATTTCTCTACTAGAATTATCCCTATCATATACCATTATAAATGGGTCATAGCCTAGCTCCTTTAGCTTATATACTCTATATAGGTTTTCTTCCATTGTAGTATCATAATTAACTAAGACATAAACCTTAAGTTTTTCATATCCCAAATTTGTTTCTTTTTTAAACCATTCCAATTTAGGTATTATTTTGTCAGTCTCACCCATAAAATCCCAAGCGAAGTGAATTCTATCTATCTTAATTCTTTTTATTTTTTCTATATTCTCTTTAGTTAATAGTCGTGCATCTAGACCCTGCGAAAAATCTATGTATGCTTTTGTATAAATTAACTGGTCCAACAATTCAAGATGCTCTTTAGCAGCTAATAAATTAGCATCTAGTAACTTAATTTTTCTTTGTCCTTTCCAAAATTCTTCTATGTTTGCAACTTTTATCGCTCTTATACCCTCTTTTTCTGAAACAATACAAAATGAACATTTTCTAGGACATCCCCTTGTTAAAAATCCATAAGACATATTTTTTATATCATACAAACTATAGTCAGGATATTGATGTTCTATTTTATCATTCAAAGGTTCTCCACCTGATGGATAATAATAGCCTGTCCCACCTTTTATAATTTCTCTAGCTTTTATATTCCAAAAATAATCTTTAGAATTTGTAAATACTTTACTCATATACACTCTGTCTAGGTTTGTTGAGAATAGTGGTTCATACCATTCTACACTGTCCCCTTGTTCCTTATGCCAGGCTGCTATTTTCATTAACACTAAATTTGGAAAGTTATGCCCATCAACATCAATTAGTCCAACCTTCAATACAATCAATTCTCCTTTAAAATTTTATATATATTGTTTCCATCATATTTGTACCTAATAGTAAAATATTTATTAACTATTTCTTCTATTCTATTGTAAGAATGATTATTAGAAGCTATATTTTTAATTTTTTCACTAACTGCAAATCTCTTTAATACTAATGCTTTTTTCTCATATTCTTTTGCTATTCCTTTGAAATAGTCTATATATGGAGAACTAATAATGTATAACTCTGAATGAATATCTTTTACTATATATTTTCGTTTTGGACGATTACCATTAAAAACACTTAAGTCTAATTTTTTTATATCATCCTCTCCTTTCATATATGTATATAATTCTTTAGCAAAATTTAAATAATTTTCTATAAAATCATTCTCCTCAAATCTAACAATAAATGTATGACAAGAATAATAATATCTAGATACAATTAATGTATATTTGTACATAAAATCTCCTCATATTATGATTTATCTTTTTAGTAAGTTTCTATTTTCATACTTATTTCCTATAATTTCACTTTTATCAAGCCAATAAATTAAATCTTTTCTTATATATTCACTATCTAGAGGTCTGACATAAAAGCCAATATGTTTATTTCCACAGGGTTGATGATATTCTCCAAATTCAATTATTCCAAGTCCTACATACTTATTTTTTAATATGTCACCCATACATGCATCCTTACCTTGAGAGTCATATCTATCTGTATAAAACAATATATCTTTTATGTTAATTTCATCTTCTAAAAGTATTTTAAGAGGTATCTCTGAATAACAATACATAGTTTTTTTATCTTCATCCCATACTTTACACTTTGAGAAAAACATGATGATATCCCTTTCCTAATTTCACATAATGTTGACTTCAATATTACTCTTTATCTTCCTATTGCATTTTTAAATTGTAAGTATAAATATATAGGAGCTAATAGAAAAAATAATAAAATCATCCCAAAACATACTATTCCTATAATCTCAGACTTTTTAGTTGGCATGTATTCTTGTTTGTCTGAAAGAAAATCATCTATTGATGTTAGAAATAACATAGAATTATTACTTCCACATTCTTCATATATAATTAATTTTTCAGGACCTTGTTCTTTACCATGATAATAATTATCTTCTTTATCCGTATATATTAATGTGTACAATCCATTTGATTTATCTAAAACCTTAAATTTTCTATCTTTATTTATTGTTTGTTTCATATTTTCATTATAAATATCTTGTAATTTACCGTTTTCAACTGGTAAGCTTATTCCTACCACTCTATAATCTTTATATGTTTTATCTTTATATATGTAGTCAGTTTTTACTATATCACTCATTTTACCTCCTTATATTTGATACTTAATAATCATTATAATAATAGAAACTACCATAACAGTAATAAGAAATAGTGAAGCAAATAAAAGCTTCAAAACTTCTATATTTTTTCCTTGAATAAACTCTTGATTTACTGAAATAAATTCCTTTATTGATGTAGCAAATGCTCCTGAAGAATCATGTAGATTTTTATATATAACTAATTGTTCAGGATTTTGTTCCTTATCATGGTACAATTCACCTTTAATATCTTTGTATATATTATGCTTAGAAAAATTTGATTCATATTTAATATAAAAAGAGCTATATTTATAAATTTCATTTTTCATATTTTCATCATATATACTTTGTAATTTAAATTTATCAACAGGAATGCTTGTTCCTACGGTTACACATTTATTTCCATTATTAACATTTTGATAAATAAAACAGTTCCTCACCATATTTTTCATATTATAACTCCTATATTCCAAATGTTATTATCCATATAATGTAAAGTATTAAAAATAAAAACATCAATTTTGCTATCGTCCAGGTAGAAGCTAGAATCTCATGTAAAGATTCTATGTAATTTGTTTTTTCTCTAATAATAGAAGTGAATTTATTTAAATCCATTGCTAATATATAATTAGAATCAGCTTCCTTTGTGTATATAACTAATTTACTTGAACTTTCTTCTTTATCATGATAATAATTATTTTTTATATCTTTATATATTTCCATATTTGAAGTAAATCCATATTTACATAGTTTCTTTTTTAAAGTTTTATCATAAATTTTTTGTAACTTATATTGTTTAGTTGGGATACTTATTCCAATAGTTTTATAGACATCATTATTCTTATTATCTTTATAAGTAAAAGGACATTTTATCATTTAATTTCTCCTATAATTAATTTAAATACTTGATATCTCCCAAAAGAATCAAACTTATATTTTGTATGATTCTTTTGGCTTCATATAATTATGAAATAAAACTTACATTCTTAAGAACTATATTTACACTACCATCAGGATTTTTACTTATTCCATATTTCATTGGGTTTTCAAAATCTGATAAATTTCCTTTTATTTCAAAGCCATTATCTGTTTTTACATTTCTCTTTTTAAGCTTTTTTTCTATCCATTTTTTATCAATTTCAAAGCTTTTATCTACATTTTTTTCTTCTAAACGTTCTTTTAGATTTTCTTTTAATTCATCATCCTCTATATGAGTTTCAATGAATTCATTAACATCTATACTATTTTTTTCTTTTAACTCATAATTTAATAAACTTCTAAAATCTTCTGCTTGTTTTATATCTTCCTTCAAAGAATTAGTTATCCAATTTTCAACTTCATTTTTAAACATTTTTGTTTTATATTTATCATCATAAACTCTGTCAGCACATAGAAAATCAGTAACAAATTTTGATTCTTTATCTTCTTTTTCAGCATCCTTATCTAAAAGCATTAGATGATATTCATCATTTATCCCACTTACTCCTATTATTGCTGCTTGTTTATGACTTACTACAGCTGAAATGGCAACCTCATTTGGAGACATTTGAATATTGAATTTATCATCAATATAATTTATTGAATGATTATACAATTTTTTATACTCTAGCTTTAATATAGCTATATTTGTTTCATTCTTTGTTGAATACAAGCAAATTGCTAAATCACAAGAATTTATATCTGAAGACACTGACATAATATCAAATAGATATGATGCAATTTCTTTTGAATTATCTATAAAAGATTCTTTATTATATATAATTTGTTCACAACATTTTTTTATTAAATTATCATTATATTCTTTAAACAATCCTTTTCTCAAACTATCATCTTTTAAAACCTTCTTTATTGCTTTTGTAAAAAATATTTCCATATCTTGATTTATTTGTCCCTCAAAATCATTCAGTACTGGGACATCACTATTTTTATCTAAAACATGTATTATGAATTTTTCTATTACCATTTGGTAACACCATCCTTTTATTTTAAATTTACTATTACATTTATATTGAACTAATCAACTTCAACTGTCTTTTGTAACATTTTTATTAAGCGTCTATAAGCTCTAGGGTATATTACATCCCTACTAATAATTATTATGTATTCTATTATTTTCTCTTTATACTAATGGGGTATAATTCATAATTTAGAATTTCCACATATATATCTTCTGCACTTAAATTCCTCTTTTGTAGGATTGAATAACTCAGAAGCCAGGACATTTACACATTCAGTATTATTTAAAATCCCCCACCAAAGACTGTTTATATTATGATAAACTTTTACTCTTTGAAGCCTTCCATTGTATCTAAAGTATTTTATATCCCCATTAAAAATAGTTTTATTGTCTCTATCAACATTATTTAAACTATTATCACATGTAGTTCCATCAAGTTCTCCTAAATCAAAACATATATCATTTTGAGAATGATGTTTTGACATAACATAATCATATTTAATTTTGTTAATAGCCAATTTAAAATCTATGTCTACAATATGTCTAGCTTCAGGAACTAGATTTTCTATAAATTCAGCTATCTTTTTTGTTTCATTTATGTACATAAGTCTTGTTAAATAAGAAGCTCTATCAAATTCAAAATAATAACTATCTAGTTTATTATTTAAATTATTGCTTTGAAAAAATTGAATTAAAAATCCATGTTTGAATACAGTTGAAATAAACTCTAAGTTTTCTTTTATACCATATACTCCTCCTCTATCTTCTTCACTATATTCTGAAATCATAGAATGTAAAAAATCTTCTTCATTTTTTAGATTATGGTCTATAAAAGTCCAATATCTGTTATTTGAATTGGATAAATGTCTAAGAACAATATCTTTTTTAGATTTATAGAAACTATTAAATTTTACATTGTTATTATTAGAAATATTAAATCCTCTTTTTTTCATAAAGTTCAATACTTTCTCTAGAAGAATATAATGTGATAAATTGAAAATTTCCTTATCACTAGACTTTTCATTTGTATTATTTATAAAGCTGAAGCTAAACAAATTTTTATTTATTTTATACGAATAACCCTCCATACTTTCCCTCCTCTTTTTATTACTATAAATATTTAATTCCAAAATGGAGCAGTTTCAAAATTCTTTTCATTATTCATGATTTCTACTATGTGATAATTATGTAATGTTCTATTTTTATGCTTTTCTATCCAAATAATAAAGGCTCTTCTGTAGTCTCTACTGTATACATGCTCAGGTAATCCATCCCATGATTTTAGTATTTCATCAAACTTTTTAATAGCTTGTAATTCATTTACTTTACTCATTTTTTCTCCCCCCAGATTTTTAAATTTAACCTATTTTCACTAAGTCTAAATAACTTCTGCAGATATACATATATAATATCGAGGATTAACCATACTTATTTCCTCTAATGTATCACTGTAAAACCTACAAATACTTTTAATCTCTTCAATACTAATCTCAATATATTCATCTGTTTTATTTACTATAGTTCCAATGACATAGCTCTTTTTAAGTTCGTGATTATATTTACTACATTTCAAACATACAACTTGTCCTTTTTCTAATTTATTATTCATATTTATACCTCTAGCAATTAACAGTATTAAATTCTTTTAATGCACTTAGTATTTCTTTTGATAATCTTTTTCTCACTTTCCCATCTTCTTTATAGAAATTACCTTTATACAAAGTAATTTCTTTAGACCTAACAAAATATTCTCCATTAATAATACTTCTATAAAATATCTTTATCTGTGTAGCTTGTATATCCTCTGTTATCTTTAGATATTCATTTCCTATATAGCCTTTAATTACTTTTATCTCTATAGTATTTTTATTAAAATCTTCTTTATTTCTAACTGTATAAAAACTATTATTTGTTAATATATTTTTATTTATTGCTCCAACTTTAAATGGTATACCTGAATCAAACATATTCTTCTCCTATCATATATTTATTTATATAAATATTTATTATATATACATATATATAAATTTATATTTGATATAATAAATATGAATATTTATCAAATATCTTATTTATTATTTATATCTTATTAAATACTTTTATAATTCCAGATTCTAATATGGAATTTGGGGTCATATTCTTATGAATAGTTAATTCTCTTATTCTTGATATTTCATTTTCAGTTAATTCTCTTTTAATTTTCTTTGATATATAGTATTTTGCTTTATAACTTCTATTTGTATCTAAAAGCCTCTTTTTATCTTCGTAATTCAGATTTCTGTATCTTTCTTTTTGTTTCTTTTTATACTGTTCTTTATTTTCTTCTCGATATTTTTTAGTTATTTTAAGACTACAAATCTTACATGTTGAAGAATGTGTATTTTTAGATGCTGACAAGTAGAAGCTTGAAATAGGCTTTACAAAACCACAATAAGGACAAATCTTTACATTGTTACTTATAAACTCAAGATAAAGTTTATTTTTTTTTACTTTATTTAGAATAAAGTTATGATATTCTTCTTTATTTTCTTTTTTTTTAAAATCAATTCTTACAAGCTCAGATATATAATTGTTAAGTTCTTCTTCACTTAAATATCCTGCTATCTCAAAACTCTCAAGTATAGCATGATAAATACTGTTACATTTCTCTCTACAATATTTAATCACAATAAACTCCCCCTAAGATTTATATAATATATTCTCTATTAAATGATATCTTTAACTTCAAATACAATATATTAATGATATATATAGAAATATATTATTTTTATCTTTTATATAATATATTTCTATTAAATGATATTTCTATTATTTCTTTGAAATATATATCTTCTTTATATATATCACCTTTTCTTACTTCATTTAAAAATTCTTTTCTTTTTTCTTTATTATATATATTTGTATAATCTATATATGCATTAAAATACATAAAATCTATATCATTCTTTATTTTTATATCAAATATTTTCCCATTTTTATTTATTTTTATATTAAGTGTTTTTCTTGTCTTATCTGATATTATTCTAGATATATTTCTTAATTCTATTGCATTACTATCCTTATTAAATATATCTAGCTGTTTTTTTATTTTTTCTATAAATATTAGATTTATATACAATTTTTTCTTATTATTTTCAATACATATCGTTGCTTCTTTTTCTACTTCATCATTAAAATCCACAATAGCATTATATATTTTAGTTAAATCAACTTTACTTATATTGTATAAATCATAATTTAAAAGTATATTATTAACATCTGGTTCTTTATCTTTTAAAAATAATCTTTCTGATTTTTGTCTGCAAATTTCATCTCTAATTAAATGATTATTTGTTTTTAAAATTGAACTTTTATCTTCTTCACTTAAATTTAAATTTTTCTCATCAAATTTTATTTTTTCTATAATACGATTTAAAACTGAATCTGTAAAAAGTAGCTTATATTCACATATCTTATATCTTCTAACATCTTCCATTGCTAAAAATTTAAAGTAATCTGTTGGTGCATATCCACTACTATAGTAAAAACTATCGTTTTTACAATCATAAATACCTGCA
Organism: Clostridioides sp. LIBA-7678; assembly: GCF_056716065.1. Taxonomy (NCBI): domain Bacteria; kingdom Bacillati; phylum Bacillota; class Clostridia; order Peptostreptococcales; family Peptostreptococcaceae; genus Clostridioides; species Clostridioides sp. LIBA-7678. The sequence continues at coordinate 21,500 of NZ_CP196988.1, read as the reverse complement.
AAATACATTTTTTTAGAGCTAGATTCATCTGAAAAATATAAATATTTTACGTAATCATTCTTTGATGCAATCTTACAAATATATTTTGTGTTTACTCCATTGTCAATTTCCTCAAAAAATCCATCTTTACCATTTTTCATAAAATTAACTAAGTTTAACATCTTATTCCCCCCTAAAATTTATAAAATACTGTATTCAAAATTTCTTCTTTAATTCCGTAAGTATATATTTAATCATATAATTAAATATATACTTACGGAATTTAATATCAACTTCCAGCTATATTGATTATGATATTATCTTTGGTCAAAATTGTCAAGGGAAGCTTATAAACAAAAAAAGACATTCTTAAATTAAGAATGTCTTTTTTTATCATTATTTAATTAGTTGAAAACGGAACTTTGATAAGAACTTGTATTCTATAATATCTTTGATTTGATACAACTTTACTTGAACCTCTCTTCACATCCATATATTTTCCTGATTCTTTGAGCTTTTTTATTTTATATTTGCATTCATCAGAAGAAAAATATTTGGGGCTTATATTATTCCAATAGCATTTTATATTATCCACTAAGATTATACTTTTCATATCTTAAATACTTCCTTTCTACTTTATCCTCTACAATATCCTTTATCCTTTTTTTCTTTAACACATAATTCAAAACAATTAATAGCTTCTGTTAGAGAGTTACATTTTTTAATTTTTACAATTCCTCTCTTCCCTTCTTGAATATCAAAATATGCAATTCTATATTCTTTTTTATGATTTGTATGTAATTCTATTAAATAATATTGTTTTTTCTTACCCATTACACGATACAATTTTTTATGTGATAAAAGCTGTACTCTTCCCTGGTAAAATAAATCTTCTTTCTTTCTCCAGTCTGGTATTTTTATACTTACTAAATCATTTTTACACATTTTACTCTTTACACCTTATCAACATATTATAAAGTGTAGCTCCTTTCACTTGATTTATTTATCTATCTTTACAAAATTAAATTCTGTTTTTTGAATAGAATTAACAATTTCACAAACTTCTTTCCAAGTACTTTTTCTTCCTTTTTTAGCTATATATATAAATAAAATATGTTTAACCTGATACCTTGATATATTACCTTTCTTTGATACATTATTATTAAGAAAATTACTATTAAGACCACTACAATTCTTTACCTTACATTTAACTATTTCTACATTATTTAACTCATATTTTATCTTTTTATTTAATATAACTACCATTTGCTTTAATGTTTCCATTTGTTTTTTTACTGCTTCATCAGTTATGTCTTCCCTTAATCTAACTGCATTACTTAATGACCATTCAAATGATAACATCCTCATTTAAACCACCTCATTTTGTTATATTTGTATTTTTGAAAATAAAAATAAACCTATAAAAACAATATTATTTTATAGGCTCATTATTATTAGTATATAAATATATTAATTATATATATGTTAATTAATATATGATATCTAATAATATATATTTATTAACATATATATTTATATAATTGTACAGATATATATGATGTTACAAATATTTGAAAGGAATATATTTTACTATGGATGAATTAAATTTACCAGAATTTACTGTTATGGATAAAGTAGAAACTTTAGATAAGATAATATTTTATGTAATCCCCAAGTATTATCCTTATTCATGCCCTGTTTGTGGTGGAGCTTTAACAAAACATGCTAGAATTGAAAGAAGAGCTAGAGATATAAACATTTCAAATAAAAATGTTATGATTATAATAAAAGCTTTTAGATTTAGATGCTTAGAGTGCAATAATGTTTTTACACAACAGTTTAATTCTATACACTATAGGGATAAGGTTACTATAAGATTAATTACATATATAAAATCAAAAGCTTTAACAATACAAAAAAAACAAAATGCAACACTTTCAAAAGAGCTGAACCTTTCAACATGCACAATAAAAAACATAAGGAAGCTATAAAATCTATTTTAAGGCACAAAAAAGCTTTCAGATACTTGGTTATTAAAGAAGTATTTGAAAGCTCTCTAATGCTTATTTAAAAGCTTGTTTTCTTCGCACATTTGTTCTCATATTAAATAAATCTCTTAATTCGCTTTATATAAAACTTTAGCAATTTTATCTGAAGCTCCTTTATCCATTTCTTTTAGAACATGTGAATATATATTTAATGTTGTACTTATATCAGCATGACCTACTCTTTGAGATATTACATTTATAGGAATTTTTGACATTATAAGTAAAGTAACATGTGAATGTCTTAAATCATGAAATCTAATATGAGGTAAATTATTATTTTTTAAAAATCTATTAAATTTCTTACTTATAACATCTTCTGCTATTGGTTTACCTTCTTTATCAAAAAATACTAGGTTATATTTATTTTTAATACTACCTTTTTTTAATGTATTTTTCATCTGTTTCAATTTACATTCTTTCAACAGGTCCATGATTTCTTTTGGAGCTGAAACCATTCTTGTAGAACTCTCTGTCTTTGGCTCTTTTAATAAAACCTTACCTTTTGTTCTACTTGTTATTTTATCTATAAGTATTGTATTCTCCTCAAAATCAACATTATCCCAAGTAATTCCTAATATTTCAGAAAGTCTAAAACCTAATCCTAGTGCTAAATTTATTGCTATTTTCATTTCGATATTGGCATTATTACATGATTCTATTAAATTAAGCATCTGCTCTTTATCATATATATTGTTTTTATATTTTTTTGCACGAGGAGCTTCTATATCATCTATAAGATTTTCATCTATTAACTTAAGCTTGTATGCTCTTTTAATTACAAGTTTAAGTATATTTATATGCACACGTATAGTTTTAGGATTTAAATCATCAGATAATAAATCAATATAATCTTGTATATGTATCGCAGCCAGCTCACTTAATTTATATTCTCCAAGATGTTTTATAATATGATTATTACATATTCTTGAATAACTATCATATGTACTTATACAGATATTTTTTTTATGACTTTCTAAAAAATCTAAAACAAATTCTCCAAAAGTAATATCATTAGAATATAAAGTCTTATCTTTTTTAGAGTTATTAATTTCATTTACAATTGAAAAATCTTTATTATATATCTTTTCCTTAATTTCATTTAACTTTTTATTTGCATCTCTTTTTTTAGAAAAAGAACCCATATTTTTTTGCTTTCTTTTTCCTAGATTATCTGGATATTCTAAATAAACTATAAAATTCTTATTTCTTTTTCTTACAAAAGCATTTACCAACATTTTAATATCTCTCCCAATTTTATTGTTTATTAACTAAAATATTTATATTTTTATTATAACATATATAATAGTTAATCATTATTTTTCAATATCTTTAATACTAGAAATATATTTTTTATCAAAACTAGATACTTAACTGTGTCATTAAGTTAGTTATTAGAAACAAAAAATTTATTTTTAGTAGTAATCTCTTATGTATATTTTAATAACTTAATCATTTACTTATAAATTAATTCATATTGTATGTCATTTTTATTTATAACCTTTTTAAAGTGAAATATTGAATCCTTCTTTGAAAATTCTTTATAACTTCTATCACCTAAAATATCATATTTCTTATTTAATAAGACCTTTTTTAAAATATGATTATCTTTATCTATAAAAAACATGTAACTAAAGTTGGCTTCTATTTTATTACCTTCTAAATCTTTATTATCCTTTGTTTTTTGTGGATTATATGGATATATAGATATTTTATCAAAGTTTGAATTAACTAGCTTTGACATATCAACTACACCTATATTTTCTATATCATTTATAATTTTATTTTCCAATTCAAAATCTATATTTCTAATTTCTTCATTTAACTTCGATTCTAATTCTAATTTTTTAACATGATAATAAAAGTTAAATATTGAAAATGATATTATTAAAATTGACATAATAGTTGCTATTATTTTAAACTTTTTATCCATATCTTTATATGCTTTTTCAATGCCTTCATTTATTGCTACTTCATAAATTATACTTCGTTCACTTTCATTACAATCTATTACTTTTTTAGAATTATAATTAATCATACTTTATCTCCCTATTATCTATAATATTATTGTTTATCCAATTCATATTTTTCATTATCATTTTGGATTTTCTTTAATTTAAAAATAGCATTTTCTTTTGTAAACTCTTTAAAGCTTCTATCATCTAAAATATTATATTTCTTATTTAAAAGAGATACTTTAACAACTTTACCATCTTCATCCTTGAATAATATACAATTAAAGTTATCTTCTAATATGTTATTATCTGGCATAGATAGTTTATATGTTTTATCTATCATCTCACTATTAAATGGACAAATGGATATTTTATCAAAACTTATATCAACCAAGTCACCAAGATTAATAGACTCTTTGTTTTTTATTTTTTTTATAATAGTATCCTCTAATTTATAGTCCAATTTACTTGATATTATAAAATTATTTGACTCTAAATCACTCATTTTTCCCATATTTAATAATCCATATAAGAAGAGTATAAGAAAAAGAACAATAGCCCCAAGCCAAGGTAAAAAAGTTCTGTTCATATAGTCATAAAGAAACAAACGTTTCCTCTTATGATAACTATCATTTTTTAAATCCTCCATATACTCTGATACTGTAAGATTAAAAAAATCTTTATTATTATTGCTATTTTCTTTTTTTTCCTCTTTAAATCTCATATAATATCCCCTTTCATTTTTATCATTATAATAGTATGGTACTTATATGTGGCTTCACAACCTCATCCCTTTATTTTTTCAATTTGTACTTTTCATTGCTTTTATCGCCAACTTTTTCAAATTCGAATATTGCATCTTTTCTTAGAATTTCTTTATAACTTCTATTTTCTGATATATCATATTTTTTATTTAGGGTTATACTTTTAACTGGGTTATAGTCCTTATCTACAAATACTATAAAGCTAAAACCTTTTCTTGGAATTTCTTCGTCATATATTTTTACAACCCTTGAACGGCTTATTGTAGCTATTTGACTAAAACGCTCTAGCATAGAATATGAATAATAGATACATAATTTATCAAAATCAAAATTTAGTTTTGATAAATTCATTTTTTTATTTTTTTTAATATCTGATACTATTTTTTCTTCTAGTTGCAAATCTATATTAAAATTTCTCTCTCTTAAATATACTTCTCTTGAAATGTTATTTTTATTTTTAGCAGCTTTATTTGAGCTAGCAGCTTTGCCTACTACTACACAAGTAAATATAAAAAAAATCGATAAAATAATAATTATTATAAGATTAAAACTATAGACACTTATATTCTTTTTTCCCATCATTATATCTCCTTAAAGTTAATTATTTAATTTATAAACAGTTTCATCAGAATCTTGTATCTCTTCAAAGTTAAAAACAGTATCTTCTAATAAATAACTACTATAGTTTCCTCCATCTAAAAAATCATATTTTTTATTTAAGGCCATCACTTTAACAACATTATGATTTCTATCATAGAATACAAAATAATTGAAATCTTCCCTTGGTATTCCTCCATTTACTGCCTTAATTCTATAAAGTAAATTTTTAAGGTCCAGTTTAGATTTAATATTTTCTAGCATGTGATAAGTGGAATTAACATTCTCTAACAAATGATAAGAAGAATAAACTTCTAATTCATAAAAATCAGATTCTAACATTGCTTCTAAATTTAAACTTTTTTTAGACTCAATACATGATATAATTTTATCTTCTAATTTAAAATCTAATCTATATCTATCTAAACTAGCTTTTTCTTCATAGGCTATTGAAGAATTTGAATAATTTTTCAAACTTATAAACAACATAAAATAGATAAATAAAATTATAAATATTGCAAAAATAGGAACAGTAATGTTTATAATCATATTTTTTTGTTTCGTATTCATGCATACCCTCCTTAAGTTAAAAGCTCTTTAAAATTTTGAGTATATAATATCATAATTTTTACAGGTCCATGATGCTCTTGAAATACCATAGTAAATTAATAACTAGATTTATTAAAAAAAATGTGTATAATCTTTGATTACACACATTCTCTCTTTTATCATAATTATAAGTTTATGTCATTAATACAATTAGACATATGTTATTCTTCTTTTTACAAGTTCAAGTCATTCCATATAATTTCTTGGCTAAATGCAAAAAGCTTATATTCTTTCTTTAACATATCTACTAGTGTCTTAGTAACATCTATATATTGCATTACAATTAATTTAATTCTTTCACTAGGAATAAATTTTAATAATCCTAACATATTAGATAAGTAAATGGGATTACATTTTATAAATATATCTAATTCTCCAGCTGAAGCTAATTTAGATATAGTATGTCTAACTGAAAAACTAGAAATATTATTAAATAAAAATACAATATCTTTTCCATCACTATAGTCCATTAATTTCTTTATAATTTTAAACCAATCCATAGTCAAAAATGTTATATCATTAAAAATGCTGGTTGTTATATATTCACTTTTCCCAATTGGTTTAATTAGCTCTTCTACTTTAATATCTTTAGTATTCAATAACAATGAATGCTTCTTACCATTTGCTTTAAAAACTGCATTTCTAAAATAAAGTATATTTGTAAAATCTACTACTAAGAGGTTCTTTTTATCCATTAATCCTATAAATTCCTCAATTAAATCAACTAAACTATTATCTGTTCCTGCAACAAATATATGTAACTTTGATTTCATGCCTAATAATACCTTTTTTTCATCCTCATCAAATTCTACTTTAGAGGAAGCATTATATGTATCAGCCATTCTATAGTACTTTAGGAAATTTAACTGTGTCTGAGTATATTTATGTCTTTCTTTTTCTAACTTATTTAGAAGGATAGTTATATTTTCATTTGCTTTATCTATTTTATCTTTGTTTTCATTAACTATCTCAACTATCTTTTCTTTATGTGCTTCTACAAGAATATCCATATCCTTTTGCTTAATTTCTATTAAATTATTTAATTCTTCTATGCCTTTTTTTAACTCATTTATTTCTTTATTTTTTTCTATTTCTACTTGTTTTTCTTTCTGAGATAATTCAGATATCAATTTACTCTTTGAATCTATTTCTTTTTTCAGTCCATCAATTTCATTATTTATGTTTTTTTCTTTTTCAATTAATTCTTTTTTCTGCTTTTCTATTTCTAGATTCATTTTTTTTATCATTTTATTATTAGAATCAGATATTTCTTCTATTTTTAAATTTTTTTCTTTTAATAATTCTTCTTTATCCTCTATAGTCCTTTCTAAGCCCCTTACTTTAACTTTTAATGCATCTATATCTCCACCAAAATCTGGTAGGCTTATATTGTCATTAATGTCTATTTCATCATATTCTATCTCTTTTATTTCTTCTTCTGAATTATCTATATCTATATCTTTGAATAATTCTTCTTTTTCCTCATTTTCTTGTGAAAAGCTCAATAAATCTAATAATTCAATATCATTTTTAAAAAACAATAATTTGTTTTCATCAATATTTATATGTTTAGTATCTTCTTTGAACTTTTCATTTAAATATATCTTGATATAACTACCAGTCCTTGCAATTGTATTTAATTTTATAATTAAAATATCTAAATCATTCTCTAAAGAATAATTAATTAAATCTGAAAATGGTAAATTTTCTTTACCTAATTCTGTACCAGCTATTAATATCACATAAACACCACCTTTATAAAAATTATAGATATATATTTATATATAAAAAAAGAGAGTATATATTATATTTATATATATCTCTCTTTTTATTAAATTTATATTATATATATCTTTTTATTAAATTTATTTATAATAATTTATGTTTATGAATTAACCCTAGACCTTTAAGATTTACAAGTCTAGCATCTATTCCATTTAAGCTAACCTCAGAAATTGAATCATTATATTTTTTTAAATGGTCAACTACAGGTTTTGCCATTGATTCACTCAATACTTTTTTGCTTGGAACTCCATTTTCATTAACAGTTTCTTCAATATCTAAAGCTCCTCCACCTACTATTAAAACTCCTTTTAAAGACTCTATTTTTATATTTATTCCTTCAAGATGTTCATTTAAGCTTTTTATAAGCATATCTGCATATTTCTTTTTAGCTATTTTTATATCTTCAAGTAAATCTATCTTTTTATTATCTCCAATAACTAAGTAACCATTTTTTAGCACAGCTTCCTTTTCTTCTTCCGTCATACTATAGTTATGTTTCATACTTACAACTTTAGCTACCATAGATTTTACTGTATTTCCACCAATTCTAAATGTGTTATGACTCTTATCTATAACTTTACCATTTCTTAAAATTGAAACATCTGTTGACCCTCCACCTATGTCTAATATCATTAATATACCTGTTAAAAACTTTTTGTTCGCAACTACTTCAAGAACTTTTCCATCTTTTTCGTCTTCATAATATAGAACTCCAATACAAGCAGCTAATCCTTCAGGAAAAACAGATATATTTTCTATTTTAAATTGCTTATCCATTTTATATGGTAACACTAGACTTACAGCATTTATCCCAGATATTAATGTTTTTAATGAATCTTCATAATACATTTCAAGTGGTGGTAATAAAATGGATACATCAATACTTACATCTAATTCATCTATTCCAACCTTGTAATAATTTGCTACAAACATTATCGCTTTAATAAAAGATAAACTCAATGTTCTTAAAGTTGAGTCTTGGTTATGTTTTGGATGAAGTGTTAAAGGTCTTTCTAAAACATCTTCAAATTCACTAATTGCCAATAAACCATTAGCATATTCTTCATTTTCAATTGTTAAAACTGTTGATTCATTATTTTTATAGGTTCCTGGTATAACATAATCTTTTGGCACCCAAGCAAAACTATTTCTAAATCTAATAATTTCCTCTTTTGTGTCATTATCATAAAAAACTGTTATTCTTGATTCAGAATTTCCTGCATCAATACATATTCCTATTTTTTCAAATCTCATTCTAAATCCTCCATTATTTTTTTCTTTATTTTAGTTTTCTATATATTATTATACTACATTATTATATTATTTAAATAAATTTATTTTAAAAATTTCTGAACAATATTTATTATTCTCTTCTTTTTCTATATCTGTATCCAAAAAAATAGTTTTATTTTGTTTTTCAAATATATCTATATCAACTTTATTATTAAATACTAAATATCCTTTTAATATATTATTGATATTATATATATTGTCTTCTATATCCTCTTTTATCATATCTATTTTTTCTTTATTTCTTTTATTTATCATAAATTTCATTATTTTTTCAGATACTTTAATGTTTTTGTTTGATATATATGACATTCTATTTTTAACTTCTTTTATTTTACCATAAAACAAGTCGCCTTGATAGAAATAATATTCATTTATATCTAATTCAATATTACTAAGTATAACAAAACTTCCTATATTGTTTTTAATTTTATCAAAATATTTACATAACAAGTGTACTTCTTCTTTTGTAAAATCACATAAACCTTTTATTACTATTAATACATGGTCATTTTGTGTTAAATATGGCATTCTATCTATCAAATCCATAATATCAAAAAATACCATTCTTGGATACACATTATTTTTAATAAAATAAGCTGTAGATACTATTCCATCTTCTGTTAATAAAATTAAATTCTTATCAGACATATAATCTCCTTTCTTATACACTATAATATAAATCTATATTTAGTTTGAATTTTATAATATATACTTATATTGTTAATATATATGTATTAATAATATAAGTATAATTTTTATCTAAATGTATTCTATATAATACTTATTATTTTTTATAAATATAATAAGCTACTATAGTTTTTTAAATATAGTAGCTTATATATTATGGAGTTACTGCAAAATATCTTGTATAACTAAATAAATCACTTCCTGATTTTCCTTTAATACCAGTAGTATTCTTCCTAACTATATCTAAAAAGTTGCTTTCTTTATCTCCATAAGAACTTCTCATCCCTTTTGATGTTATAGATGTATATTGAATTATAACATCAGCATAAAAAGTTACCTTTGCAATTACGATTGGTTTACTTTTATAAGGTAAACCAGTCATAGGGTCTAATACTTCCTTATCTAATTCTTTTAAATAATCTGCTTTTGATTCAAAATATCTACCTTCTTCTGTAGTTTTTTTAGCACCAAATAAATATGTTAACAAAACATCATTTTGTTTATCATACATATCAATTACTTTATATTGTATCTTAGGAGTAATCCCTGGAAAAGTTTTTACTGTTGAATTTCCTTTTGTAGATTCCTTTCCTCTGATTAATGTAAAAACACCATTATTAATAGGATTTTCACTTTCTAAATCATTTGTTATTGTATCTTTGTAATATTCACCTTTTAGTACCCCATTTCCACCTTTTTCTATATTTAGATTCCAATTAGCTTTATCATATTTTGTTCTCATCAATAAATCCATGTTATTCATAAATAGTGTTCCTAAAAACTCTTTATTCAAATATGTAATACCAAGACTGATTGGTGTAGTATAATATTCAGATAATCCATTTTCTTTTCTATGTCTATCAAAACCATATTCTTTATACAAATTCTCTTCAACATCTGTATTTACATATGAATTTTCATATTTTATGCCTGTGCTGCTTACACTAGCAGGTAATAAATTTGTACCTATTTGTGCTATTCTAGGCATTGTATACCATAACATACCTGTTTTATTGGTATTCCAATAGTGTATAGAGGTTCTTATATTCCCACACTTTTTAGTAAAATTTTTAAAATCTTCATTATCATATAACTCTAAAAATATTTCATTACGATTTCCCTCAATATTTTCTTTTTTATTATAAATACCATCATAAACTGTTAATTCCTTGAAATTTCCATCATTTGAAGGGAATTTCATTTTATAAGCTTTTAAATTTGTATTTGTACTTGAATCTATAAAAAAATCATCAGTTGCTTGAGTTTGTTCTAATGCCATATCAGCAGCAGTTTTAACTATTATTTGTAGCTCTTTTGAATATTGATTAGCATACCATAAATCAATTATTGAAGAGACTATTATTATTAACAAATAATTTATAATAAAAATAACCAATAAATTTTTTGCCTTAAACATTTTTAATACCTCTTTCTATTTTAAATATCTCAAACAAGGAACCTGATATATAAAATTTAATGGATATTCAAAATCGTTACGTTTAAATAGAAGAGAACCATCATTATTGTCAGCTCCACCATGTTCTACCATACTTATTCCTGCTGGTTGCATTGTAACTGATATAGCTAATGTTTGTATATCTCCATAATCCTTAACATGCTCTTCATCTATCGCTGGGTATTGTTTGTTTTCTATTATTACATTATTTTTTATGTTAGAAACTATCTTTGTTGCCACACTTGATTGTTCTACAACTGCATTTAGTTGCCTTTCAAAAAGTGGTGTTATAGCCTTGGGTACACAATTATTTCTTGATACTTCATTTTGCATCACAACTGCCAAAGGCTCTAATTTCGTGTACACAGATAAAGTATCTACAAAAACTATACCTATATTTAATAAGGTCATTAGCACCATTGAAAAAGCTAATACTTTAAATACAAGCCATACTGGTTTATAGGAAAACACTTTTATAATCACTTCCTAACTTAATAATTTTTTACTAGTTAAAAAGCTTATATGCTCTTTATTTTGTTGTTAAATCAGCAGTATCTTCTAATATTTTCCCCAGTTCTAGGTCTATATCCTTTCCATCATGCATAGTACTCATAGACCATGAATTTTGTGTTGCTTTTTCTATCTCTTTCCACATTAAGGGTTTGCTTTCAATTACAAAAGTAAATAATAATACTGACATTGTTAACATAAAGACCCACATAAAAGCTTCTTTTAATGATATTACTATCAAGTTCATCACTCCTTAAAGGTACAAGTATAAACTTGTACCTTCCTCATATTAAATTGAATTCTACCAACCTGATGTAGCATCATCAAGACCTGTATTATCTTCACCTTTATATTCATTAACTATCTTACCATTACTAGAACCAGCTATTTTCTGCCATACCGAATTCACTGTTCCTCCAACTGCATTTATACCTGTTTCTAATAATCCATTTTTACCAAACCCAAAATTAAAGCTTTTAGCTGCGAAAACAAGAATTGCAACTACTATAAAAATAGTTATTAATGCTTTTTTCATAAAAACACCTGCTTTTATATAACTTACTCTTATCTAATCATAGCTACTTTTGCTACCCATGAAAGTATAACAAATTTAGCCAGTATTATATAAATCACTATCAAAGCTCTTGCACCTTTATTTGCCAATCTCTGACCATTTTTTTTAACAGAGCTTCTTCTTTTCATAGATTGTTCTGTTTTTAATTCTCCTAACTTTACCCTATTATCAACACCCCTTAATGACTGTTGAGCTACATTACAATAATTCACTACTGTAGAAGATTTATATAAATCTTTTAATTTAGCTGTAGCCATACTTTCATCAGAGTATAGTTCTATATTGTTACGATAAACAATCGCAAAGTTTTTTATTGCTTTATAATTTTCTTTATTTGGTACAAATTCCAAAGACTTTATATACTCATCTAATGCTGGTGCTAGATTTGCATGTTGTCTTTTTACTAACTTACTATATAATTTTAAATACAGATTTGGAAATTTTTCTTCCAAGTTTTTGTCCTCATTTTCTATCATGCTATCAACAAATAATAGGAAAATTTGTTTTGAGAAACATAGTATTAAAAATAAATATCCTTTAGGACCTGTAGTTAAAATTAAACTTAAACCAGTTAATAATAAACCTAAAAGGAATAATCCTCTAAACAGACCTATTAATTCTGTTGGTTTTATATTTCTTTTATTTGTATCTATATAAAGCTTTGCTCTATCTACTCTATATTTCATTTCTTTTATATTATAGTCTGAAGGGACTTGTCCTATATTATCAGTTATCCAGTCGCAAAAGTTTAAAAAATTAACTATTATTTTTCTTTTATAAACATCATATTTAATTTTATTAACATCTTTTCTAGCTTTTTTAGTTCCTTTAGTCACACCTATTAGATTGTTTTCTTTCAAAATTCCCCAAATTGTCACCACTAAGAAAGAATATAAGATAAGATTTTTAATAATTATTGAATTTATCAACTATTATAACCTCCCTTACAATGACTGTGATTTAACAGATGTTAAATATGCTAAAGACCAAGCAACCAATCCAACATCAACAACCAGAGACAGTTTTCCAAAAGTATTATTTAAGAAGAAATTCATCATAAAACGGTCTTCATAAATACTAAACACACAATATGCACCTATTAAAATCATTGATGCTATAATTTGTATTTTTCTTTCATTAAATATTTTATTATTTTCTTCTCTAGTTTTTCTAACTTCTGCATTAGTTTCCATGACAATAGAAAATTCTGATTCAGAGTGCTCATCTGCCTTACTTTCATAGGAAATAGCAATTATACAAAACTCTGTAAAATTATGTCCAAGCTTATCATTTAGTTTTTTAATTGCTTTCTCAAAACTATAAGATTTATTATCTATATCATCTAAAAATTCATTTACATATATTTGTAAATTAGGATGAAAAGAATTTTTATATCTTCTTATAGCATTAAATACCCCTCCCCTTACATCAGATACTAATAAATCTGTCATATCCATTATTTGAGCTTCTTTCTTTTCATATCTAGTCAATGACATAAACTTAAATACAACTAAAATTAAATAAAAGAATGCACAAAACATAGGTAGTGTAAGGTTAACTGAATTTACTAGTACTGAAAATATCGTTGAAAATACAAAAGAAAGACTTGCTATAAATATTACTAATCCAGAAGGAGTTACATTATCTTTTTCCATATCTAAATTTTCTATTATATCTTTAAAATAAGTATACAGTTTATAATTTAATGTATTTTTATTTATATTAGCTTTTCTCTCTGTATCTCTACTTAGTTGTCTTAATTTCTCTCCAAACTTTTCTTGGAATATTTTATTTGTCGATATCTTTGATTTTTCCAATAGGTTTATTAATTTTTTATTGTACATTACACAAAACCCAAATACTGTAATTACTATACATGACATACTTAATTTAAATATTATCTCAAACATTCTTCCACCTTCTTTATAGTCTTAACTCTCCTGTTTTAATTAAGTTTTTAATAAAGCTATTTATTGGATAACATTTATTATCTACTATAAAGTTCTATACTTTATGAAACTTTAGTTGTATCATCTGAAGGTTTAACAAATTTCTCTAATTCTCTTTTTGATATTCCTCCCCTGATAAAGTTTGTTTTTACTTTATCTGTTATATATCCTGTTTGAATAAAGTTTCCTAGCATTTTCTTATTTCCATTTTCATCTGTTACTACTTCATCTTCTTTAAATGTAAATATATCATTTAATATTGGATTTCCATTTTCGTCTACTCCACAAACCTCTGTAATTCCAAGTATCTTTCTTTCACCAGTACTATCATATATAGTCTGAGTTATAAAGAAATCTATTACATTTGCCACATCTATCAAGCTATCTTTTTGAGAACATTTGGTTTCTTTTGATATCTCTGATGCCATTCTAAACATAGCTTCTCTAGCACTACCTGAATGGAATGAGCTCATAACTATATGTCCAGTTAAACAAGCTCTGTATATTTGAAAAAACTCTTTCGGTGTTCTACATTCGCCTGGAAGAATGGCATCTGGTGAAGCACGTAAAGAATTTGAAACTAAATTAGCCATTGTTCCAACTGTTTCAGAATCATCATCTATTGCAGTTGAATTTACTTCCCAGTGAACAACTCTATTTTGATTTATACCTTCTTCATCTCTTTCAGTCATAAACACTTCTGTAGGATTTTGTATAAAAATCTTTTTCTTATCTTTAGGGATTTCTTTTGCTAAACTATTAAGTAATGTTGTTTTTCCTGAGTTTGTTTTTCCTATACAAAAACATCTCATGTTTCCTGCTCGTCCAATTAACTTTATAAATTCAGCCATTTCGTCACTACAAGCTCCACTTTTCACTATATCTTCAATACTCATTTTTATTTTTTTAAATTTACGAATAGATATAGTTTCAATTGGAAAATCATATTTACCAGTTCCTCTAGCATTTAAAGAGCTGTGTACAGCATTCACACGATATTTATCTTTTTTTGTTTTAGCATTTAATATAGGATATCCATCTGTAAATTGAGGCACTGTTCCTGTTCCATCATCTATCAATCTTAAAATGGTCATTTTAACTTCTTGAGGCGATGGAAAAGTTATTCTTCTACCATGTTCATCTAAATATGGATACCATAATCCTTTTCTTTGAACATTTATAGTTAAATAATCTAATATTTCAATTTCATCAATAGACTCATCTTCTAAAGCCTTTTTTAATACTGATTCTCCAGATATTGCTGCTGATACATCCTCTAATAATAAATGTGTATTTAATCTCCCATTTTCTATGTATCCTTTCACATTTATTTGATGTTCATTAACATAATCATTTATTTTCTGTATCATAATTTTATATTTTTTTTCATCTGATGATTCATAGTATTCTTTTGTTAATTGTCTAGAAATTACAGTCCTACATTGACTTAAATATTCCTCAAATGCAATTCCATCATTTTTTGAGAAATCAGTATCATCTTTTTTATATACTCCAAAATCGCTCTGAAGCTTAAATATACTTTTAGCAGATAACAAAGTATCACCTCGCTATTTGCAACTTTAAGCAACACATCCTTATCTATCAACACTTCTTTATCTATCAACATACTTATATTTCTTTTAAATTTTTAAAGTTACTAATAACTTTTTTATTATATTTCTTTATATCACCTCCACATACACATTTTTCTTTATTAATTGTAATTAAATTGCACTTACTACATCTAAATGAATATTCTTTTGTTAGAATCTTATAATCTATTTCATAAATATGTTTTTGAACTATTGGTATTTGAGTATTATATATTTTTACTGATTCATTATCTTCACTTGATAACACTAATTTTATTTTTATTATTGAGCAATCATCAAAACATACAAAACCTCTAATTCCCATACTTAAAAATGTTAATTTATTAAAATAAATATGTCTATTTAAATTTATTTTCTTATGCTCTATATAATTTTCTACATTACTAGTACACTTAACACACTTAAATAGCTCATTATTATCGTTATTTATATACTTTAAATATAAAAATATAAATGATGATAATTCATTTTCTAATTCTTCTCTATTAAATGCAGGAAATTTTGTTTTTATTTCTCTTAAAGCTTCCTGATTGTCTTCTACTTCAAACCATTCTTGTCTGTTATCTATTTGTTGTTCTATTTCTACTATATCTTTCTTATCCTTCACTATGCTTTTACTTCTAAAATATTTATATAGTTTTTGAATAATATAAATTAAAATTAGAGCACAAATAATACTAATAATAAGTATAATTTTCCCTGCCATTATTTAACCTTTCTTCTTAAATTTCTATAATTTTATCTTCAAAAGTATTTAAATCCTCATTATCCTTATTTTTTCCATGACTTTTAATTTTTTCAAAGCTTTCTTTTACCTCAGTTTCATTTATTTCTTTTTCCTCTAATTTATCCTTATCTATAAGTAATTGGTTATTTTTAGGTGTTATATCTAGAATTTCATCTATAATATTATTTATTACATCTGAAAAGTTTTTAAAATTTTCTCTAGGGTTTTCTTCCCATATTTTATTTCCATTGATTCCTGCTTTTAATATCTCTTCAGAAAAATATATTTGACCTAATATTGTCATTTCAATGTCTTTAAAAGCTTTTTGAGTAAATGCTAAAACTTCTTCTGAAACTTTATTTAATACAACCTTATTAGCTTTTAAAAAAGGTATTGCTAAAGTAGCTTGTATATTTAATGATTTTTTTAAATTAGATAAACATTTTATACTTTGGTCTGCTACACTAATTATTTTATTGCATTTTATAGCAGCTCTAGTATTCATATTAGTTAATTCATAAGATGATAAATCAATCAAAATTACATCAAAAGATGTCTTACATGTATCAATCATTTCTGCTAAAATAACATCACTATCTCTAGATGAAAACATATCAGCTATTGTTCGTTCTCTAAAATCTATTAAATATATATTTTTATATTTTGTTTGTGAAGTAACTTCTGCTATATCACCTGAATAATCAAGTATATCTTTTTGTGATGTTGTTTTATTACCATCTTTCATCAAGTATGAATATTGAGTTGGATACTGCATATTCATATCTAATACACAAATATTCAATGTTGTTTTTTTTGATAGAGCTATAGCTACATTTTGTACTATAGTAGATGTACCTGTCCCTGGAACCATACCTTTAAAACCAATCACTTTATTGAATAGTAATTTTTCTGAAATATTATTATTTCCTCCACCTGACATTATACCTATCAATTTGCTTAAATTACTCATTATATCTCTCCTTCATTACTTATCAGAAAATCTTTTTTTCAAATCATTAAGAGCTTTTAATACAATATTTTCTTCTATCTCATTTAACAATGTTATTTCATAACTTAATTCCTCTTTTTTTATGTTATTGTAGTCAAGATAACCTAATTTGTTTACTTTCAATAATATATTTGATGGTACAATATTTTTTTGAAAATCATTATTTAAAAATAGCTCTTCCTGTTTTTTTCTTGAAAGTGTAAATAGTTCATAATAAACATCAAATATACTTGTCCCATTGTCATTTAAAATATCTATAACTATTGCACTATCACATGTTTTTGTTACCTTATTTTTACTTAATATACTAACTTTTATTTTATCTCCAGGAAGCAATACTTCTTTTAATTGTTTTTCTGTAATATCTAACTTTATTAACATTACATTCACCTATACTTTTTATTTTTTATCACTTGAACTACTTTCTCTTGTAAAACCTGTTTGTAAATTATTAAGAGCATCTGTTATAATATTTCCATTTGTTCGAGGAAGAAGAGTCATCATATAATTTGCTCCTTTTGCTTCTATATCCATGTAATTATCTGCTTCTTCTTCTGTTACATTTAATAAAATCTGGACTGGTTTAACACTAGTTTTGAAATCTTCAGTGGCTATTATTTCCTGTTGTTTTGTTTTTGGTAAAGCTAATAATTTGTAGTAAATATCAAATATACTTGCACCATCGCTATTTAAGATATCTATGACAACTGCATTATTAAATAATTTTACTTTTCTTTGGATAGCAGTATTTGGTTGAATACCAGCTTCTTGTTGCATTTTATAAGCTTCTTCACTTGGTAAAGTATATACTTGGTCTGTATATGCAGCTCGAACATTTATTTTGTCACCAGGGACTAACATTTCTCCAAATTGGTCTGCTTTTATATCTAGTTTTAATAATTCTCCATCCATTTTGTATAAATAAGCTAATTGCTTTGGAGTGTCTTTACTTAAAGAATCCCAATGAACTGGTGTGTTTTGTCTAATATAATAAGATGCATATGCATTTTTAATTTTATTTCTGTCTTCCCATAAAACAATAGTTCTTTTTTTACTTCCATCGCTAAACTTCATTATTCCTTGCTTTTCATACTCAGCTTTTACCATTTTTGTTTTAACCATGTTACTTTCAGTAACTCTTGCATCTTGAGGTAAAGCTGTTTTAAAGGTCACAATATCAACTGTTTTATTAAGTAATGCATTAGAAATTATATTTGAGCCTATTATTAATATACATAAAGCTATTAAGAAAAATATTTTCTTCGCATTTTTACTACTATTACTATTTAGTTCCTTAACCTTATCTATACTTACTTTTAATTTCACTTCTTTCCCTCCTATGTTATTTACATAATATTTTTTATAATTCTCACTTTCTCCTCTCTATTTATTTTTATATTATAAAAAATAACCATTTATAAAATAAGTATATTTTATAATGAAATATATATTCTCCCTTAATAGTTTATTGTTTAATTTATATATTTCATTAGTATATTTTATTTATAATATATATATTTATATTTAATATATATATTTATTTATATTAGTCATATGGAAATATATATTATATATTCATATAATATTTTTATATGAAATCATAATTTATTTCAAAATTATATTTTTATACAATGAAAAAAATAGTAAACTTATAAATATTTACTATCTTTTTCATTGTATTCATTCTATGTACTTTTTAGTTTATAATGTCGAATTTAGTATCTTTTTTTAATTATTTTTAAATCAAATTATATCTACTGGGACATCTTTTGCTTATACCTAAAGATTCAAAGTACCATAATTGCAATTACATATAGATATAACAGTACTTGAACTATTAATGCAAATGTTATTAAAATCATAAGTTTTCTATAATACATAAATATCCTCCATTCTACAAATAGCTATTTTTATTCTTTTAAAATTAAAATAGTCATACATAAAAAATAAATTAATTCAAATAAGCTCATTATTTCTTTTTCAAAATCAATTAGATTATAATTATCTATTACATTATGTAATAATATCAATGATAGTATATTGATAATAATTAATAATACCGAATTTTTAAGTTCTTTATTGGCACATTCTATTTTTCTTTCCCTATATCTCATTTTTATCCCTCTTATTTATTTTATTTTTCAAACTATGTTTACAAATATATATTATAGAAATTATATATATAGTTATTATAAATAAATACAAACTCAAAATTGAACTTTTACCCATAATACCTATATATATTGAGTATATAAATATCAAAATTAAATATAAAATTTCTATGATATTAATAACTTTTATATATAATTCATATTTATTATCTAATTTATTTATTTTAATCAAAATTTCATATTCTCCTTTCTTATAAATATATAATATATTTTATATTTATAGATACAATATATATTTATATATTTGTATATTATCTATATATATCATTTATTAAATAACAATAAAAAAGAGAATCTATTTCAGATTCTCTCTCTTATTATTATTTAATTTTATATATCTTTAAAATATATTATTTTATACATTGTATTTTTACTTATAGTAGTATCCATTTTCATCTACAAAGCCACTATCAAATAAACGCTTTTTTAGATTTTCATTTATAACTGGTTCCCTAGTTAAATCAATCTCTCTATTATTTGTCTTAATATCAATATCAGTATTCCAATACTTTTCCATTTCTTTTTTATGCTTTAGTTCTTCTTCTTCTTTAACTATATAATCACTGAGCAAGTTATAAAGTGTTGATTTGAAATATTCGTATGATTGTGTAGCTATAATATCTGTATCATCTTTTTCCAATACTATAGCTATTGCTTTATCTAAAATATCTGCATATTTTTTTTCTTTAAAATCAAAATCTGCAAAATCCTTTTTAAATAATCTTATTGTCCCTTTTGTAAATATATCAGGTTCTGGAACAAAGAATTCTTCTTTCACTTTAGAATTAGCTTTTTTATTTTTTGTTTTATGCTTTTTAACTACTTTTTCATTATCTTCTTCTTTAATTTCAGTGAACTCAACATCTTTTATTATATATTCATCTTCTTTAAATTTATCTAAGTATACATTTTTTCTTTCAGAATCTTTATCTAAAAGTTCTTTATTTAATTTAATAAATTCTTCTTCAGGTATTGTTTCAATAGACTCTTTTTCTTCTATAGCCCTTTCAAGTTCTATTAAATTCATGTTCTCTATTATATCTTTATTGAATTCATATGTTCTTTTGTCCAAATCTTTTACAATAAAATCTATTGATACTACTTTTTTTCCTTCTTTTCTTTCTTTAAAATCTATTTCAAAAAGACCTGTTTTATTTAATGCATCTATTGCTGGTACAATTATTCTCCTTTTAAAATTACCATACTGAGGATAGCTATCTTCTAGCATTAAATATTCTTTCAACTCTTCTATTTTATAAGTAATTACATTTTTTTTATTACTCCATAATCTTATTAAATCATAGAGTCTCTGTGCATAGTAATTACTAAGACTAAATAAAACAGCTAGATTAGCTGGTGTATATCCAGTTTCTAAGTACTTGTTTAGTAAATCATAAATTGTGCTTGAGCTCTCTATAATAAAAGCTTGAATATCTTCATCATATTTGAAATCAGATATTATAGAACATTCTCCCCATGCCAATTTATTAGATTTTTTTCTTTGAATATAATGAATTGGCTTAACCCTAAGACTTGATAATAGTTCTGTTATATTCTTAGTTGTTCGGTCATTAGTTTTTTTTATAATTTGTTTAATTTCACTTTTAGTAATATAACATCTCATTGTTCCATCACATGATTTTTGAAGTTTATAAAGTATCAGTAAATATATCCTATTTTCATTTAATGTTAAACTATATTTAGCTCGTATTAGTGCATTATTTTTCATTAAAACTCTTGGGCTCGTTTTACTAAGTAAATTAGATGTGTTATTCAT